>CAMCCX010000025.1 GCA_945873305.1 Akkermansia muciniphila
GAGGATTTCCGCACGGCCCCACAGGACGCCGATGCCGGTCGGCGCGTAAACCTTGTGGCCGGAAAACGCGAGGAAATCGATGTCGAGCGCCTGCACGTCGATGGGCGTGTGGGCGACGGCCTGCGCGGCGTCGAGCAGGACGAGCGCGCCGACGTTTTTGGCGGCGGCGGCCATTTCCGCGACCGGATTGACGGTGCCGAAGGAGTTGGAAATCCAGGTGAGCGAGAGGATTTTCGTGCGCTCGTTGAGCAGGGAAAGGAAGGCGGCTTGGTCGAGCGTGCCGTCATCAAAGCAAGGAATGACCTTGAGAACCGCGCCGGTTCGCTCGCAAAGCATCTGCCACGGGACGATGTTGGAGTGGTGCTCCAGAGCGGAAATGAGCAGCTCATCGCCCGGCTTGATCCTGCCGGAAAGGCCGAGGACGTTGGCGACCAGATTGATGCCGTCGGTGGTGCCGGAAGTGAAAATCACCTCGTCCGAGCTCGCGGCATTGAGGTGGCTGGCCACGGTTTGGCGGGCTTTTTCAAAGGTCTCCGTGGCCAGCCGCGCGAGATGGTGGGTGCCGCGGTGAATGTTGGCATTCATCGCCTCATAGTAGTGCCGGGACGTCAGCAAAACCGCCATCGGCTTCTGCGTGGTGGCGGCGTTGTCCAAATACGCGAGTGGCTGTCCGCCGATCGTTTGATCGAGGATCGGGAAATCTGGAATCACGGAGTAAGGCTGGAACATGGTGCAATTTCGGGAAACTTGGCGGCGGCACGGTAGGGTGCGACAAGCGCGTGCGGACCGCAACGCCAGAATTCTCCGGCGCAAAACATCTGCCCTTGCGGTGCCGGGGATGCGCGGCTTGAATCCCCGCCCCACAAGCAATGTATCTGCTGAAAAAAGTCATCCAGCTCCGGGAGAATTCCCACCCGGACCACGAAAAGCCGTTTCTCGAGCACTTGGAGGACCTGCGCGTGATGATCACCCGGGTCGTGATCACGCTGGTCATCTCGATGGTCGCCTGCTTCGCCTTCAACAAGGATCTGATGGATTTCTTCCGCCAGCCGGTGGACCAGGTCTTGGTCACCCAGCTCAAGGCCACGCTGCCCGATGACGCGCCCCGCCCCTACACCGTGGAAAGCTGGGGGAAAGCCCGCAAAGTCGAACACGCGGCGATGAATCTCACACCCGAGCAGCGCGCGCTTTTCTATCAATCCCTCGGCGACGCCGATCTCTCGTTCCAAGCCGAATCCATCAGCCTGCTCCGCGCCGCCACCGCCCTGCCCGAGGAAAAACGCGAGGCGTTCGTCAACTCGCTAGGCGGATCCGACGAGCTCAAGCTCCAGGTCAAAGCCCTGCTCCGGACCAAGCCGAACACCGACAGCGACGCCCAAGGCAACCTGCGGATGATGTCCGCGCTCCGGCCCACCGAGGGCTTCATGCTGTCGATGAAGCTCTCGTTCGTCGCGGGCATCGTCGTTTCATTCCCGCTGCTGTTATTGTTCATCCTGCAATTCGTCCTCCCCGGACTCCACAGCGATGAGAAGCGCGTCCTCTGGCCGGCGATGACCGTCGGCTTCGGGCTGTTCCTAACTGGGGCGGCCTTCGCCTACTACATGGTGCTACCGCGGGCCCTGTTGTTTTTCGCGGAGTGGAGCGGCAACATGGGCATCTCCAACGACTGGCGGATCGGCGAGTATATTTCCTTCGCCACCCAGTTCACCCTGCTCTTCGGCGCGTCCTTCGAGCTGCCAGTGGTGGTGATGGTCTTCGTGAAATTGGGGCTGCTCAGCTATGAAACCATGTCGCGGACGCGCTCCTACGCCATCGTCGCCATCTTCGTCGCCGCCGCCGTCCTCACCCCCACGCCCGACGCGATGACGCTCTGCCTGATGGCCCTGCCGATGATCGTGCTCTACGAAATCTGCATCTGGCTCGCTTATTTCGACCGCAAGAAAAACCGCATCAAGGAGGAACAGGAAGCCCGCGAAAACATGGAGCGCCTGCTGCGCCGCGAGGAGGAGGCGAAGGCAGACGCACCGCAAGAAAGCGAAGCGCATGAGTCCGGCGACGACGGGTGGCACGACGAGTATCCGCCCAAGGACCCGCATTTCAGCGACGAGCTTCCCGCCATCGACGAGACGCCCCGCACGGGTGAAGAGCCGGAAAACAAAACGCCCTGAATGAGCCCGACGCCTCCTAACACGCTTCGCCAAGACGCCAGCGCCCGCTCGCCTTTCGCGGGTTGCGCCATCCTCATCGCCGCACTCGCGGTGATGGTTTTCCTGATCGGATTCTCGGTCCTCACCCTGTTCCGGCAGTTCAACGAGATCGCCAAATTCACCGCGGAAAAACCCGTTCCGGTCGAAGTCTCGCCGCTCGAAAACCAAGAAGCCGGCCTCAACAATCTCGCCGAACGGGTCGAGGCATTCCGCCAGCAACTCGCCGGCGATTCCCAAGCGACGCTCGCTCTATCCGCCGGGGATTTGAATCTCGCCATCGCCGCCTACGAGCCCTTCAAGGAACTCCGCGGCACCTTCCGCGTCGTGAGCATCGAGGGCGAAACCCTGCGCATCGCGATTTCATTTCCCCTCAACGGCAAGCCCCGCCTCGCCCATGAAGGCGAGCCCGGATGGATCGCCTCGGACTCCCGGTTTCTCAACGGCACGCTCGTCGCCCGCCCGCAATTGCTCAAACACGAAGTGGTCCTCAGTCTCGACGCCATCGAGGTGCCCGGCAAGAAAGTCGCTCCGGAATTCATCAGCCAGATGTCGCCCTATCGGATCACCGAGCGCTATCTCACCGATCCGGCCATCGGCCCGGCGATGGCCAAGCTCACCCGCGTGGGAATCGCGGATGGGAAAGTCGTCCTGACACGAAACCCGGGCGAGAACCCGGCTGACAACATCACCGACTCGCAGGTGGACTCGGCCAGCGGCCGCCTGTTCACCACGCTCGGCATCGCCGCCGCCATCTTCCTCGCATTTGCCGGAATCATCGTCTTCATCGGTGTCCGCGCCAAAGCCCGGAAGACCTGACATTCCCCGAATCCACTCCTCCAATCACCGCGTCAGCAGAAAAATCCATGAGAAAAATCCCAGTTCTAATCGGTTTCGCACTCACGGCCGCCCTCCTGCCCGCGAAAGAAGCCGCGCCCGCTCCGGTCACCGAAACTCCCGCCGCCGCGAATCCCGCGCTCGACGCGAAACGCGCCGAACAGGAAGCCCTCGCCATCCAAAACAAACTCGAAGCCGAGCGTCTCATCGAATCGACCAACTCGATGCGCGCCGAAATCGCCCGGCTCAAGTTAGAGTGCGAGCTCATGACCGAGAGACTCGCCATGGAAACCGCCAAACGCCAAGCGGCTCTCGAGCTGGAGTTCGCCGGCATGGAGGCCGAGAAAGAGAAAATCGTCCGCGAAGACGAGCTCTCCAAAGCCCGCGCTGAAAAACTCGCGAACGACCTCAAGACCGTCCAAAGCGAGGCCGCCCTCGAAATCACCCGCATCCAAAACGACATCGCGCGAATCGAAACCGCCGAGAAGCGCGCCAAGTTCGCCGATGCGAAACCGGTCTTCCTCAAAAACCCGTTGAAGGAAAACGGCATCCTCGTCGTTTCCGACCGCCGCATCCCGCTCAACGGCCTGATCTCCACCACCACCGCCGATTTCGTCACCAGCCGCATCCAGTATTGGAATAACAAGGACCGCGAGCTGCCCATTTTCATCGTCATCGACGCCAGCCCCGGCGGCTCCGTCATGGCCGGCTATCGGATTCTCAAAGCCATGGAATCGAGCGACGCGCCGGTGCACGTCGTCGTGAAATCCTTCGCCGCGTCGATGGCGGCCGCCATCACCACCCTCGCCCAGGAATCCTACGCCTATCCGAACGCGGTCATCCTCCATCACCAGATCAGCTCGGTGGTGATGGCCCAGCTCAACCTCACCCAGCAGCGCGAGTTCCACGAGGAAAGCCAGCGCTGGTGGGCGCGCCTCGGCACGCCGATCGCTAACAAGATGGGCGTCACCACGGACGAGTTGATCAAGAGAATGTATGCCAAGTCGTCCAGCGGCGACTGGAGCGAATTCGGCGAGCAAGCCAAGGAACTGAAGTGGGTCAACCACATCGTCCAAGGCATCGACGAGACCTCGTTCACCAAGAACCCGGACTCGATCGAACCGGCCAAAGCCGCCCAGACCACCGCGCTGACCGAGGAGATCGACGCATCCGGCAAGCCATTCGTCTGGCTGCCCCGGCTCAATCCTCAGGACGTCTATTTCCTCTATAATTCTGATAGCTACTACCGGATGAGATAAGCCGCGGGGATTTCTTCCCATTGACGAACGACTGGTTTCACCCGATTTTAACGGTCCACATCATGCTTGAAGACGATTACACTTGGGTCATCCGCAAGGCGCTCCGCGGCCTCGGGCTCACGGCGGGCGACGCCGCAGGGCAGGCCGGACTGCCGGAAAACCGCATGCTCGCCTTCACGGAGGGAGATTTCTCCGAGGACGCCGCCCGCCGCCTCGCGCCGGTGCTTCATTTGCAAATCGAGGCGCTCGTCAACCATCCCGGCTACCAGCCCCAGCCGCTCGCGCTGCCCGGCATCCACCGGCTCGATTTCCCCTTCGGCGAGGAGCGGGTGAACGCATGGCTCATATGGACCGATGACACGGCGATCTTGTTCGACAGCGGCTTTGAGCCCGACTCGTGCGTGGTCGCGCTCGATGCGATCGGAGCGGCGCATCCCGGCTGGGTTTTCGTCACCCACGCGCACCGCGACCACGTCGGCGGCATTCCGGCGCTCGTCGCGAGAGGCAATGTCGTTTACGGCGATCAAATCGAAAACACCCGGCACCTGCGCCCCGGCGATTCGATCCGCTGCGGTCCGCTCACGGTCCGCGCCTGCGATCTATCCGGCCACGCCGACCCGGCGCTCGGCTACCACATCGACGGTCTCGCCCGCCCGGTCCTCGTCACCGGCGACGCGATTTTCGCTGGTTCCATCGGCGGCTGCAGCCCGCCAGCCATTTATCAAAAAGCCCTGCGAAACCTGAAGCAAGTCCTCACTCCGCTGCCCGACTCCACCGTCCTGCTTCCCGGCCACGGCCCGGCCACCACCCTTGGCGAGGAGCGCGCGAATAATCCGTTTCTATAACAACAGCCGCGGTTCCGGGAATTACGGATAGATCACTTGTTGCAGGAACAGTCCGTCGGACGGGGCGCAAAGCGGGGATTTCCCGCGCGGCAACCCGGCCGGCTGGTCTAGCAGCGCGGCGAGATCGTCCAAGCGGATCCGTCCCTGTGCGGCGTGGACCGCGCCGCCAGTGAGGAGGCGGACCATTTTGTAGAGGAAGCCGTCTCCCTTGTAAGCGATCTGATAGCCATCCTGCAAAGTCGTCAGCTCCACCGACTCGATCGTCCGACACCAGTCGATGTCCGGAGTCTCATTGCCGCGATACGCCGCGAACGCGTGGAAATCGTGGCGGCCGATGTACAGCGCGAGCGCGTCCCACAGCACGTCGGCGTCGAGCTGGCGCGGGATGTGCCAGGCGATGCCTGCCTTGAGCGGCGGCAGCACGGGATCGGTGCAAAGGTCGAAATGATAGATTTTCCCGATGGCCGAGAACCGGCTGTGGAAGTCCGGCGCGACCTCCTCGCAAGCCATGATCCGGATGGTGGCGGGCAGCTTGCAATTGAGCGCGGGCACCCAGTTGAACGGGTTCATGGTGCCCCCAGCCGGCGCGTCGAAATGGGCGATCTGCGCGAGAGCGTGCACGCCGGTATCGGTGCGACCCGAGCCATGCAACCGCAGCGGTTGTTTCGCGACTTCTTCCAACGCGGTCTGGATAATGTCCTGCACCGTGTTTCCGCCCACCTGCGATTGCCAACCGTTATAAGGGCGTCCGTCGTAGGCGATGGTGAGTTTGAGGCGCATTCGTTCGGAGCGCAGGTTCACTGCGATTTCAGCGGCCGCTTCATGACATATTTGGACTCAATGACCGACCCATTCTCGGTAATAATACGGCGCATCAGACAACTGCTCGAGAGCAGGGGCAGTGCCGCGGCAAATAGGTAAATGTAGATTTTCATCGGTCGATTTTCTTTGAGCAAACGAAAGTCAGTAGGCGTCCACAAGGGAAATTTCCCGGGCCAACGCGGCCGGTTCTAGCAAATTTCGCCCATCCACTGGTTGAGGATTTCCACGGCGGCGGCTTGGTCGATCACCGCCTTTTGCTGGCGGGCGTTGCGTCCGGCTTCGCGAAGTTTGGCGGCGGCGCTTGAGGTCGTCAGCGTCTCGTCCACAAAGATGAGCGGGACGGTGGGGATGCGCTCCCGCAGGCGGTCGGCGAAGACGCGGACCTTGGCGGCGGAACTGCCCTCGCTGCCGTCCATGCGGACCGGCAGGCCGACGACGAGCGTGTGGATCTGACGGATTTCCACCAGCCACGCGATCCGCTCGACGGCGTCGCCCTTGCTCTGGTCGATGGTCTCCACCGGATGCGCGAGGATGCCGAAATCGTCGGTAGCGGCGATGCCGATGCGCGCGTCGCCATGATCAATGCCGAGCGCGGGGTGCGGGGAGTTGGAGTTTCGCGCGTTCAGAGGAGTTCGACGGGGAGAATGTCGGAAAGTTTTTTGATCGCGTCCGCCTGGTGGCGGTTGGCGATGAGCAGGGCGTCCGGGGTTTGGACGATGATCAGGTCGTCCACGCCTAGCAGGGCGATTCGGGTGCCGGGCAGGGCGTTGAAGACGATGTTGTTCTGCGAATCGAGCTGGGTGATCGGTTCGTTGGCGCGGTTTTCCTCGCCGTATTTTTCAAGATACTTGGCGATGGAAAGCCAAGAGCCGACGTCGTCCCAGTCGAAGGTCGCCTCGATGTTGAGGACCCGGTCGGCGTTTTCCATGAGCGCGTAGTCGATGGAGATCGGCGTGAGTGCGGGAAATCGCGCGGCCACCGTGGCATGGATGTTAGCCGAGTTGCTGAGTTCGGAAACGAATCCTGCGAGCTCGGGCGCATGAGTAGTTAGCTGTTGGATCACCGTGGGCAGCGACCAGACGAACATTCCTGCGTTCCATGAAAAGCCGCCTTGAGCGAGGAATTCCGCGGCCAGTTCGGCGTCGGGTTTTTCGCGGAAGCGCTTCACCTCGACGGGCGGATGCTCGCACGCCAAGCCGGCGATGTTAGCGGGCTCGCCGCGCTCGATGTAGCCATAGGACGGGCAGGCCCAAGTCGGACGGATGCCGATGGTGACGAGTCCGTCGGAGGTTTCCGCCGTGGCCAGGGCGTCGCGCATCACGGAGTGATAGGCGGCGGTGTCCTGGATGAGCTGGTCGGAAGGCAGGACCATCATGACCGCGTCAGGATTGCGCGCGGCGACGAGGCCGATGCCGAGCGCGACGGCGGGCGCTGTGTCGCGTTTGGCGGGCTCGGCGAAAATATTTCCCGCCGGCAGCATGGTGGCGATGGCGCGGACGGCGTCGAGTTGCAGCTCGTTGGTGAGGATGAGGATGTTTTCAAAAGGAACCAGCCCGTCGAGGCGGCGGATCGTTTGCTCGAGAAGCGTTCCGGTTCCGAAAAGATCGAGAAGCTGCTTCGGCCGGGAGTTCCGGCTCAAGGGCCAGAAACGGGTTCCGGAACCTCCCGCGAGGATCAAAGCGTAGGTGTTTTCAAGGGCTGGCATGGCCCGCGCAGCCTTGCTGAATCTCGCGGATTGGAAAAGCAGGAATCTGAGACATTTCGCCCCGATTGTGGGAAATCGCACTCGCCGCGCCGGGGCGATTTCCTAGCATCTCCCCATGAAAGTCCACATCGCCCTTCTCGGATTCCTGTTGTGCCATGCAAACCCGGCCTCCGGAGTGGAAATTCCGGAGTTAGACGCGGGCTTCGAATCCATCTTTGACGGCACGCTGAAGAACTGGGACGGCGATCCGGTTTACTGGAAGGCCGAAAACGGCACGCTCGTCGGCGAGGTGCGGCCCGACACCTTGCTCAGACAAAATTCCTTCATCATCTGGCGCGGCGGCGAGCTGGCGGATTTCGAGCTCAAGCTCGAATACCGGGTTTCCGCCGAGGGCAACAGCGGCATCAACTACCGCAGCATCGAGGTGCAGGGCGTGAAATGGGCGATGGAGGGCTATCAGAACGATATCGACGGCAAGGACCAGTGGAGCGGCCAGAATTATGAGGAACGCGGACGGAAGTTCCTCGCTTATCGCGGGCAAAGCGTCCTTCTCACGCCCGGAAAGCCTCCTGAAATCACCCAGGAATTGGGTGGCCGCTCGGAGTTGCAGAAAAAAGTCCTGAAGAACGACTGGAATCAGGTCCACATCGTCGCCCGCGGAAATCTAATGCAACATTTTACCAACGGCGTCCTCATGTCGGAAGTCCGTGACGACGATCCGGAAAAGCGCCGGATGAACGGCCTGGTGGGAGTGCAGGTGCACGTCGGCCCGCCGATGAAGATCGAGTTCCGGATGATCCGGGTGAAGCGTTTCAGGTAGGTTGGGTTGGGAATGGGGACCGCGAACAATCATTTGCCCCCTGACGCCGGTCATCGGCCTAATGCAAGCGGAGCAGACGCTCACCCGCGGCTTGCAGAGTGGCGGCGTTCTTCGCGAAGTGGAAGCGGATGAGATGGTTCACCGGCTCACGGAAAAAGCTCGATCCCGCCACTCCCGCCACGCCGATGTCGCGGATCAACCACGCGGACGCCTCGGTGTCCGTCGCGAAGCCGAGCGAGGAAATGTCCAGCATCACATAGTAAGCGCCCTGCGGCTCGGTGAAGGGCAGGCCGGTCTGCCGCAGTAGCCCGAGAAACAGATCGCGCTTCTCCGTGTAGAGGTCGCGCAGCCCGGCGTAATAACTGTCCGGCAGTTCGAGCCCGGCGATCGCCGCTTCCTGCAAGGGCGCCGCCGCGCCGACGGTTAGAAAGTCATGGACCTTCCGCGCCTGCGCGATGACCGCCGGCGCGGCCTGCACATAACCGAGCCGCCAGCCGGTGATCGAGTAGGTTTTCGAGAGCGAGTTGCAAGTGATGGTCCGCTCGAAAGCGCCCGGCAGCGCCGCGAAATACACATGCTCGTGCGGCGCGAAAACGATGTGCTCGTATGGCTCGTCCGTGATCACGAAGGCGTCGTGCTCCTCGGCCAGCCGCAGGATTTCCATCAGCTCGTCGCGGGTGAAAACCTTGCCCGTCGGATTGGAAGGATTGCAAACCACGATCGCTTTCGGCTTCTGGGCAAAGGCGCGGGCGAGTTCCTCGGAATCGAACCCGAAGCCCGGCGGCCTCAGCGGCACGTAGATCGGCTCGGCTCCTGACAGAATCGCGTCCGCCGCGTAGTTTTCATAAAACGGCGAGAAGATGATCACCTTGTCGCCCGGATTGCAGGCGGTCATCATCGCGACCATCATCGCCTCGGTGCTGCCGCAGGTGACCACGAGGTTCTGGTCCGGATCGATAGGCAGTCCGGTGAAGCGCTGGATTTTCCGGGCCAGCGCCTCGCGAAACCGTGGCGCGCCCCACGTCACCGCGTATTGGTGGTGCGGCCCGCGGGTCGCCCGTTCGAGCGCGGCTAACAATTCCTCCGGCGGATCGAAGTCCGGAAACCCCTGCGCCAGATTGATCGCGCCGTGTTGGTTGGCCAGCCGGGTCGTGCCGCGGATGACGGATTCGGTGAAAACGGAAAGGCGGCTCGCAGTGGCTGGCATGGTGGATCAGGAAGTTGCCGCACAACTTGACCCGCCATTTCCGGAATGTCGATCCCGTCCCGCGCTATCAATAGCAGCCGCCACGATAGTATCCACCACCGCCGTAATACCCGCCACGGTAGTGGCCGCCATGATGGTGATCGTTGTTATTCGACGCGGCGTATCCGATCAGGCCCGCGGCGGCGACCCCCGCGATCGCGACCGCCGGATCGACCGACTGCACCGGCCGACCATAGGAATCATAAGTCGTCATGCAGCTGACACTGGAGCCGGTCAGGGCGAGCAGCGCGGACAACACGGTCAATCGAAAGAGCGGAGTTTTGCTTTTCATGCCTTCATAGACGCGCCGCCCCCGCAGCTATTCATCAGGAAATGGATGAATTTCAATACCGCCGCCGGTAGCCGCCGTGGTGTCCGCCATAATACCCCCCGCCCCGATAATAGCCGTGGTGGTGGTGATGGTCATCGTCGTCCGCCAAAGCGTAGCCGATGATTCCCGCGGCGGCGGCGCCCGCCACGGCCGCGCCCGGGTCGACGGATTGCACCGGCCGGCCGTATTCATCGTAAGTCGTCATGCAACTGGTGCTGGCAAGCGCTCCAGCCACCAACGCGGAAAATCCGATTCGTCGGAAAAATAATGAAGTTTTCATGGCTGGAAACACATGCCCGGGACGCGCACAAATGCAAATGGCTTTTACAAAAATCCTCTGCCAAAACCATCGCTCGAAACAAGCTGTGCGCAACCGCCTTGGATCATGCTTTGGGGGTTTTCTTCTTTCTAGCGGGACGCAATTTCTCCGTGATCGCCAGAATCGCCGGATGCGTGAAGCGTCGCTCGGCGGTGATGGCGTAGAACCGGCTGACGATTTCATTCGTCCGGCCGATCGGCACAAATCCATATCTTTCCACCGCTTCGGAAGCCACCACCGTGGGCACCGCGATGAACCCGTGCCCGCTGGTTGCCACGATTTTCGTCAACGCCGCGTCCTCAAACTCCGCGACCACCCGCGGCTGCACGCCGGCGCTGCCGAACCATTTTTCCAAGTCACGCCGGAGGCTGCAGTTCTGGGTCGGCAGCAGCGCCGGCGCGCCGTCGAGATTCCGCGGGAAGCGGCCCTTGAGCTTTTTGGCCAGGCCCGGCATCGCGCAGAACGTGATCTCGGAAGTTCCTAGCAGGTGGTTGAAAACCCTGCCCGCGATCCCCGGCGAGGCGGGCTCGTCCGAGAGCACCACATCGATCCGGTGGGTGTTGAGCTGGGAGACGAGGTCCGCGAGTTTCCCCTCGTGGCAGGTGAGCTGCACCGGCGGCTGGTGGTCGAGCACGGGACGCAGGATGTCGTAGCTCATCAACTTCGGGAATGAGTCCACGATGCCGACATGCAGGCGCAGCGCCCGCACGCCTGGTGCCTGCTTGGTGGCGCGCAGGATCTCGCCGCCGAGAGTGAAGATCTCCTCCGCGTAGCCGTGGATCAGCTGCCCGAACTCCGTCAGCTCGAGGGAGCGGCCGCTGGGCCGGAAGAGCGTCTCTCCCAGACTCGCCTCCAGCAGCTTGATCTGCGTGCACATCGACGGCTGGGAGACCCTCAGTTTCTCCGAAGCGCGCTTCAGGCTCCCCTCCTTCGCCACGGTCCAGAAGTAGCGGAGATGGTGGTAATTGAGAAATCCGGTTTCGGGCAAAGCTTCCATTTAATGGAATGTTTAGTGTGATTTTTCGTATTATGCAAATTCAAAAACGGCAGGCAGAGTTTGCCCGTCAACCCCACCAACCATGAAACTGACCCTCAGCCACCGCAACCACGCTCCGTCCAAGTCCATCGTCGAGATGATCGAAAACGAACTGAAATCGCTGCTGCCCGATCTTCAAATCGACGAGGCCCGCGTTCGTCTGGAGCGCAGCCTCACCGACAGTCCGCCGTTCAGCGTGTCTTTCCACCTGGTGACTCCCGGACCTGACGTCATCGTGAAATCCTCAGACCACACGCTTCGTGCGGCGATCCTCAAAGCCTTCGAGCGGATCGCCGGCAAGATCGGCCACCGCAAAGTCAAGCGCTCGCACCGCCACGAAAAAGCTCCCGCCATAGAGCTGACCCGCCGCCGTCCTGCCGGTAGCCAGCGCCATTGACGCGGGTACCGCTCCATATACTCTGCTTCTGAAACCATATGACAATCCTATCACTACTCGCCACCACCGCAGCCACCGCCGATCCCGCCAGCATGAAAATGTGGGCCTACATCGGCTTCATCGCGCTGGTGATGGTATTCCTCGCCCTCGATCTCGGTGTTTTCCATCGGGAGGCCCATGAAGTCAGCATGAAGGAATCCATCACCTGGTCCTGCATCTGGCTCGCTTGCGGAGTCTCTTTCACCGGCTTCATTTATTACGCTTATCAGCATCACTGGCTGGGTCTGGGATTGGAAACCCCGGTTTATGCGGGAGGGGCGATCGTGCTGGGAGAAGTCACGGGAGCCACGGCGGCGATCCAATATCTGACCGGATACATCGTCGAGAAGTCTCTGGCAATGGATAACATCTTCGTCATCGCGATGATCTTCGGTTACTTCGCGATCCCTGCGAAATACCAGCATCGCGTGCTCTTCTGGGGAATCATCGGCGCGCTCATCATGCGCGGAGGGATGATCTTCCTCGGTGGGGAGCTGATCATGCGCTACACTTGGATCCTTATCGTCTTCGGTTTGTTCCTGATCTTCACGGCCGTGAAAATGGCGCTCATCACCAGCCACAGCGACCCGGGAAACAACCCTGTCGTGAAGCTTGCAAAGCGATTCTTCCGCACGGTGAGTTTCTATGACGGTCAGAAGTTCTTCACCCGCCGCACGGTGGCCCCTACTTCTATCAAAGATCCGAAAACAGGTAAGGACACATACGCCCCTGCCGAACCGGGCACTCTATCCGCGCGTTGGGCCATCACTCCGCTGTTCCTCGCGCTGATCATGGTGGAGATCACGGACCTTGTGTTTGCGGTTGACTCGATTCCCGCGATCTTTGCGATCACTCCGGATCCTTTCATCGTCTTTACCAGCAACATTTTCGCGATCCTCGGCTTGCGCGCCCTGTATTTCTGCCTGGCCGCCCTGATCGCGAAATTCCGCTTCCTCAAGCCTGCCTTGATCCTGATTCTCGCCTTCATCGGCATCAAGCTGCTGTTACTCGCCGCGCCGCCGTATTTCAATGATTTCGGCCTCAGTGCCAGTGAGTTTAAGAGCATCAAGATCGATCCGCTTGTTTCTCTGGTGATTGTGCTCGGCACGCTCGCCGCGGCAACGGTGATGTCCGTCCTGATCCCCAACAAAGAAGATGAGAAGCCGGCTTGATCATCTCTAACCATACCACCATGAACCCGATCACCACTCATGACTCACTGCTGGCAATCTGCCTCCATGCCGCCTACTCGAATGGCGAGCAATCCGATGCCGAGCGCCAGGAAATCGCCCGCTACGCCGAAGAAATGGACGCGGACAACCTGGCCGCTCTCTCGCGCAGGATCCTGATGGGGAAACTCTCCATCGAGGAGGCGTGCAAAGGTCTCGGCACCAACCAGGACCGGATGCTTGCTTACGAAATGGCGCGGGCGATTTGCGAAGTCGGCGGCTCGATTTCCGCCGAGGAAGGAGAGTTTCTCGCGGAGTTGCGCCGCCGTCTGGCCCTCTCGGAAGGCGAGTCAAGTGCTGTGGATGCGGAGGTGGATTCCGCCGCCCTCGCGCCACTTGGCACGACGCTGCCGGAGGCGGTCACCACTGCTGACAGTGGCAGCATGATTCTCAAATACGCGATCGTTGCTGGCGCTCTCGAATTGTTGCCCCAAACCTTGGCAACGGTTGTCATCATTCCCATGCAAATGAAGATGGTGTATCGGATCGGGAAGTCCCACGGGGTGGAGCTTGATCGAAGCAATATCAAGGACTTCCTCGCCACCGCTGGCATCGGGCTCGGTTCTCAGATGGTGGAGGGCTTCGCACGCAAGCTAGTGGGCAAGTTCGGCCGCAAACTCGGAGGAAAAACCGTCGGCAAGGTTGCGGACCAAGTTGCAGGGTCTGCTGTGTCATTCGCCTCGACGTATGCCATCGGGCACATGGCGCAGAGTTACTATGCGGGCGGCCGCAATCTCACGGCCCCGGATTTGAAAAAGCTCATCGGGCCCTTGCAAAGCCAGGCCCGCGAGCTCCACACCCGTTACCTGCCGGAAATCCAAGAGCGGGCCAAGACGCTCGATACCGCCGCGATCCTTTCGCTGGTCCGCGGCGGCACACCGGTCTGATACCGCCACTCTCATTTCACGTAGAATGCCAATTCCCACGTTCAGTAATTTCCCGGAAACCACGAAGCGTATCGCCGATGCTTCCTGGTTCCAGCGTCTGGTCATTCTGACGATCCTGATAGCCGGCGTGCTCGCCGGGATCGAGACCGACGCCACCATGGTGGCCTCTCACGGCCCCGTGCTGCGGGCGCTCGATGCCATCGTGCTGGGTATCTTCATCGTCGAGGCCATCCTGAAGCTAACAGCACGCTACCCGCGGCCCTGGGACTACTTTCGCGATGGCTGGAACGTCTTTGATTTCGCAGTCATCGTGCTCTGCCTGCTGCCGATGGATTCGCAGTTCGCCGTGGTGCTGCGCCTCGGCCGGACGCTGCGCTTGCTGCGTCTTGTTTCCGCCCTACCCAAGCTTCAGCTCCTGGTTGGCGCGCTGATCAAAAGTTTCAGCTCGATGGGTTATGTAAGCCTGCTGCTTGGAATCATGTTCTACATCTACGCCATCGCCGGCGTGCATCTCTTCGGAGGTCACGACAAGGAACACTTCGGCAGCCTGTCGCGGGCTTTCCTGACGCTTTTCCAGACGATCACCCTCGACGATTGGAAATTCCTGTTCGTCAGCGCGCAAGGCTCGGCCCCCGCCGTCGCCGCGGTCTATTTCATCAGCTTCATCCTGCTTGGCACGATGATCATGCTCAACCTCTTCATCGGCATCATCATGAACAGCATGGAGGAAATGCACGCCGAGCTCGATGAATACAACGAGGCCAGGCGCAGCGTCGCGGAGAAAGGCAGCGTCCTTGCCGACCTGACCGCGCTCGATCGGCAATTGACAATCATGAACTCCCAACTCCAAGAACTCCGCGCGAAACTCGCACAAGTCCACTCCTGAAATGCACGAAACCTACGACGCGAAAATCCTCAACCAGAGCCCCGTGGCCGGGCCAAGGCTCGGAATCATTGGCGGCGGCCAACTGGCCCGCATGACGGCGATGTCCGCCCTGCAACTCGGCTGCAACGTCGTGGTGCTCGAGCGCAACCCATACAGCCCCGCCGCCACCCTCGCGACGCACTCGCTGGTGGGTGACTGGAATACGGTGGAAGCGCTGCTGGGACTTGCCTCACAGGTGGATGTGATCACCCTCGAAAACGAATTCGTGGACGCCAACCACCTCCGCGCACTGGAAGACGCCGGGCACACGGTTTGGCCGAATTCCCAGACCTTGGCCCTCGTGCAGGACAAGTTCACCCAGAAACAAACCCTGCAAGCCGCCGGCCTTCCCATTCCAAGAATGTGCGCCACGGATGAACCGCGGGACCTGGAACGGGCTATCAGTCAGCTCGGCCTACCGCTGGTTCTCAAGGCGCGCCGCAATGCCTACGACGGCAAGGGCAACGCCACCATCCGCACCCGGGACGACATCGCCGCCGCATGGGAAAAACTCGGCGGCAACGCGGGCAACCCGCTCTATGCCGAGGAGTTCTGCGACTTCACCTCGGAGCTCGCCGTCATCATCACGCGCGGCCGGAATGGAGAATCCGCCATCTATCCGGTTGTCGAGACCGTCCAGGAAAACCACATCTGCCACCTCGTCCGCGCGCCCGCCGCGGTCTCGCCGGAAGTCGCCAACCGCGCGGCGGAAGTCGCCCGCCGCGCCGTCGAGACCGTCGGCGCGGTGGGCAGCTTCGGCGTGGAAATGTTCCTGACCCGCGGCGGCGAAATCGTCGTCAACGAACTCGCCCCGCGCGTCCACAACTCCGGCCACTACACCATCGAAGCCTGCGCCTGCTCGCAGTTTGAAAACCACGTCCGCGCCGTGCTGGGCCTGCCGCTCGGCTCCACCCGCATGGTTGCGCCCGCCGCCGCGATGGTGAACCTGCTAGGAAACATCCACGCTGCCGGGCGGGCTGGCGGACTGGACCAGGCGCTCGCCGTTCCCGGCGCGCATCTCCATCTTTACGGCAAGGCCATGAGCGGCGAGGGACGCAAAATGGGCCACGTCACCGCGCTCGGCGAAACTCTGGCAGAAGCCGAACAAGCCGCCGTCGAATGCGCCTCCAAAATCCACTTCGGAAAAACTTCATGAAAACCAACACACCCCAAGTCGCCATCATCATGGGCAGCGATTCAGACTGGCCCGCCCTCAAACCCGCCGCCGACGCCTGCGCCGAGTTCGGGATCCCCTGCTCCGTCCAAGTCGTCTCCGCCCACCGCACGCCGATGGACATGGTGAAATTCGCCCGCACCGCTCACACCCGCGGAATCCAAGTCATCATCGCCGGTGCCGGCGGCGCGGCGCACCTCCCCGGCATGGTCGCCAGCCTCACGCCGCTGCCGGTGATCGGCGTGCCGGTCGAGAGCAAATCGCTCAAAGGCCTCGACTCGCTCCTCTCCATCGTCCAGA
The DNA here is from genome assembly GCA_945873305.1 of Akkermansia muciniphila. GTDB lineage: Bacteria > Verrucomicrobiota > Verrucomicrobiia > Verrucomicrobiales > Akkermansiaceae > Luteolibacter > Luteolibacter muciniphilus_D. The sequence continues at coordinate 16,376 of CAMCCX010000025.1, forward strand.
TGCCCGGCGGAGTCCCCGTTGCCACCATGGCCATCAACGGCGGCCGCAACGCCGGCCTTTTTGCTGCTAGAATCCTCGCCGCCGGCGACGCGGAGTTGCTGAAGAAAATCCTCTCCTTCCAAGCCAAGCTGGCCGCCGAGTCGAAATCCAAAAACCGCAGGCTGCAATCCGAAACCAAGAGCTATCAGCAAACCTGACCTCCCCTATCCCCTCGATGGAACTTCTCCAATCCCTAGCCACCAGCCTGCTCTCGCCGATGGTTCTCGCGTTCGCGCTGGGACTCTTCGCCACGCTCGTGAAGAGCGATCTCCGCTTCCCCGATGAACTCTACACGGCGCTAACCATCTATCTGCTCTTCGCCATCGGCCTCAAGGGCGGGATGAAACTCGATGGCATGAGCCTCGGCGTGGTCGGCGGCCCGCTCATCGCGGCGATCACTCTCAGCGCGGTGATTCCCATCTGGTGCTTCTTCCTGTTAAAGAAACTGGTGTGTCTCAACGCCGCCAATGCCGGCGCGATCGCGGCGCATTACGGCTCGGTCTCGGCGGTCACCTTCAGCGCGGTGCTGGCCTTTCTGGAAGTTGGAAAAGTTCCCGTCGAGGGGTTCATGCCGGCCCTGCTCGCGGTGATGGAAGCGCCGGCCATCATCGTGGCCATCTTCCTCGCGATGAAATCAAGCCACAGCGGGACATCCCAGCCCGGCGAGATGAAGAAACTCTTTCACGACCTCCTCACCGGCAAGGGAATCCTCCTGCTTCTGGGCGGACTCGTCATCGGACTGCTCTGCGGGAAAAAGGGCTTCGATCAGGTCGCGCCGCTCTTCGACGCCCCGTTCAAAGGCGTGCTCACGCTTTTTCTGCTGGAAGTGGGGTTGGTCACCGGCCGCCGCTTGCATGACTTGAAATCCGCCGGATGGCGGCTCGTCGCCTTCGCCCTGATCATGCCCGTGCTCCACGGCTTGCTCGGCGCCCTCGTCGGCAAATGGTGTGGCCTCGGCCTCGGCGGCGCCACGGTGCTCGCCACCCTCGCGGCCAGCGCCTCCTACATCGCCGCGCCCGCCGCCGTGCGCATCGCCCTGCCCCAGGCGAGTCCCGCACTCTATCTCACCTCCTCGCTGGCGATCACCTTCCCGTTCAACATCGTGTTAGGAATCCCGCTCTATCACGCCTTCGCCAAGTTTCTTTTCAACGCCTGATCCATGAAAACCACCAACCTGATCCTGCTCACGATCATCGCCGAGGACGAACTCGAAAGCCGCCTCATCGCGGATCTGAAATCACTCGGCGTCCGCGGCTACACGATCTGCTCCGTCCGCGGCGAGGGCCACCACGGCCTGCGGGCCAGCCAATGGGAGGGCGAGAACATCAAAATCGAAGTCATCGTGGACAGCGCCCTAGCAGACGCCATCGGCGAGCACGTCGCCAACGCCTACTTCCCGCACTTCGCGACGATTCTCTATCTGCTCCCAGTGCAAGTCCTGCGCGAGGGGAAATTCACCCAGCATCTTCCCTAAAGTGTTCCGGCTGTCTCAGCCGGAAGCGGAGCCAATGAACCCGGCTGAGACAGCCGGGACACGTTACGCGTATGGATCGTGCTCCAGACCAGCGCGCCATCCCGCGATGCCGTGGCCGACGCCAAGCGCAACGGCGACTATCTGCGAGGTCTCTTCAAGCCTTGAGGGATTATTTGATGAAGTATCCGGATACGCGCCAGGCGCCGTCACCCTTCATGGGGGTAATCGTCTCCACCGAATCGCGCTTATTCGCGAATGAGGTCTTGAACTGAATCACCACATACTCGCCATCGGGCGCGCCCGGCAGCTCCGTCTTGTGCTCCGCAGAAATCAGCTCGCGCGACTTCATCTCGCCAAAGGGCTTGCGAGCCGCGGCGATCATCTCAGACCACTGCTCCTCCTTCACCTTCTCTTTGAAAAACGGGGCCGCCTCCTGCCAGCTCTTCTTATATTCCTTGGCATCCACCAACCCCAACCACGCCTTCGCGGCAGTCACCGCGGGATCAGTCTGCTCACCAGCTTGCGCGTGACCTGCGAGAATTCCGAATGCGCATGCTAGCAACAGGATCTTCATCATTCTTAGTTTTTTCATGGAATTTGCTCTGTGACGGAGCGGGTTGGTCTTACCAAGCTCACGTAATCAGCACACTGGCCCGGCGCTTTTCACCAGCGTCATCACGCATTCCAGGTGCCGGGTGTGCGGGAAGAGGTCGAAGGGCTGGACGTCGGCCAACTGGTAGCCGCCCTCGCTCAGTTGCTTGAGGTCGCGGACCTGGGTGGCGGGATCACAGGAGACATAGACGACGCGCGCGGGGCCGTATTTCACGAGCTGCTCGATGAACTCCGGGGTGCAGCCCTTGCGCGGCGGGTCGATGACGACGGCGGTGTCCGCGGCGGGGAAACTGATCTGGTCGAAGATCGCCTCGGCGGAGGCGGTGAGGAATTTCGCGTTGGTGATGGAGTTGGCGGCGGCGTTCTTGCGCGCCCACTCGCAGGAGGTTTCTGAAACCTCGACGCCGGCGACCTGCTCGAAGCTTTTCGCCAGAGTTAGAGAAAACAGGCCGGAGCCGCAGTAGGCGTCCACCAGGAATTTCGCGCCGCCGGCGGACGCCTGCTTGGCGACGTAGCCGGTGAAGGCGGGGAGGATGAACGGATTGTTCTGGAAGAAATCGCCGGCGAGGAACTGGAATTTCAAATCGCCGACGTGCTCGGTGGCCACGGCGCGGAAGTCGGTTTCCACCCGGTCTTCGGTGGCTCGCAGCAGGACGGTGGCGCCGCGCTTGAAGGTGTTAGCCCGCGCGCGCAGGCCGTCGCGGATGGCCGGAAGCTCGCGGTTGATCGTGTCCATCGCGATGGGGCACTGCGGCACGTCGATGAGCGAGGAGCGGCGGCCGAAGGCGAGAAATCCGATAGGTCCGAGGTCGCCGTCCTTGGCTTTTTCAAAGTGCGGGGTGATTTTCGAGCGGTAATTCCACCTTTGTTCCGAGGACAGGCAGTCGTTCACCGGGAAGGTGATGGCGGCCATGTGCTTCATCAGCTCGCCGACCTGACGGGTCTTCCAAGCGAGCTGTTTGTCGTAGGAAAGATGCTGGTATTGGCAGCCGCCGCACTCGCCGAACAGCGGGCAACCGGGCGCGATGCGGTCGGGCGAGGGGCTGAGCACCGCGACGAGATCGGCGTGGGAGCAGTTCTTGTCGTTGCGGAAGACGCGGGCTTTGACGACCTCACCCGGCAGGGAAAACGGCACGAAGACCACCCAGCCATCGATCCGGCCGACGCCCGCACCGAGATTGGTCAGGGCGTCGATGGTGATCTCGATTTCCTGGTGATACTCGAAGGGCGTGGGGACAAATTTTTTCGGCGGGCGTGGAAACATGGTCGGGCGGAAGATTGCGCGGCGAAATCCCGCCGGGCAAACGATTTCAGCAAACTGCCGGGCACCGGTGCTCAAATATCCGCAGCAAACGCATTGTCCGCGCCGCGCAAACCGCACAGTATGCGCCCGTGACTGAATTCCTATCGCGCATCAAAGAAATTTCGCCGCACGCCGAGCCCATCCTCGTGCTTTCCCTCACCGCCATCCTCGGGTTGCTGCTGGGCAGCATCAAAATTCGCGGCATGAAGCTCGGCGTCGCCGGGATGCTGTTCAGCGGGCTGCTGCTCGGGCATTTCGGCCTCAGCCTCGATCCACATCTGATGGCGTTTCTCAAGGAGTTCGGGCTGGTATTGTTCGTTTTCACGGTGGGCCTACAGTTAGGCCCGGGGTTTTTCAACTCCCTGAAAAGCGACGGGCTCAAGCTCAACTCGCTGGCCGTCATGGTGGTGCTGTTCGGCGCGGCCATCGCTTATGGCACCGGGTATTTCCTCAAGTGGGACATCGGCGTGATGGCCGGCACGCTGTCCGGAGCCACCACCAACACCCCGTCGCTCGGCGCCGCGCAGCAGGCGATGGCGACGACCGGAAACGGAGCCCAACAGGCGAATCTAGCCGCCATGGCCTACGCCGTGGCCTATCCGTTCGGGGTGCTCGGGATCATTCTCGCGATGGTGATCATCCGCATGATTTTCCGGATCGACCCGAAGAAGGAACTCGTCCTCCTCCAACAGAAAATGGCGGAAGGCGTCAGCGAAGTGCGCCGCGCCACCTTCGTTATCGAGAACGCCAACTTGGCCGGCGAGGCGATCAAGAACATTCCCGGACTCGGCGACGAAGGGATCGTCGTCTCGCGCGTCCGCAGGAACGCCGACGGGGAAACCCAGGTGGCCACCCGCGACACGGTGATCCAGCTCGGCGACAAGGTTCTCGCCGTGGGCTCGCCGGAACAACTCCACCGCGCCGAGCTCAGCGTGGGCCACGAGGTGGACGAGGATTTGCGGGCCGCGGCGGGTGCCATCACGGCCAAGCGGATCGTCGTCACCCACAAGGACGTCGTCGGCAAGACCATCGCCGCCACTGAGATTTCCCAGCGCTTCGGAGTGACCGTCAGCCGAATCAGTCGCCAGGACATGATTCTCACCGCCATGCCTAACATGCGCTTGCAGTTCGGCGACATGCTCAATCTCGTCGGCGAGGAAGGAGCGATCGAGCAGGCGGCGAAAGTTCTGGGCAACTCGGTCAGGCAACTCAACGAGACGAGCTTCGCCTCGATCTTCGTCGGCATCACGGTGGGGATCCTGGCAGGACTCTATCCGTGGAACCTGCCCGGAGTGCCGGTGCCGCTGCGCCTCGGTCTGGCAGGCGGACCGCTCATCATCGCCATTCTGATGGGGCGTGTGGGAAAGATCGGCCCGCTGGTCATCCACATGCCGATCAACGCGAACACGGCCTTCCGCGAGCTCGGCATCATTTTCTTCCTCGCCTGCGTCGGTCTCGGCGCGGGTGCGAAATTCGTGGAAACCGCCTTCTCCGCGACCGGCCTTCAATGGATGGCTCTCGGTGCCGCCGTCACCACCATCCCGCTGCTCGTCGTCGGCGTGATCGCCCGGAAATGGCTCAAGGTCAACTATCTCACCCTCGTCGGCGTGCTCGCCGGCAGCATGACGGACCCGCCGGCCCTCGCCTTCGCCAACAAGCTCGCCAACTCCGACTATCCGTCACTGTCCTACGCCAATGTCTATCCGCTGACGATGCTGCTCCGGATTCTCGTCGCACAGATGGCGGTGTTATGGCTGTGCTGATTCGCCATTTAGCGACGCCCGGAGCGTGCCTTTCTTGAGCTCGCGTTCGCGCAGCCAGAGGAAAATCACCGGGGTGACGATGAGGATGTGGATCAGGCTGGAGATCATCCCGCCGATGACCGGAGTGGCTAACGGCTTCATGATTTCCGCACCTTGGCGACTGCTCCACATGATGGGCACCAGGCTGGCGACGGTGGTGGCCACGGTCATGACCTTGGGGCGCAACCGGAGTTTCGCGCCGTCCTTGACCGCCTGGATCAGGTCGGCGCGGGTGAAGGCGGCGCCGAGTTTCGACATGCTGGCCTTCACGGTTTCCTCCAGATAGACGACCATCACCACGCCGGTCTGCACGGCGGTGCCGAAGAGCGCGATGTAGCCGACCCACACGGCGCCGTTGAAATTATAGCCCAGCACCTTTTGCAACAGCACGCCGCCGCTGAGCGCGAACGGCACGGCGAGCATGACGTGCGCGGCTTCCATGCCGCTGTTGAAAACCATGAATAGCAGCACGAAAATCACCATCATTACCAACGGGAAAATCAGCCACATGGTCTTGGTGAAGCGGCGTTGGTTCTCATATTCACCAGTCATCTTGTAAGTCATGCCCTCCCAGTTGACGGATTTGAGTTTCGCCTCGATTTCCTCGACGAAGCCGCCGAGGTCGCGGTCCTGCACGTTGGCCTGCACATAGCTCCGGAGCTTGCCGTTTTCCGAAGCGATTTCGTTAGCGCCGATGCTGCGGGTGATCTTCGCAACCATGCCCAGCGGGATGTAGGCGGAGGCCTCGGAGGATGACGCATTCATAGGCCCTATGCGAAGTATAGGACCCATATCAGATCTCCCCGCGATGAGAATACGACTGAGTTTCTCGATGTCATCCCTCTCACCGCGCTCGACCCGGATCTGAATCGGGAAACGCTGGCGGCCTTCGATGGTGGTGCTGACGTTCTTGCCGCCGATAGAAATCTCCACCGCGTCCAGCACGTCCTTCGCGCTGAGTCCGTAGCGGGCCATGGCGACGCGGTCGACCTCGATGTTCAGATAGGGTTTCCCCTGAACCCGTGACGGGGAAACTCCGGCCGCGCCCGGAACTTCGTTGATGAGCTTTTCGATCTCGAAAGCCTTGCGCTGAATGGCGTCGAGGTTGTCGCCATAGATCTTCACGCCGACCTGTGCGCGGATGCCGGTGTAAAGCATGAGGATACGGTTTTCAATGGGCTGAAGAAAAGCGGGCACGTAGCCGGGCACTTCCTTCATTTTCTCGGTGAGCTCGGCCTTGAGCTTCTCCATCGTCATGCCCTCGCGCCACGCCGGGTTGCGCTTCACCCGGAATTTCCCGTTAGGAATGTATTCAGGCTTGAGCATGATGGTGGTTTCCAACATTTCCGTCGGCGCGGGATCGGTGGCGGTTTCGAACCGGCCGAGCTTGCCGGCCACGGTTTCCACTTCGGGCGTGGCGGCGATGATCTGGTCCTGCCAGGACATCACCCGCTGGATCTCCTTGAAGCCGGTTTTCGGCATCAGCACCGGCATGTGAAGAAGGCTACCCTCGTTGAGCGGCGGCATGAACTCCTTGCCGAAGCCCGCAAACAAATCCGCGGTGCGAGTGAAGCCGGCGTCGGCGAGTTGCTTGGTGGTGGCGCGTGGCAGGCCGAAGGCTAGCAGCAGGCAGAATGCCAGCAGGATCACCGCCGCACCGACGACGGTCTTGCGGTGGTTCAGCGCCCATGAAAGCGCCGGATCGTAGATGCGCATGAGGAAGCCCATCACGATATTTCGGTCCTCCTCGTGATACGGGCCGCGCACGAGGAAGGAGCAGAGGACGGGCACCAGCGTTACGCCCAGCACCGTGGCTCCGAGCATCGCGAAGGTCTTGGTGAACGCCAATGGATGGAATAATTTCCCCTCCTGACCGGTGAGCGCGAAGACGGGCAGGAAGGCTAGCAGGATGATCCCCATCGCGAAAAAGATCGGCCGGCCGACTTGTTGGGAGGCGCTGAGGGTCGTTTGCCAGCGTTCCGCGGCGGTGAGCGGGCGGCCTTTTTCCTTCTCCTCGGTCTCGCAGTGCCGGATGACGTTTTCCGTCACCACGATGGCCGCGTCCACCAGCACGCCGATGGCGATGGCGATGCCCGTTAGCGACATGATGTTGCTGGTGATGTCGAATTCCTTCATCAGCAGGAAGGACACCAGGATCGAGATCGGCAGCGGCAACGTGACGATGAGGATGCTGCGGAAGTGCCACAGGAAAATGATGTGAGCGAGCGTGACGAGGACGATTTCCTCGATGAGCGCGTGCTTGAGCGTGTCGATGGTGCGGTCGATCAACTCACTGCGGTCGTAGAACGGTCGGATGGTGACACCGGGCGGCAAGCTGGCGGCGATCACGTCGATTTTTTGCTTCACCCGCTCAATGACGGCCTTGGCGTTCTCACCGGTGCGCATGACAACGGTGCCGCCGACCGCTTCGCGGCCATTCAGATCAAGCGCGCCGCGGCGGTAGTCGCCGCCGATCTGGATGGTGGCGATGTCCTTCAAATAGATCGGCGTGCCTTCCACCGCCTTCACGGTGACGAGTTCCAAATCCTCGGGTCCGGTGACGAGGCCGATGCCGCGGAGCACGAACTCCGCGCCGTTTTCCTCCACGGTTTTCCCGCCAACGTTGAGGTTGGCGTTTTGCACGGCGGTCATCACCTCCATCAGCGTGACGTTCGCCGCCCGCATTTTGGTGGAGGAAAGCTCTACCTGATACTGTTTCACAAACCCGCCGATGCTGGCGACTTCGGCGACGCCTTGGACGCTGGCGAGGTCGTAGCGGATTTTCCAATCCTGGAGCGAGCGGAGCTGCGCAAGGTCATAGCCGCCTTCCGGAGCCTTCGCGGGATCGACGTCCAGGTAATATTGATAGACCCAGCCGAGACCGGAGGCATCGGGGCCTAACTGCGGCGTCACACCTTCCGGCATCTGGCCTTGGAGGAAATTCAACCGTTCCAAAACCCGGGCGCGGGCGAAGTAGGTGTCGACCTTGTCCTCGAAGATGATGGTGGCGAGCGAAAAGCCGAACATGGACGTGGCGCGGACTTCCTTCACTCCCGCGAGCCCCTGAAGGCCGGTGGAGAGCGGGAAAGTCACCTGGTCCTCGACCTCCTGCGGGCTGCGGCCCATCCAGTCGGCATAGATTAACACTTGGTTTTCCGTGAGGTCCGGGATGGCGTCCACCGGCGTCAGGCGAACGGCGCGGATGCCGAGCGCGACTAGCAGAAGTGCTCCACAGAGGACGAGGAACCGGTTTTTCAGGCTCCATTCGATGACTTTTTCAATCATTTGATCTCCTTTCCGCACTCGGACATTTCCTTCCCGAAGAATGGATGGGTCATGCTCCGGCCACCGGTCTGGATCCAGCGTCCTTTCTTGGGCGCGCCCGGTATGCTCTGGTCCACCATCGGGCATTCATAGATCTGGAATTCCGGGGTTTGTCCGGCTTTGCGCAGCGGTTCGAGCGCGGCAGTGGCGGCGACGGAGAATTTGTGGAAGGCGGCGCGGGCGGCTTTCAGATCGTCGAAGCCATGGAAGTGGCGGGCCTTGTCGAGGTCATCCAGGTTCTCCACGTTAGAGCGCAGAAGCTTCACCATGGCACCGGTGACGTCCATCGCCGGTTCGCTGGCGGTGTTGAATTTCGCCAGATCATCCGCGCCGAGCGCGGCGGCCATGGCGTCGGCGACCTTGATGAAATCGGCGATGGATTTCTTTTGTTCTTCGTTGAGCCCGGCGAGCGGCGCGGTCACCAGCATCGTTTCGGGCGGACTCATGAAAGCGCGGTTCATTTCGGCCTGGCCGTCGATGAGCAAGTTGCCGTTAGTGACGACGGATTCTCCCTCCTTGATGCCTGATAAGACTTCCAGGAGCGTGTCGCCGCGGCGGCCGGTCTTGATGACGGTATGCGCGTAGGCGCCACCTGTTTGGTCGATGTAAACCACGGCGTCGGCCCCGGTTTCGATCACGGAGGAGCGGGGAATGGTGAGCACGGCGGGCGCTTCAAGCGCGATCATGCCGTCGGCATAGAGGCGGTGGAGGAGTTCGCGGCGGCCGTTGACGAGCGGGTTGTCCAGCTCGACGCGCACCTTGGTGGAACGGGTGGCCTCGTCGAAGTTAGGGTCGATGAAGGTGATTTTCCCGATGAATTCCTTATTGGGAATCGAAGGCGTGGTGACCGTCACGGGCAGGTCGGGCTTGATCCACGGCATGTCCTGTTCGTAAGCGCGGAACATGAACCACATGGTGGAGAAATCGGCGATTTCAAAGAGTTGCTCGCCGGTAGCGACATATTGTCCTTCGTAGATGGACTGGGCGACGACGGTGCCGCTGACGGGTGATAGAATCTGCGAGGTGAGCAAGTCGGCGGGCTTTTGATCGAGCGCGTCGATTTGCTGCTGGATGAGACCCATTTGGCGCAATCGGAGTGCGGTGTTTTTTCTGAGCTCGCCGCCGATTTGGCGGTATTCGCGTTCGGCCTGGAGCAGCGAGGGGCTGTAGAATTCCGCGAGCGGCTGGCCTTCGTTGACCTCGGCACCGATGTAATTCACGTGCAGTTTGTCGATGCGCCCGTCCACATAGGCAGAGAGCACGCGGTGGCGCATGGCGTTGTCATCAATGGTGCCGGAGACGCTCAAGGTGCGGACGAGCGGGCGGGTTTTGGCCTCGGCAGTTTGAACGTGCAGCACTTGAATCTGGTTCTGGGTGAGGGCGACGACATTGCCGCCGCCAGACTCATCGAAGCCCTTTTCTCCCTCGTAAACGGGCGTAAGCTCCATGCCGCAGATGGTGCAGCGGCCTGGCTTGTCGCTCTTGATCCACGGATGCATGGCGCTTTGATAGAACGCGGGCTTGCGTTCGGCGGTCGGCGTGGCGGGGCCTGAAGCCGATGTGGTTTTTTGCAGGATGAACCAAGTGGCTCCTGCGGCTAGCACGGCGGTGATGATGATGGTGAGTAGTGTTTTCATGGTTTCAACGGTTAGGGACCAGGGTTTGGAGTTCTTCAAGTGCCGCGAGTTGCATGGCGATCATGCGGCGTTGTTCGAGACGGATGGAAAAGAGCATGCGGGCGGAATCGAGAAGATCGCTCAAAGGGGCTTTGAAACTGACCCATGAAGCCTCGATGGTCTTGGTGGTTTGGCGGGCCTTGTCATGAATTTCGCCGGAATACGCGCGGGCCTGCGCGGCGGCGTTGGCGGCTTCGGTGGTGGCACCCAGGACCATCGCGGCCACCTCTCGGCGCATCGTTTCCACATCCTGAGTGGCGGAGAGCTCTCGGCTTCTGGCGGCGGAAATGTCAGCCTGATAGGAAGAGTCGTTGAACCATGGCAGGGTCACTTTCACGCCGACCATCGTGCTGCGGACTTCCGAGCCCGAAGCATAGATATTGGTGTCCACTCCCACAGAGACTTCCGGCAGCCGCTCGCGATTGGCCATGCGGGTTTCCGCGTTGGCGGCACCGGCCATTTCTATCATGGCGCGCACTTTTGGATTCGCATGCGGAATGCGGGCGATTTCCGTCTGGGCCAGAGGAACCGGAGGCGGGATGGCCGGCAGTTTCAACATGGGCCAAGGGGATTCGGGCGGGCGCCCGAGCGTAAGATTTAGCTTTTGAGCTAAACCCTCCCGGCTGCGGCTGGCGGCGTCTAGCATCTGTTGGTCCTTGGCCAGCTCGGTCTCCATGCGCAGTGCGTCGCTGCTGTTGCCCATGGGATCGGCGGCCATTTGGCGGGCGTTTTCCACGATGGCGGTTAGCCAGGTGACCTGCGCTTGCTGGAGGGTGATAGACTCGTCAGCGAGCGCGAGTTCGATGGCGTTGCGGGCGGCCTCCGCGGCTGCAGCGAGTGCCGGGGTGCGGGAGTTTTCCGTTGCCGCGCGATGCATGGCTTCGGCTTTGCGGCGCCTCGCCTCGAACATGCCGGGCTTGGGCAACACTTGCTCGACCCCGATGAGAACGTCTCCATCCTCCATGCGCATCATTTTTTCAGCGATCGTAAACCCCAGGCCGACCATGGGGTCTTCCCAAAGCCTGACGGAACGGATGTCATGACCGCTGGCGGCGGCGAGGTTTTTTGCGGCCACGGCGGACGGATGTGTCCGCGCGGCTTCGTTTCTAATTCCAGTGAGAAAATCGGCGTTCAAAAGCCGAGTCTCCTGCGCGTGCAGGAGGCTTCCGGCCACGACAAGGCCGCTGAAAAAGGGGAGCATTGATTTCATAAGTCATGTGAGTCATTTCATTGAACTTCCAAGCACCCATCACTAACACCCGAAATCTCCGGACAATATGAATGGGCACAATACGCCTGTCAGGGCGCTGACTCAGATGATGAAGCTGCAGAAGGCCACGGACAGCGGCACTCCTTCAAATCCGCTGCGGGATTCGGTGGGAGAAACGGAAGAATTCAGACAATCCGCCGGAGGGGAAACAACCAACTGGGAATCATTCGCCGCGGGTGCCGGCGAGATCAGGCATTTCAACTCCACCTCTGCGGGAATCAGCGGGGCGGGCGTTGGGGCGGAATTCGTGCTTCCCGCACACGGGCAGGATTCGAGCCCTTCGCAGCAACCCGCCGGATGGCCTTGGGTCGTGCATGGCTCCGTGCCTTTCGCGGCCAAGCAAGATGGCACCTGGGAAAGCTGGATCACCAGCCCCATGAGCAATCCAATGATTGACCTGAGATTCATTTCGTCTGTGAGAGTAAGGACAACGTCGGATTATTCCAAGAGTTTTTCGTACGGACCCACAGCTTCCATTCCAACTGGGCGAGCAATGTGTCCCGACTGATTTCAGCCGCTCACTTTCCTCTTGCCAGCAGTGGATAGAATTTCCAATGTTTGACTGTTCACATGATTACCCGCCTATTTTCAGCCGCATTGCGCGGGGTCGATGCCCAGGAAGTCGAGGTCGAGGTCAACGCCCGCGGCGCGGACAAGCCGGTGGTGATCATCGTCGGCTTGCCCGATGCGGCGGTTAGGGAATCCTCGCAGCGGGTGATCTCCGCCATCGGCGCCTCCGCGCTCTATCTGGACGACGGCGTGAAAACGGTGAACCTCGCGCCGGCGGATTTGAAAAAGGAGGGGCCGTCGTTCGATCTGCCGATCGCGCTGGCGATGATCGCGGCGAGCGGCACCAAGCCGTTCAACGCCGAGGATTGCTGCGTGGTCGGCGAGCTGGGCCTCGATGGCACGGTGCGGCCGGTGAAGGGCGTGCTGTCCATCGCGCTGGAGGCGAAATCCCGGGGAAGAAGCCGCTTGTTCGTGCCCGAGGCGAACGCGCCGGAAGCGGCGGTGATCGAGGGCATCGACGTTTTCCCGATCCGGAATCTCAAACAGGCGTGGGACTTCCTGAATGGCGACATCATCATCCCGCCCTTCCATCTCGATCGCCGAGCCTTCTTCAATTCCCACCGCTCCTACGAGGTGGATTTCGACGAGGTGAAAGGCCAGCACCAAGTGAAGCGTGCGCTCGAGGTGGCGGCCGCCGGAAATCACAATCTCCTCATGGTGGGTCCGCCAGGCACCGGGAAATCGATGCTTGCCAAGCGCATGGCCTCGATCATGCCGGACATGACGGAGGAGGATGCCATCGAGACGACCAAGATCCACTCGGTCACCGGTATGTTGGACTCGAAACGCTCTTTTCTAACCACCCGGCCGTTCCGCTCGCCGCACCACACGATTTCCGACGCCGGGCTACTCGGCGGCGGCACTAACCCGGGACCGGGTGAGGTTTCGCTGGCGCATCACGGCGTGCTTTTCCTCGACGAGTTGCCAGAATTCCGGCGGCAGACGCTGGAGGTTCTCCGTCAGCCGCTGGAAGACCGGGTCGTCACGATTTCACGGGCCGCAGGATCGCTGACCTTTCCCGCCAACTTCATGCTGGTGGCAGCGATGAATCCATGTCCGTGTGGTTACTATGGCGACTCGAAACGGGAATGCCGCTGTTCAAACCGGCAGATCGAGACCTATCGGCAGCGAATCTCCGGACCGCTCCTCGACCGGATCGACCTCCATTGCGAGGTGCCGCTGGTGGACTTCCGCGAGCTTTCCTCGAACACGAACACCGGAGAATCCTCGGCAACCATCCGCCAGAGGGTGGTCGCCGCGCGGGGCATCCAGTTGGAGCGTTTCAGGAAATCCTCCAACTCCACGAACTCGTCCATGGGCTCGCGGCAGGTAAGGCAACACTGTCAGCTCAACGCCGAGAGCACCGGCTACCTCGAACACGCGATGGAGGAAATGAACTTCTCCGCCCGTGCGCACGACCGGATCTTGAAGGTGGCTCGAACTCTGGCGGATCTGGCGGGAGCGGAGAATATCCGTCCGAACGACATCCTCGAAGCCATCCAATACCGCTCTCTGGACCGGAAGCTGTTTTCGTGATTGTTAGAACCTCGGAGATCTCCGCTGGACAGTCTGCCGGGCTGTCAAAGCCAAGGCCATTGGTTGGCCGGTTGATTTCCTTTCCAAGGACAAGACGATATTAAACTCCGAGGACCGGCGCGGTTACATCCTCACCCGCAGGTCCCTGACCGCCCATAACATCCCCGACGCGGCTTTGCCATTTCTCCCGCGAATCCTTCCAAGGTGCCAGCCAGCGCGCTCCCGTCCTGCTCTTCCATTCCCGCATGGCAAGCGGAACCTCTACTTTTTGTGTGTTATCTTGAAATGATTGGAAGGGGGGCATTGGTCATGATTTCCAATGGCGGTCATACTCAAAGACAAGCCGACTGAAACCGTCGAAAGCCGACGCGGACAAGGAGACCATGGCCAAGATGGACCTCTTGGTTGATTCCAGTTCGCAGCCCGTCAGATTCCAGCCCGACAGGCTTATCGGTTCAGCAAGCAGGCGTCCACCAGCTCCCGCAGGCCGCTTTGCCAGGAAATCGCGGGACGGAAGCCGCCGGCGATTCGCCGCAACTTTGAAATGTCAGCGGCTTTTCGGGTGGCCCCCTCGGGTTTTCCCGTGTCGAACCGTACCGGCTTGTGGACTCCGCTGAGTTCCATCAGGGAGTTCACCAGGTCACAAAGCCGGATTTCCTCACTGCTGCCGATGTTCACAGGGGCAGCCTTGGCATGCAGTTCCGTGACCAGGGCCAACCCTCGGGCGATGTCATGCGCGTGGATGAAACTCCGCGTCTGGTTGCCGCTGCCCCAGACCACCACTTCCGGATCTGGCGAAAGAATCTTTTCTAGCAGTGAGGGGATCACGTGGGCTCCGGGCCCGCTGCGAGAATCGCGGGCCCCATAGACATTGAACGGCCGGGCAATCGCGATTGACAGCCACGGGTGCGATCGGGCGGCGTGCATCGCCTCCGCTTCGATCGCCCGCTTGGCCAGTCCATATCCGTGGTTCACGGCCTCGGGTTCGCTGCCTTCCAATGAGATCTCGGGCGTCGGCACCGAAGCATCGTCCGGATAGACACACGATGAACTCACTACCAATAGGCGTGGCACGCGGTGGGCGAGCACTCCATCCAGAACCGCCGTGGCAACCCTCGTATTTTCCTCGTAGAGACGTTGATGTCTGTCCTCGTCCAGTGTCAGGCCGGGGGCCAGACCGGCCAGATTCATGACCACGTCCATGCCGGGAAAACAATCCGCCCTCGTTGCCGGGTCGGTGACGTCGGATTCGATGCGCTGGATTGCGCCTGCCAGTCCATCGAGTCGGCTCCAGCGTCCCGAGGAAAGATCGTCCAAGACCGTCACGAACGCACCCATTCCTGCAAGCTGCTCCGCAAGATGGGAGCTGATGAATCCGGCTCCTCCCGGAACAAGCACTTTCTTCCCCGACCAAAACCCAGCCATCGCAGCGGAATTCAAGGTGCGGAAGTAGCGACGATGGCACCCAGGCGATAGGAACGCTTCGCATCCGGCGGCGCATTGATCTCCAACAAGGAGACCGGCACACGCCCCCCGGATGGAGGTCCTTCGGAAACGGTGGCCGGCCCCCTCCACGCGCCATCTGTCACGCGCCTCGCGATTTCCTGCCAGGCGCCACTGTCCAGGGCGGCTCGTGCTTCGACCACGAACGTCACATCCGCTCCCGGCACCTCTGGCAGCCGGAAGGAAAGCGACCATGGACCGGGTGCGCCCGTGAGTGCGGGGAGCGCGGAACGTTCCAACTCCGTGAAGGGAGCGTTGGGATTGAAGCCCATCGCATACTCAAGGCGATTCTCCAGACCGTCCTTATCCGGATCGGCCAGTGGCCCGACGATCAGGGGATTGCCCAGATCACCTTGATCGAAATAGCTCTCCATCCAGCCGTCGTAGGTGGTCAGTGGAGGAAGCGTTTCAAACTGGATCGTAAACTCGAAATTGTTGCCCGTCCCCTGATAAGGAGCCTGCTCGTCCGTCGCCACGGTCAATTTCGCTTCGTGGGATCCAAGTGCCCCTGCGGAAGCCTGGTAATTCAATACTCTGGCATCGCCCTCGTGCAGGACGGATACAGGCGGATGAAGGGGGGAGAACAAACCAGCTCCATCACCACTCGGCATCAACGAGTGAATCGTCAGATCGGTTAGCGGATGGGCTCGGCCGAAATCGTCAGAATCATTCCGGATGGTCAGGGAAAACGGAAAGTCCGCACGCACGCTGCCGAGGTCGATAATTGCGCCGCGGCCCTTGGACGATCCGAACTGCGGGCTCAAGATGATCGGTGGGGCGGCCACCACGCCGGGTGATGCCGCGCGAACCGCAGGGAATGCGACACCTGACCATGTTCCCGGTGGATTGATGATCGAGGACGTGGCTCCAAATGTCGGAACATAGGTTCCGGGAGCCGCAAGGGTAGCGGACGACCTGCCAAGCGTATTGACGTAAGTCCCGCATTGTATCCCGAATCCGTAGCCAAGGTGAGGGCCGCCGAAGTGAAACTGGCGCTGTTGGACAACGTCAGCGCACTCGCCACCGGTGTGGAAGACGAGTTCCTGGCTCCGATTTTGGCAGCACCCGTCAAGGCCAGCGTGCCGCCGGAGAGGTTGATCCTCCCGATACCATTTCCGAGTGCCGCGGCGAGAGTCAACGTCGTGCCGCTTATGGAGCCTGCCGTCTGGTTCAGGGCACCGCTGTTGTTGGTGCCGTTGCCGATGTTGGCCGCCCCGAACTTGCTCGCCGTGACCGAGGTGCTGTCGTACTGCATGACACCCGAGCCGCCGCTTGAACCGATCGTGAGTAAGGCACCAGTGGCTGGCACAATGTTGCCAGTCCCGTTGATGGTGAGCGTCCCGTTGACAGTTGTGGCACCGCTGTAAGTGTTCGATCCCGAGAGGGTCAGGGTTCCCGGGCCAGTTTTTGTCAGTGCCAAGGAGGTTGCTCCGCCGTTGCTTACCGCACCGCTGATGGCGACGTTTCCTGCCGCCGTAGTCACAGTCAGTGTTTTGGCTCCCGCTGTTCCGGTGGTGCCGCCGGAACCGATCGTATAAGCGGCGGCGTCCACGGTGTTGAAAATGATCGAGCTGATGGTGACGCCCGCTCCGAGGTCGATGACATCGTCCAAGCCGCCCGCATTGTTGAAGGTGGCGGTATTGCCGGTGCCGGGAACCGGGTTCGGATCGGAGGACCAGTTGGTCGGCGTGGCCCAGTCGGCATCGGTGGTGCCGTTCCAGACGGCGTCGTCGGCGGTGGCTTGGTGGGCCGATGCGAGGGCGAAGGCGATGATGTGAAGATTGGCGAGGAAACGGGGTTTCATACGGGATCGGGCTTTGATTGGGGTTTGATGATGGGTTCGCAACCGGGACGAACTGCCCGGCGCTACTCAAACATTGCGGATTTCCAGGATTCCGCCTATCGCTCGAACGAGGGATATTTCGGGCCGGGTGAGCGGGTGGCCAAGGCACGGAATCCGCGCTGACTCAGCGATCCACCTTCACCACGTCCACCGGCTTCGTGCGGTGCGAGGCGGGGAGGGTGATGGTGAGCACGTCATTGGAAAACCGGTGCTCGAGCGCGGTGCCGTCACCGAGCAGGGTGACGAATGACGGTTTCACGCGTTGGCCTTTGAGGGTGATTACTACCTCGCCGGGTATCTCCATTTCGGCGTCCAACATGCCTTCCTTGCCATTGGTTCCTTTGAAATACGGGATGGCGAAGAGAAACCGGGTGTCGCCGAGCGCGGTGGTTGGAACATCGGCACTTTCACCCTTGGGGAGCGGCTTGACGGCATGGACGGCGATGGCGTTTTTCTTCATCCACTCCGCGAGGACGGCCATATTCTGATAGACCTTCGGATGGAATTCACCCTGTGCGTCCGGACCGATGCCGAGCAGATAGTTGATGCCCAGCGAGCGGCACAAGGCGAGTTGGCCGAGCACGAAGGCATTCGAGCGGAAGGGCCGCGTGTCATAGGTCCAGAGCAGCGCCCAAGTGTTGCAAAACTCGGCCCAGGTGGTGGCGATCTTATTCGTCTTCAGTTCGCGTTCGTAAGTGATGAAATCGCCGGCGCCGTGAAGCCGCGGGTTGATGACGATGCCGGGCTGCAACTCGCGGATGCGCTCCGCGGTGATGCTGCGCGCGCCGTTGGGAGTGGGTTGGCAGCCATCGAACCAGAGCAAATCGATCTTGCCGTAGCGTGTCAGCAATTCCTCCACCTGCCCGCGCACCATGGCGTCGTAGGCTTTCTGGTGACGGGCGATTTCCTCCGGAGACTTGCTTTTGGCGCTTGGTTTGAGGTCGGCATCCAGTGCGGGAAACTCCGGCGTGCGCTGGCGGGCGTAGCTGAAGAAGTCCTTGAAATCGCGTTCGAAATGCCAGTTCGGCGGCGAGTAATACAGGCCGACCTTCAGGCCATGTTTGCGGCAGGCCTCGACGAATGGTTTCACCAGATCGCGGCCACCCATGAAGTTCTTCGTGCTGAACTCACCGTATGCGCTCGGCCACATCGCGAAACCGTCGTGATGGCGCGCGGTGAGAACGATGTAGGTAAAGCCGGCGGCCTTCGCGGCGGCGCACCATTTTTCCGGATCGTAATTGCCGGGATTGAAGTCCGCAGCCAGCGCCCAGTATTGGTTGGGCGTGATGTCCCAGGGTTTACCGGTTAGATCGAAGTCCTTTTCGCGGATGATCCGCTCGCGCTCGGCAGGATCATCGAGCTGGAAGCCCGCGGCCACGGCCTCGGTGCGGTCGGCGGCGTGGAGCTTGGTGAAAATGTTCTTCAGGTGGGTCTTGATCGTGTGCTCGCTGAGATCGAGCACGCGGCCGATTTCCGCACTGGTCAGGCCGCGGCGGAGTTCTTCGAGGACGTCCATTTCGCGCTCGGTCAGGGGCTCCAGCGCGGCGGCAGCCTCGCGGTCGTAGGGGTGCAGATGCCGCAACGCTGGGCATCGAGAATCGCCTGGATGATGGTTTCGCGCGGCAGGGTTTTCACAAGGAACCCGCAGGCACCCGCCTTGCGGGCGCGGTGGATATCGGCCTCCAGCGCGTCGGATGCGAACATGACGATCTTGCATTTGGGATCGATTTCCCGCAGTGCCGCGGCGACGTCGATGCCATTCGGACCGCTGCCGAGACGAATGTCCAAGAGCGTGATGTCGGGTTTGCATTCCTTGAAACCGCTTGCGGCAGTCTCCGCATCTCCCGCCTCGCCGACCACGTTGAAACCGACGGCTTCGAGCATCATCCGCAGGCCGTCCCGCGTGACGGCGTGGTCCTCGACAATCATGAGGGATACGGCGGGAGTTGCCGGGCGGGATACGGTGGTAGTCATGAAAGAGGATGGTTGGGTTTCGGAGAGCTGGATGACAACACAAGCGGATTGGTTTCCACCCTGACGATGCTTTCGCGGCTCAGGCTCATGGTCAGGCGGGTTCCTGAATCCGGCTTGCTGACAACGTCCAGCGCGCCGCCCAATCTTTCGATCCGCTGCCGCATGCCGGAAAGCCCGAAGTGTGCGCCCGGCGCATCCGCCGTGTTGCCTCATTGAAGCGGACACCGAAAAGATTTCGCGGATCGTTCGTGAGAGTCCCGTTGCCTCACAAATGGAGACACCATGGCGCCAGCCATGGACATGAGTGAAACCAGCATTGAAGAATACACCAAAAAGATGCGCGACAG
>CAMCCX010000026.1 GCA_945873305.1 Akkermansia muciniphila
CCGGAGGTGAGTCCGGCGAGCACCTTGCGGATGCCGTCCTCGCGGAGGGTGCGCATGCCGAGCTCACGGGCCCGGCGGCGAAGCTGGGTGGTGGTGAGGCCGGTGTTGATCATGGTGCGGACTTCGTCGTCGATGAGGAAGGTTTCGAAAATCCCCATCCGTCCTTTGTAGCCGTTGCCGCGGCATTTCTCGCAGCCGACCGGGCCGAAGATGGTGGCTTCCGTCATCCGCGACGAGTCGAGGGAAAGCGCGCGCATCTCCTTGTCGCTGAGCTGGGCGGGAGCCTTGCAAATCGGGCAGAGTTTCCGCACCAGCCGCTGGGCGAGGACGGCGCGCACGGCCGAGGCGATGAGGAACGGCTTCACCCCGATGTCGGCGAGACGGGCGACGGCGGAAGGCGCGTCGTTGGTGTGAAGGGTGGAGAAAACCAAGTGACCGGTGAGCGACGCGTTGATGGCGATGTTCGCGGTTTCCGCATCCCGGATTTCCCCGATCATGATGATGTTCGGCGCTTGCCGGAGCATGGCGCGCAGGGCGGCGGCGAAGGTCATGCCGATGTCGGTCTTGACCATGACCTGGTTGATGCCGGGCAGCTCATACTCGACCGGGTCTTCCACGGTGATGATCTTTTTGTCCGGTTTGTTGATGACGTTGAGGCAGGCGTAAAGCGTGGTGGTTTTTCCGGAACCGGTGGGTCCGGTGACCAGGAGAATTCCGTCCGGAAGGCCGAGAAGCCCCTCGAAAACCTGTTGGTCGTCCGAGAAGAAGCCGAGCTCGGGAAGACCGAGCAGCAGCGCGGTCTTGTCGAGAATCCGCATGACGATGGACTCGCCGTGATTGGACGGGACCGAGGAAACCCGGAGATCGACCTCCTTGTCGCCCATTTTCAGCTGGATCCGGCCGTCCTGCGGCAGGCGCTTTTCCGCGATCGACATGGTGCCGCTCATCACCTTCAAGCGGGCGATGATGGCGGGAAGAAGTTTCTTCGGATGGGTGTCCACGTGGACCAGCTTGCCGTCCAACCGATACCGCACGCGGACCGAGGTTTCTAGCGGTTCGATGTGGATATCCGAAGCCCGCAGGCGGAAAGCCTCGGTGAGCAACTGCATCACCAGGCGGATGATCGGCGCGTCGCTGCCGCTGGGGCCGGCCTCGGCATCACCGCCGGTCACCGAATATTCAGCGGCTGCGGCGGACGCCGTTTCGCCACTTTGATAGAACTGGCGGAGATGCTCCTGGATGTCCTGCTGCGTGACGCAAACCAGACTCAGCTCGCGGCCGATCACGTGCGGCAGGCTGTCGAGCGACTCGAAATCCAGCGGATCGGCAAGTGCGATGGTCAAGGTCAGCCCCTCGTCCTGCACGGGAATGACCCGGTAGCGCTTGGCGATTTCGTCCGAGATGGTTTCCGTGATGCCCGGATCAAACGCCACATCTCCGAGACGGATGAACGGGATGCCTGCGTTTGACGCCAGAGTCTTCGCGACATCCTCCTGGGAGAGGTCGGTGTGGGCGAGGAGGTATTCGACGATGGTTTCGCCTCCGGAGAGGGCGTTTCGCGCTTGAGCGATTTCGTCGGTGCTCACCACTCCGGCTTCGGCAAGCAATTCTGCGAGATAATCTTCGTTGGAAAACACGGGGCTCTGAGTCCTTGGAGGTGGGTTTTTGAAAATCGCAGCTCGCACGACCGTCCCTTGCTGCGTCTTGCGCAGACTGTCCAAGCTCCACCGCCGTTGTCAACCAGCCACATCGCAAGAAATGGCAATTTCCCGCATCGGAAAAAGTTCACCGCCCAATCTCACTCGCATTGTAGTCACCATGACTATTCATCCCGGTGCCCCCCCTGCCTGCGGCTACAACTTGACGGCAAGGCGCGTTTGCCGAGTCAGCGGAAATTCCTGAGAGACCCGCACGTGCGACCGGCGGTGAATTCCAACGAGCATCCCCACCGCCGCCAGACTGAACACGAGGCTCGTGCCGCCGTAACTCACGAACGGCAGCGGCAGCCCGTCGTTCGGCAGCATCGCGGTGGTGACGGCGATGTTCTGCATGGCCGGCACCACGATCACGCAGGTCAGGCCCAAGGCGACGCAGCGATTGAAAACATTGTTCGCCTGAAGCGCGATTCCGCAACCGCCCACGGCGATCATGACGTAGCAAAGCACCACCGCGAGCGTGAACGGCAGGCCGAGCTCTTCTCCCACCACCGGGAAAATGAAGTCAATGTGCGCGAAGGTCAGCGTCCCGAATTTCTCCACCCCGTTGCCCAGGCCGACGCCCCATGGCCCGCCGTTGCCGAGGGCGAGCAGGGCGCGCCATTGCTGCATCCCCTTGTCCAGCTGGTGGACGGGATTTTCCAAATCCAGCCACGCGTCGATCCGCGCCCGCCGGACGACGTCGTTCATCACATAATAGACCGCCCCGGAAATCCCCACCAAGGCCGTCGGCACCGCATACAGCAGCCGGGTCCCCACGCAAAACATCATCGCCCCGACCGCCGCGCACAGCGACAAGGCGGTACCCACGTCAGTCTCCCCGGCGATCAGGATGATCGGAATGCCCGCGATGATTCCCGGCACGATAAAGCCGCGCCACAGCGTGTTGACCTCGGTTTGCCAGCGGGCGAACCAGGCCGCCAAGGCGATCACGATGACGATTTTCGCCGCTTCGGACGGCTGGAACTGCCCGATCAACGGCACCTTGATCCACCGGTTGGACCCGAGTTGCGGATCGGCGATGCCGGGCACGAAACAACAGACCAACAAAATACAGGCCCCGCCGAGCATCCATGGAGAAAACTTGCGGAACCATTCCAACGGAAATCTAGCGGCGAAAATCGCGGCCACCAGGCCCACGCCGACCATGATCGATTGGCGCTGCAGGAAATGATAGGGCCCGAATCCCCTCACCCACGCGCCCGTGCTCGTCAGCATGATCAGCCCGAGCGCGACCAACGCGGCAACCGCGGCGCAAAGGATGATAGAGCAGTGACGGGTCATCGGGATGGAAAACTTACTGGGGGATCACGAGGCTCATGCCGCCGCGCAGTTTACGCGCGTCACTGAGGCCGTTCGCTTTCATCAGCGCATCCTGGTTCACTTTGAAACGGTTGGCAATGCGCCAGACACTGTCGCCATTTTGCACCACGTAAGTCTTGCCGGAGGCCGCTGCCGGCGCACTCGCCACCTGGGCACTCCGCGTAATGTTAGGGCGGACCAGCTGCGCGCGCGGCGCGCCGCTCACATTCACCGGCACCGCGTCCACCAACCCGGAGTCGCCGCCCAAAGGCGCTTGATTCAGGATCGCGGTGACCTCGGGAGGATCCACGGCGACGATGCGCTTTGGCGGGATTTTCAAAACCATGCCTGGCCTGATATCGACATTCTCATTGAGCAGCCGCAGCTCATTCTCATCCACTGACTCCTTCGCGGCGATGCGGACATAATTGTCGCCCGCCACAACCGCCCTGGATTTCTCACCTGCCGCTAGACGGGGGAAATCCGATCGCGCCGGCGCGGCGGCGGTGGCCGCCTCAACCTTCCCCGCCTTGGCCGCCTGCGGCTCGGCAGGAGTCCGGCCGTCCAGGAATTTCTGATGCACGAAAATCAACCCGATCGCGACGATGTGAAACAGGAAGACGATCGTCAGCGCGCGGGAGATTTTCGAACTGCTGTCATCCGCTTCCATGTCAGCGGACGCGGACGCCGCGACGCGCTGTTTGCGGTTGGCGGTGACCGCACTCAGGCGCTTGAAAATTCCTTTGGGGGCGGGACGGCGTTTGACGGGGAGCGTTTGGGGTTTCATGAGATTTAGCGGAGTTGATGGACAAGGTCGCGGAAGGCGTTTCCGCGTTGTTCATAGCCGGTGAACTGATCGAACGACGAGGTTCCCGGTGAGAGTAAAACGGTCGAACCGCGCGGCGCGAGGCTGCGCGCGGTCGCCACGGCGGCGGACAAGTCGGACACCGATTCACAGGCGACGGCCTGCGAGAAAAGTGCTGCCAGCGGCCGGGCAATCTGGCCGAAGGTGACGACGGCCAGCGCCTTTTCTGTCAGAAGCGGGACCACCGAGGCGTAATCCAGGCCCTTCTCTTTCCCACCGGCGATGAGCACCACCGGTCGGGTTTGCGAACGCAGCGCGCTTTCCAGCGCATGGAGATTGGTCGCCTTCGAGTCATTCAAATATTCCACTCCATCCAGCGTGCGGATGAGTTCGCAGCGGTGCGGCGGCGGGGCGTAGCCATGCAGAGCCTCACGCGTGGCGAGCAGGGAAACGCCGAGCGCCTGACAGGCTGCTAGAGCCGCCATCGTGTTCTCCGCGTTGTGAAGCCCGCGCAGGCTGGTGTCGCGGTCCATGTCGAGCCAGGTCTCGCCGCCATGCTCGATGGTGTGCCCCTCGGAATACCAATCGGCGTCCCGGTCCGTGGTGGAAAAAGTCACCACCTTCGCCGCCAGGGCAGGAAGATTTTCGCCGGTCCGAACCACGGCGGTGTCCGCCGAAGTCTGGTTTTCGAAAATCCGCAGCTTGGCTGCCCGATAAGCCTCCACCGTCGGATAGCGGTCCATGTGGTCCGGCGCGAAATTCAGCCAGATCGCGACGACCGGATGCAGCGTCCGGATCGTTTCCAACTGGAACGAACTCAGCTCCAGCGACACAACCGCCGGCGGATTCGCCTGCAGGACGACCTCCGCGAATGGCGTGCCGTAGTTCCCGCAAGCCGTCCCGCCGAGCGCCGCGTGGGAGAGAATGCGCTCGACCAACTCGGTCGTCGTCGTCTTGCCGTTCGTCCCGGTGATCCCGATGATCCGTCCTTGATAGAACCGCGCCGCCAGTTCCACCTCGCCGATCACCTCGCCCGCGTGCTTGGAAAACGCCGCGACGTAGGACCCGTAAGTGTCGATGCCGGGGCTCACGACCAGCAGGTCCGACACCAGCTCGCGGCCCTCCGCTTCCGTGGCGTTGGGGTGGATTTCAACGCCGGCTGGCATGCCGGAAAACTTCTCCTCACCCGCGCTGTCCCAGGCGGAAACACGCGCGCCCTCGCGCAGCGCGAGCGCCGCGGCGGCGCGACCGCTGCGGCCCACGCCAAGGATGGCGACATGTTTTCCGGTGAGATCCATGGTTGAGTTAGGCAATCTTGAGAAGGGCGAGGCCGAAGAGGGCGAGCATGATCGAGATGATCCAGAAGCGGATGATCACCTGGTTTTCATGCCAGCCGAGCAGCTCGAAATGATGGTGGATCGGCGACATCTTGAAGATCCGCTTTTTCCGCAGCTTGAAGCTTCCCACCTGGAGGATGACCGACATCGCCTCCATCACGAACACTCCGCCGATGATGACTAGCAGAAGCTCCTGCTTGGTGCAGATCGCCGCCGTGCCAAGCGCGCCGCCGATGGCCAGCGATCCGGTGTCGCCCATGAAAACCTTGGCGGGATGACAGTTGAACCACAGGAAACCGAAGCTCGCCCCCACCAGCGCCATCAGGAAGACCGCCAGCTCGCCGATGTAGCGGTTGTGCGGAATCACCAGATACTCGGTGGCCATGAAAAAATGGCCCGCCAGATAGGCGAGAAACGCATACGAAAGCGCCACGCTGATCGTGGTGCCGGTGGCCAGTCCGTCGAGCCCGTCCGTCAGGTTCACCGCGTTCGAGCAACCGACGATGACGATCGCGAAAAACGGAATGATCAGCCAATGGAGATCGACGATCGCAAACTTGAAGAGCGGGAAGCAAATCGCGCCGATTCCTATCGAATTCTGGCCGAGACGATATCCTGCCAGACCGTCGGCGATCTGTTGGGGAGTCGCGCCGAAGCCGGAGATTTCCTTTTTGAAATACAGGAAACTGGCAGCGATCAAGGCGATGACCAACTGCCAGCCGAGCTTCTTGCGGCTGCTGATGCCGTCGGACTTCTTCTCCTTCACCTTCTTGTAGTCGTCGCAGAACCCCAGCAGCCCGCAGGCCGCCATGGTGCAGGCGCAGACGGCGATGAACGGGTTCAACGGGCGGGCGCAGATGAGCGTGGCGATGAGCACCGAGCCGATGATGAGCACGCCGCCCATCGTCGGCGTGCCGATTTTCCCGCCGTGAAGCTCGGCGAGTTTGTGGACCTCCGCCGCCGTGCGGATCGGCTGGCCGACCTTGAGCGAAATCAAGCGCCGGATCACCCGCGGCCCGAAAATCACTGATAGAATGAACGCCAGCAGTCCGGCACTCGCCGCGCGGAAAGTGATGTATTGAAACAGGTTGAGAAAGCGGCAGGTGATCGCCCACGAGTCGCCGCGCTCGAATGCCTGATACCAGAAATCGTAAATCGCGGGGAGCATCAGTTTCGGGGAAATGCGGCGTTCATGACGCGTTCGACAGTGGCGGTGCGGCTGCCTTTGAAAAGGACGACGTCACCGGGTTTCACCTCGCGGGTCAGCCACATGGCGGCTTGGTCGAGGTCGGAAAAATGAGGCGCGTTTTTCGCGCCCTCGGCGATGCCCTCGGAGCCTTCCCCCACGGCGATCACGGTCAGGTGGCGCGCGGCGGCGAGCTCGCCGGTGCGGAGGTGGGCGGCGGGGGCGTGAGTTCCGAGTTCCCCCATCCGGCCGAGCACGATGATGCGCCGCGAGCCGTTGAGAACCGGAGTGTCTGCCAGAGTCTCAATCGCCGCGGCCATCGACTCCGGATTCGCGTTGTAAGTGTCGTCGATGACGGTGGTGCCGTGATACTCATAGCGCCCGAGCCGTCCGCCGGTGAGCGCGGCGTTGGAAAGCGCGTCGGCGATTTCAGCCGGGGAAATCCCGAGTTTCCATCCCGCGGCGGCGGCTAACAACGCATTGGTCACCATGTGGCGTCCGGGCACTTGCAGCGTGACTTCCACCGGACTCTCACCCTCGATGACCATGGTGAACGACGTTCCGTCCGCTTCGAAACGTAGGTTTTCCGCCCGCACCAGACCGCGGCCGTTGCCGACGGAGACCATGTGCGCCTTCGTCCGCTGGCGCAAGTAGTCGTGGAAGTCGCAGGTCGCCGGAGTGAACAGAATCCCGTCCGCCGGCAGCGCGCGGGCGAGCATGCCTTTTTCCTCGGCGATCGCCTCGCGGGTCTTGAGAAACTCGATGTGTGCGGTGCCGATGTTGGTGATGATCCCGTATTTCGGGCGGGCGATCTCACACAGCGGGGCGATCTCGCCCGGGTGGTTCATTCCCATCTCCCAGACGGCGGCGGTGTGCTCGGGCGTCGTCGAAAGAACGGTGAGCGGCACGCCGATGTGGTTGTTCAAATTCCCGCGGGTGGCGGAGACATTGAAGCGTTTGGATAGAACCGCGGCGGTGAAATCCTTGGTGCTGGTCTTGCCGTTCGAGCCGGTGATGCCCACCACCGGGATGTCCAGCTGCTTGCGCCACCAACAGGCGAGGCGTTGCAGCGCCAGCAGCGTGTTAGGCACGACGATGACAGCCGTATTTGCCGGAAGCTCGCCGTCCCATTGCTGGACGACGGCGACCGAGGCCCCGCTCTCCAGCGCCTTCGCGGCGAAGCTGTCGCCGTTGAAATTCTCACCGCGCAGCGCGAAGAACGCCGAGCCTCGCGGCAGCGTGCGCGTGTCCGTGGAGACGCCGCCGGAAATCATCACGCCGCCACTCCCCGCGGCGATGGAAACGCCGAAGATGTCCGCAAGTTGCTGGGCGGAGATGGGTTTCATCGCATGTCGGAAATGGCTTGGGCGCGGTCGCGAAGCGCTTTGCTCGCGTGCTTGCGGTCGTCGAAATCAATGGTCTCTTCAGCGAACTGTTGGGTCGTTTCGTGGCCCTTGCCGGCGATGAGGATGATGTCGCCGGAGAGCGAGTTCTGGACTGCGAAATCGATCGCCTCGGCGCGGTCCGGAATGCTGCGGAAGGTTTTGCCTTTGAGGCCGCTTTCGATCTCACCGATGATCGCGAGCGGATCTTCCGAGCGCGGATTGTCGGAAGTGACGACGCACGCGTCGCTGTGGCGGGCGGCGGCGGCGGCCATCAGCGGGCGCTTGGTTTTGTCGCGGTCGCCACCGCAACCGAAGACGGTGATGAGGCGGCGCGGATCGAGCTCCTTGAGCGTGCGGCAGGCGTTTTCCAATGCGTCCGGCGTGTGCGCGTAATCCACGAAAACCGTGGCTCCGCCGGCGTTGCCGACGTTTTCCATGCGGCCCGGAACCTGCGGAGCGTCCACCAACGCCGCAACGGCGTCACGCGGCCGGATGCCGCAAGCGCTGGCCGCGGCGATGGCTCCCAGCAGGTTGTAAACATTGAAACGCCCGATCAACGGAGCGCGGACGAGGAAGGTTTTTCCCTTCGCCGCGAGCTCGAACTCCATGCCCTTGGCGCTCTGGCGGAAGTTGTTAGCCCGGAAATCGCTGCGCACGCCGAAGCCGAAGCGGAGCACCGGCATCTTGCCGTCCAGCGAAGCCGCGAGTTCCGCGCCGTAGGCGTCGTCGGTGTTGATCACGGCCACCGGCTTCTTGCCGAGCGGATTCGCGGCCAGATCGTGGAACCATTCCGCCTTCGCCTTGAAATAGGCGTCGAGCGTGCCGTGGTAGTCGAGATGATCCTGGGTTAGATTGGTGAAAACGCAGGCGTCGAATCCGATGGCCGAGACGCGTTTCTGATGGATGCCGTGCGAGGAAACCTCCATCGCCAGGCCGCGGCAGCCGTTGTCGCGCATGCGGCTGAGCAGGGCGGAAAGCTCGATGGAACCCGGCGTGGTGTGTTTCGCGGGCGCCACCGATTCGCCGTCATCGACGAGGATGGTGCCGAGCAGGCCGGCGCGATGCCACGCGGTTTTCATCACGTGATGGAGCAAATACGCGGTGGTCGTCTTGCCGTTGGTGCCGGTGACTCCGGCGATGGCGAGGTCCTTCCAAGGATGGCCTTCCAAGGTCGAGGCGAGCGTGGCCACGGCGGCGCGGCTGTCAGGCACGTGCAGCCAGACGGCGGGCGCGGAGTAATCGGAAGGCGGCGCAGTTTCCGCTAGAATGGCGGCAGCCCCGGCGGCGAGCGCGTCGTTGATGAAGCGGTGGCCGTCGGCAACCGTGCCGCGGATGGCGGCGAAGACGACTCCCGGAGCGGCTTCCCGCGACGACGCGGTGATGGCGTGGACACCCACGTCAAGCGATCCGGCGACCGTGACTCTTGATAGACTGGAAACGAGGTCGCGGAGGATCATCGGGTGGCTTTGGCAAGCGAGGGTGGAATGGACTCGGTGGGCTGTAAATTCATGTGAGAGGCGACGCGGGCGGCGATTTTTCCAAACGCCGGTGCCGCGATGGTTCCGCCGTAGCGGGTTACTTTCTGGGTGCGCGGGTCATCGATGACCACCACGCAGACGAAGGCCGGGTCTTGGGCGGGCATCATCCCGGCGAAGGAGACGATATAGCTGTTAGCCATGTAGCCGCCTTTCGGATTGTGCTTCTGGACCGTGCCGGTCTTGCCCGCCACGCGGAATCCGGGGACCGCCGCGCGGGTGGCGGTGCCGCCCGTGAGGACGACTTTTTCCAAGGCCGCGCGCATCTGGGCGGCGGTCTTCGGCTTGAGCACTTCGTTGACGACTTCCGGCGGATAGTCCTCGACGACCGTGCCGTCGTTGGCGACGAGCGACTTGACGATGTGCGGCTTGCGGAGCTTGCCGTCGCCGCCGATGACCGAGTAGGCGCAGGCGAGCTGGAGCGGCGTCACGTTGGCGGCGTAGCCGAAACAGGCACGGGAGAAATCGACCTCGTTGCCGGTGTTGCGGGCGATTCCGGCGCTTTCGCCGCTGAGGAGGATTCCGGTTTTGCGGCCGAAGCCGTAGTTGCGGAGATAGTCGTAAAAGCGCTTGGACCCGAGCTGCCGGCCGAGGCTGAAGGTGCCGATATTGTTGGACTTCTGAAGCACGCCTTCAAAGCTCAGCGAGCCGGCGGGGTGGTCGTCCTTCACTTCGACCGAGCCCGAGCGGTAGTAACCGTTGTGGCAGAAAACCGAGGTTTGCGGAGTGACGAGACCTTCGTTGAGCGCGCCGGAAGTCGCCACGATCTTGATCGTCGAGCCCGGTTCGTAAATCGCCTGGATGGCGTAGTTGTAGCCGTTTTCCGCGATGTCCTGTTTGTGGTTGAGGTCGAAATGCGGGCGGCTGGCCATGGCGAGGATTTCCCCGGTCTTCGGGTCCATCAGGACGACCGCGCCGCGGACGGATTCGAACTCGGCGAGGTTGGCGTCCAGTTCCTCCTCAACGATGGACTGGATGCCCATGTCGATGGTCAGCTTCACGTTCAGACCGGCGCGCGGCGGTTTCAGGCAGCCGGAATTCCCGGGAACCACCAGCCCGCGGGCGTCGCGCAAATGTTCGCGCGAGCCGTCCCTGCCTGCTAGGAAAGATTCCATCGAGGACTCGATGCCGAAGAGCCCGAGCACTTGGGTATGGGGTTTCCCCTCCTCGTCTTTCTTCTCAACCTCGCCGGTGAAGCCGATCAGGTGGGTCGCCAAATTCGGTGCGGTGTACCAACGCTTGATCGAGTTTTCAAACTCGAAGCCTTGGATCCAGTGGCCGTCGATTTCCTCGCGCAGATGATCCGCGACATCCTCGGGCAGATCCTTGGCGATGGGCACCCATTTGCCTTTGCTGTTCTCGATTTTCTCGCGGAGTTCCTCGCGGCGCATGCCGAGCGGCCGGGCGAGAATGCCGATGGCGTAGGCCAAATGCTTTTGCACGATGACTTCCGCGGTTTCCTTGGCGAGCAAATCGCCGCGCAGGCCGTTGATGCGGCGGCGCTGTTTCACCGCGTCGAGCTCGTTCCAGCCGGGCTCGGCGCTGGCCTCCTGATAGGCGAGGCCGTAGCTCGCGAGCTTCGGGTCGAGCAGGTGGTTCTTGTCCACGAAAACGGTGGAAACCGGGATGCTTTTCGCCATCGGCTCCTCCCGGCGGTCCACGATCATGCCGCGGACCGCGGGCAGTTTCTCGGTGCGGTGATAGGCCTTGCGCGAGCTTTCCGCGTAGCGCTGGCGATCGACTAACTGGATTTGGACCAATCTGGCCGAAAGCACGCTGAGCCCGACCACAAGGATCGAGCACAAAATGATGCAGCGGGTCTGGAAGGCGGAATTCACGGACTAAGGAGAGGCGGAAGCAACGCTGTGACGACTGGAGGCGGTGGCGTCAATCTCTTCGACCACGCCCATGGGAATCGGCCGCAGCGACGAGCCGTTTTCTTCGATTTGCTTGCGGATGACGAAGCGGTTGAGGAGCTGGTCCATGCGCATTTCGGTGGTGCGGATGTCGAGGCGGCACTGCTCGACGCGGCGGTCGATGGCGTCGATTTCCCGGCTGATCTGGACTTGGCGGTTTTTGTAAACCGCATGCAACACGCCGCCGCCGGCAGCGATGGCGGCGGCGAGGAAGAGCGCGAAAAATGTGGACGCGGACGTGCGGGTTTCGTTGCGGCGGCGGTTCATGGCTTGAGGTCTAAAAGCTGGGCAACCCGCAGTTTTGCACTGCGGGCTCGCGGGTTCAGGGATGTTTCCTCGGCGGTGGGAATGATGGCCTTGCGGGCAAGGAGCCGGAATTGGTAGTCCGGATTCGGCCGGGGTTCGGGCCAGCCAGGCTCATCGAGAAATTCAGTGGAGCGGTGTTTTAAAAACCGTTTCACCATCCGGTCTTCGAGACTGTGGAAGGTGATGATCAGCAAGCGCCCCCCGGGTTTGAGGACGGCGGGCGCGGCGGCGAGGGCGGTGGCAAGTGATTCGAGCTCTTCGTTCACCGCCATCCGGATGGCTTGGAAGGTCTTGGTCGCGGGATGCGTCCGGCCTTGGCGGCCGATGGCTTTCTCGATGCAGTTGGCGAGGTCGAGCGTGGTGACGAACGGCTTCTCGGCGCGATGGCGGACGATCGCTCCGGCGATCCGACGGGCTTTGGATTCCTCGCCGTATTCGAAAAGGATCCGGACGATGTCGGCTTCCGGCCAGCGGTTCACGATGTCCGCCGCGGTGCGCGGGCTGGACGGCCCCATCCGCATGTCGAGCGGGCCCTCGCGCATGAACGAAAAACCCCGCGCCGCGGAGTCGAGCTGGCGGGAAGAGACCCCGAGATCCATCAGCAGGCCGTCGGCCCGTTCCCCCATCTGGATCTCGGGGATTTCCGGGAGTCGCGAGAAGTTTCCTTCCCACGTGGAAAAGCGTTCGCCGAAGGGTGCGAGCCGGGCGCGGGCGTGGGCCAGCGCCTCCGGATCGCGATCAACGCCGAGCACGCGGGCTCCGGCTTTGAGAAAAATCTCGCTGTGGCCGCCACCGCCGAGCGTGCCGTCGATGATGAATTGATCCGGTCCCGGAGCCATCCACTCGGCGACCTCGGCCGGGAAAACCGGGAGGTGGTAGTCGCCGGCGGCCAGCGTTTCTGAAAAATCGACGGGGGCCTGCGCTGACAACCAGCCAGGAGCAGCGCAGGCATCCGTTTGATCGACAAGACCGCGTGCTGTCCCGAGCCCGCCGTCTTGCACTGAAAGAAAATTTGACGATGGCCGCGCTGACAACCAGCCAGGAGCAGCGCGGACCATCGATTCAAAAAGCGAGAAAAACTCTGTCCCGAGAGGTTTCCGACGCCCAGCCATGAAAGTCACCAGACGCCGCACCGACAACCAGCCAGGAGCGGTGCAGACGTCCGTTTGAAGGGCAAAACCGCGTGCTGTCCCGAGCGCGCCGTTTTGCCGTGAGAAGAAAATTTGCGACGGCCGCGCTGACAACCAGCCAGGAGCAGCGCGGACCATCGATTCAAAAAGCGCGAGAAGCTCTGTCCCGAGAGACTTCGCGCGCCCAGCCATGAAAATCAGCGGATGCCGCGCCGACAACCAGCCAGGAGCGGTGCGGACATCCGTTTGCATCGACGAGGCGGCGTGCTGTTCCGAGCCAGCCGATTCGTCTGAAAAGAGTCCCAATCCTGACACGCGGGCGAAAGCGACCGGAGCCGCAGGGCGGACCGCCTCGAGTGTCAGAATTGGTGGGGTGAACAACATTGCTGCTGCTGGGTGTGTGGTGGGTGAGAGTTGGGAAAATCAGAGGATTCCGAGGTCGTCGTCCTCGTCCGGGTTCATCTCGATTTCGAGCACGCGGGCGTGGTTCGGCTTGCTCCAGACTTCGAAGTGCAGGCCGCGTCCCGCGAGCACCACTTCGGCCTCGGCCGCGATTCCGGCGGCCTCGCTGAGATCCTTGGGGACGAGCAGCTTGCCTTGGTCATTCACGCTCGCCACGCGGCAGAGCATCGAGAGTTGGCCGAGCTTGGCGGTTTTCTTCGCAGGAGTGAGATCGCTGTTTTTTACGGTCTCCACGCGCTCGTTGAAAGCTTGTTGGCTGAGCACCTTGATCACCGGCATGTCGTGCGTCTTGGAGAACAGCAAAAACAGCACCTCGCCAGCCGCCGGACGCCACGCTGTCGGGATGGAAACCCGAAACTTCGGGTCCATCTTGTAGGGCGTGTAACCCATGTAGCTTTGTTCGGCGGCGTTCACTGGAAGGGGCTGACTGGCGTGTCAGTGCCGGAAAATACACTCAGATACACTGAACCAGCAAGATTAATTTGAGACATTTTTACTAAATTCTTAATACATTCATTTCCAATGATTTAAAATCAACCTGAAATTGAATTCCAGCAAATTTCAAGCTTGGAACGGCTGGCTAGCGGCCGAATTTTGAACGGAATTGTTTAAAATTTCGTCCGGAATCCGGGATTTTTTAAATTATCCAGGACCAAGTGTACGAAAGAACCGGTTTTTTAACGAAAGTATACCAGCGCGCTTGAAAACGGCATCCCCGCTCAGGAATCCCCCTTGTCTTTAATTCGGGAATATTAGAAGCCTTGACCCGTGAACCGACTGAAACATGGCTTGGCAATCTGGTTTTGCTGGGCGGCGCTGCTGCTTCAGGCTTGCGGCCAATCCCTGCCCGAATGGCTGTCGAAAAACGCCGCGCACAAACCACCCGACTTTGGAATCCTGGACGAGAGCGGTTTTTTCAACCGGGACTCAGGTGCGTTCAAACGGATTTCCGACCAAATCCGGAAAATGGAACATGACCACGGCTACCAGATTTATCTGGTGGTGGAGCCCGTGCTGATCGCCACTTCCGCGACGGAAATGGCCGCCGAGCTGCGGCAGGGTTGGTTGCCCGACGGGAACGGTCTGGTGGTGGTGTTTGAATCCGACAGCCGCCATCTTGGCATCGGCCGTGATTTGACCGGACCTGCCGCAAACTTGCGGGTGCCCTCTCATGAATTGACCGCCCTGCTCAACCGGGCGCTGGAATCCGCAGACCCGAAGCTGGCGACGGAGGCATACGTCGAAAACGTCATGGAAAAACTCACCGGAGAGCTCAACGCCTATTTCAAACGCCGCGCCACTCCGCCGCCCGCCGACCGGTCGGTGAAAATCGGCCTGCTCGTCGTCGGCACGCTCGCGCTGCTGGGCCTTGCCGCGATCGGCTTGGGCGGACTGGTGCGGCACTCCAGCATGGCCGGCGTCCGCAGTTTCCGTTTCCCCACAGTGGACCGCCCCGAACGCCTCGGCGCTCCCTGCGGCGGAAATGTCACTGCCCGCCGCTTCGCTCCGCCGGAACCCCGTGCTTGAACCCGCGCCGACGGACCGGCAGATGCTTGGGCAAAATGGCCGAAAACAAATGCACGAGCGGATAGGCGCAGAGCGCGAGCAGCACGCCCATCGCCAGGAAGCCGACGATGAAATTGCTCACCGAGATCACGCCGATGCCCGGCATGTGCGCGGTGGCCTTCGCCAAAAAGTGAGGAACCGGCAGCGACAGGACATCGATTAACCACTGGCCCAGACGGATCTGCGCGATCCAGAACGGGACGTTGGTGAACGGGTTGCTGATGAAGCAGGCCGCCATCGCGAACGGGACGTTCACCTTGACCCGCATCGCCAAAATCGCCGCCACGATCGACTGCGGGATCATCGGCATCATCGAGAAAAACAAGCCGATCGCGAGCCCGGCGGCCACGGTGTCCCGGCAAGGCACCCACAGGCTGCGATGAAATAACGGTTTTGAAATCTTCTGCCACCACGGGCGGTGGCGGAGTTTCGGGTGGCGCAAGGCACGGAACGCCCGCCGAACCATTCTCAGGTAGTGGACTTTCATGGTGGCAACGGCATCTGGTCGGCACCCTCCGCCAGTCCTCCGGCCGAATCAACTGCAAATGCCTTGCTCCACGGCAAAGCCTTACGCAGCTTCGTGGAAATTCCACCATGCAACCTTGGCAAGCATTCATCCTGGGCGTGATCGAAGGGATCACCGAGTATCTCCCGATCAGCTCCACCGGCCATTTGCTCGTCGCGCAGCACCTGATGGGCATCGGCACCGCGACGGCGACGGAAAAAGCCGCGGCCGACACCTTCGCCATCTGCATCCAGGGCGGCGCCATCCTCGCGGTGCTCGGCATCTACATGAAGCGCGTGCTGCAGATGCTCCGCGGCGTGATCGGGAGGGACTCGGAAGGCTTGAAACTCGCCGTCATGCTGGTGGCCGGATTTCTACCCGCCGCCGTCATCGGCCTGGCGTTGAATGACAAGATCGAGGAAAAACTCTTCGGCATGTGGCCGGTCATCGTCGCCTGGATCGTCGGCGGCGTGATGATTCTAGCAACCGCCTGGTGGCGGAGACGGAACCCCGCGGCGGGCAGCGGCAAGGAGCTGTTTGAAATGACCTGGAAGATGGCGCTCGTCATCGGACTGCTGCAATGCGTCGCGATGTGGCCCGGCACCAGCCGCAGCCTGATGACCATCGTCGGCGGCCTGCTCGTGGGTCTGTCCATCCGCGCGGCGGTCGAGTATTCGTTTCTCCTCGGCGTGCTAACACTCACTGCCGCCACCGCGAAAAAAGCGGTATGGAAAGTGGACGCTCCAGGTGTTAGCGAACTATACGACGTCTGGTTCGGCGGCACCAAACTGATGTGGGATTCCTACGGCCCACTTCCGCTCGCCGTCGGCATCGTGGCGGCGGCAGTTTCCGCGGCGATCGCGGTGAAATGGCTGGTTTCCTACCTGCAAAGCCACGGTCTATCCGTCTTCGGCTGGTATCGCATCGCGCTCGGCGTGGTCATCGGCGGGCTGGTGGCGGCCGGGGTCTTCACCGCCTAGCAGAGCCGGACCATATCCTTGATGAACTGGCCCCAGAGGAAAATCAGGCCGCGCTTGGAGTATTGGAAATGGCCGTCGCCGGTGAGCCGGATGAGTCCGGCGGCGAGGTTGTGATCCACCTGCGAGCGCATTTCCCGCTCGATGGAATTTTCGATTTCCTCGGGATCCGGCATCCTCAGCCGGTCCGTCGGGACGTTGACGCGGCCGAGGTATTTCCGGTGGTCTGCCAGGATCTGATGGAAACAGCTGCGCTCGCACGGGACGTGATTCCACTGGAAATTCGGCGGGCATTGCAGCGTCGGCGCGAAGGGGAAATTCGTGGTGCGCCAAATCCCGCCGCCGTCGTCCTCCGAAGTGATGGAAATGAAGGCGAAGGCCACGTCGCTCTGTTCGCACAGGCAAACCGCGGCCACCGCGCGCTCTTCCGGGTGCCAGAAGAGCCGGAAAAACTGCTGCATGCCGGCCCATTCCCAACCACAGTCCGAAACGTGCTCGAAGCCCGCCTCCTCCATCGCCGCGGCCGCCTCGATGGCGTTCGGGAAAAACGAGGGGTTCGGCACTTCGCGGTGGCGCAGCCGGTTGTTGAGCGGCAGCCGCATCCGCCGGATGCGCGTGAGCAGCTCGATCCATGGCAGCAAAAACCACAACAACGCGCCGAGCAAACCGCCGAGCAAGCTGCCGGTTAGGAAATAGAGCAGGCTGAAACTCGCCGCCAGAAACGTCAGCGCGCCGAGCTTGCGCAGGCAGCCCGTCCGCGCCGAGCGCAGCGCCACCGCCAGAATCAGCAGGCCGATGACAATGAGGGTTTCACGCATGGGAGTCGGGTCGAAGGGGAATTGCCGCAGCGGCACCAGCTACGAGTCCCACCGCTACCCAAACCGCGCAAGAGCTTGTTTTCAGCATGAGGACGGTTTCATTCCCAGGACTGGCCCAACAACTCCCGCAATCTCGCCGGATCGGTCGCCGAGGTCTTCGCCACGAAGCCGCGCGCATGCGCGAAATGGACGTCCTCGCAGCCCTCGATGCGGGTGAAATCCAAGCCCGGATGATCGTTGTGACGGGAGAGCCCGAAACCCGCGCCGCGCCGGTCCGGATACACCAGCCCCGCCACCTCGGGTGCCGCGGGATGAGATTCGATGAACCGCGCCAAGCCCGCCGACGGCTCGTCCGGCAGCGGCTCGGTGCGCGGCATATATAATACCGTGAACGGCCCGGTCGGCGTTTGGATTTCCCAAAACTCGCCGACGTCGCCGATGAAATTCAGCCGCTCGCGCAGGTTCTTCAAATAGTCGAGCAAGTCCTGGCCGATCCACCGCATCACCTCCCACAGCGGCTCGCCGGGCTGCAACTCCCCCGCCCCGGCGAAGCGGCGGAGCAGCGTCGTATCGATCGGCGAGTTGAGCTTGAACAAGGTTTCCCGCGCCACGCCGAGCCAGCGCGCCGTCTCGATCGGCCCGCGCGTGTCGAACCATTCCGCCGGCTCCAGCCAGTCGCAAAACTGCCGCGCGTCCTCGTAAACCCCGAGATGCTGCAACACCAAACTCAGCGCGCACACCGGCGGATGGTCTTTGGGAAACTGATGGTGATCGAAATTCCCCCGCTCGGGCGCGTGCTCGTGGCCCACATCGACCACCGCGATGGAAACATCCGCCAGATCGGCGGTCGTCGGTTCGCGGCGGACGATCGGCACCGGGTTCTCGGCGATGAGGAGACAGCAGGCCAGAAACTCGTCCTTATGCGAGCCGCCGGGGTGGGTGAGAATTTGGGAAAAAGTCATGCGGAAGGGCGGCACCTTAGGCCGTCCGGGCGGCATGGGAAGTTTTTTGAAATCGCCCTTCCCGCTTGGTTTTTTCACGCCAACTTCATCCCGGCTTCACCGGAGCCGGTCATTCCTTTCCTCATGCATCCCGCCACCTTCCGCCGCCAGCTCCGTTATTGGACGCTCCACTGCCTGCTCAACGCCCTGCCCAGCTTCGTCATCGCGGCGGCTTGGCTGAAATTGCGGAGCCCTCTCGCCTTGGCGGCGATGCTCCCCGCGATCGGCACTTTCATCCTGCTTTACGCCACGCTCACCTCGCTCGACGGTCCGCTTTCTGCCCCCGACCATGTTTTCTCACGCGCACTGAAACTCGGCGCCAAGATCCGCGCGTGGATCTCCGGCGTGTCGCTGCTCGTGCTGCCGTCCGAAAAGCTCATGCTGTTCATTCCGGATTTCTGGTGCGGTTTCCTCTCAGTCGGGCTGCTGGCCCGCGCTGCGGAACTTCTCCACTCGGGCACCAATGCCTTCAACTTCTTCAACGGAAATGCCGCCGACAAAGGCTTCCTCCCGATCTACGCCACCACCCTGCTGGAGGGCTTCATCCTCTCCTTCATCCTGCTGATGATTTCCTTCTTCGCCGTGATTTTCCTCCAGTCCCGAGACCGCCGGAAACTCTGGAAGCGCCAGCCGCAGGCCGAAAACTAATTTCTGCTGCAACACCAAGCATCCGCGGTATTTATCCCGAATCCCGCCTTGCCATCCCGGCGAAAACCGTGCATAGCCCGCCCCCCTTCGCACGGAGGTCGTCCATTATCCAATCGTTCCCATGTCTCTGAAAATTCGAAATCTCGCCATTATTGCCCACGTTGACCATGGGAAAACCACCCTCGTCGACCAGCTTCTCCAAGCGGGCGGCACCTATCGTGAAAACCAAGCCACCACCGAGCGGGCAATGGATTCCATGGACCTCGAGCGCGAAAAGGGCATCACCATCAAGGCGAAAAACACCGCCATTCTCTGGGAAGGCTACACCATCAACATCGTTGACACCCCGGGCCACGCCGACTTCGGCGCCGAAGTGGAACGCGTCATGAAAATGGTCGATGGCGTGCTCCTCGTTGTTGACGCGTCCGGCGGACCCCAGGCCCAAACCCGCTTCGTGCTCCGCAAAGCGATGCAGGAAGGCCTCAAGCCGATCGTCGTCATCAACAAGATCGACCGCCCGCTCGCCACTCCGCTCAAGGTCCACGACCAAGTTCTCGAACTCTTCCTCGACCTCGACGCCGACGACGAGCAATTCAACGCCCCCTTCGTCTATGGCTCCGCCCGCGACGGCTATTTCATGGACCATCCCGATGACGAGCGGAAAGACTGCATCCCGCTGCTCAAGAAAATCATCGAGCACATCCCCGAGCCGAAAGCCGATCCGGAAGCTCCATTCCTCATGCTCGTTTCCAACATCGAGTGGGATGAATACGTCGGCCGCGTCGCCGTCGGCAAGGTTCTCGGCGGCAGCGTGAAAAAGGGCGATACCGTCTTCCTTCTCCGCCAAGACGGCTCGAAAGTGCAATCGAAGGTCCTCAAAACTTTCACCTACTCAGGTCTCGCCACCGCCGACTCCGACGGTTGCGGCGCAGGCGGCATCGTCGGCATCGCCGCTGGCATTGAAAACATCGACATCGGCGAAACCATCGCCGGCAGCGCCGATCAGGAGCCTCTTCCGTTCGTCGCCATCGACCCGCCGACCGTGTCGATGCAGTTCTCGATCAACGACGGCCCGCTCGCCGGCAAGGAAGGCAAACACGTCACCTCCCGCGCCATCCGCGACCGCCTGATGCGCGAGTTGAAAACCAACATCTCCATCACCGTCGAGGACACCGACACCTCCGGCGTCTTCAACGTCTCCGCCCGCGGAGCGATGCAGATCGCCGTGCTCGTCGAGCAAATGCGCCGCGAAGGCTTCGAAGTCCTCGTTTCCCGTCCGGTCGTGATCTATCGCCGCGACGACAACGGCAAGCTGCTCGAACCTTACGAAACGCTCTACGTCGAGGCTCCGGGCGACTACACCCAAGGCATCCTGAAAATCCTCATGAACCGCAAGGGCCTGATGGAGCACATGGACACCGAGGCCTCCGGCCGCGTCTTCATCCAAGCCACCATCCCGACCCGCGGCCTCATCGGTTTCGAGACCGAGCTCGTCAACCTGACTTCCGGCCACGGCATCATGAGCCACTTGTTCAAGGAATACGCCCTCCACGCCGGTGAAATCCAGAACCGCACCACCGGCACGCTCGTTTCGATGGATTCCGGCACCGCCACCCCGTTCTCCCTGCAAACGCTCGAAGACCGCGGCATCCTCTTCGTCGCTCCTGGCGACGCGGTTTACGGCGGCATGCTCGTCGGAGAAAACCCACGTGTGGGTGATCTTCCGGTGAACCCCGTGAAGGAAAAGCACCTCGACAACATGCGTTCCTCCGGCAAGGACAAGACCTCCAAGCTCACCCCGGCGCTGCGTTTCTCACTTGAACGCGCCATCGAATACATCGATGCCGACGAACTCGTGGAAGCCACCCCGCTCAACATCCGCCTGCGCAAGCGCATCCTCGACGCCAACGTCCGCAAGCGGGCGCAAAAAGGCACCGAAGACCGCGCCGCCCGCTAATCCATGGCG
This sequence comes from Akkermansia muciniphila, assembly GCA_945873305.1. Lineage (GTDB taxonomy): Bacteria > Verrucomicrobiota > Verrucomicrobiia > Verrucomicrobiales > Akkermansiaceae > Luteolibacter > Luteolibacter muciniphilus_D. The sequence goes on from CAMCCX010000026.1 coordinate 20,561, forward strand.
GCGGTTTCCAACCGCCAAGCCCCTTCCCAAAAAGCCTCTCGTCCCAACGAGAGGCTTTTTTGCGTTTGCTGACCTGACAAAACCCGCGCGGCCACGGCTGGATGTATGAAGGCGGCATCCGCGAGCCACTCATCGTCCGCTGGCCGAAGACCGTGAAACCCGGCACCACCTGCAAAACCCCGGTCACTTCCACCGACTTCGACCCCACGCTGCTGCAAGCCTGCGGTCTGGATCTGCTGCCCGCCCAGCATCAGGACGGCACCAGTTTTCTCGGTTTGCTGAAAAATCCCGACGCGAGCCACACGCGCGAGCCGTTGTTCTGGCACTATCCGCACTGGGGCAACCAAGGCGGCATCCCCGCCGCCGTCCGCGCCGGCGCGACCACCGACGGAAGTTCCCTCGGCTACCTTTATTTCAAAATCGCCTGTAGCTCGTAAGTCTGCTTCGTCCGCGGCACCGAGGGGCTGTTGTAGCCGAAAAGCCGGTAGCCCGCCGACTTGAGATTTTCCTCCGCCAGCACCGCCTCGATCGCCGCCCGCGCCTTCGCCACCTCCGCATCACCGCGCGGGCCTTGCCAAGTGTAGCCAAGCACGCTCAGGGCCGGGACGTCGCGGACGTTGACGGTTTCTCCATCCGCTCCGGTTTTTCCGACTTCGGGGGATTGATAGAGAAAACCCATTTGCTCCATTTTCATGCCGCTGCCAGCCTCGTCCTTCAGAGTCATTTCCACGGGCGAGGTCATGGGAATGCCGTTGCGTTTGATGTGTTTGAAAAGCGTCCAGAAGCCGCCGTTAGGGCTCGAGCCCGGCGTGAACGCCGCGCGATAGGCGGGGTATTCCTTCCGCGCGACCTGATTGAACGGCCCCGGTGCCGGCCAGCCTTTCGGCAGCGCGGATTCGCTCAGATAGACCGGTTCGGACGCGGGCACGGCGGGCTTGGTGAAGTGTTTCGAGGCGGGTTGCGCGGTCCCGTGAAGGATCGACAACGCAAAGAGCGGGATTTGCAGGAGAAAGTTTTTCATCATCGCAGGTTCCATCGGACACGGACCGCGGCAACCTCTTTCTACAAAAAAAACCGCCTCGGATCTCTCCGGGGCGGTTGTTGGAAATTTCAGCGGTTCGATTTACGCCAGCGCCTGGAGTTTCGCCTTGAGCTGGTCCTTGGTCACGCTCGCGCCGACGATCTGATCCTTGACCTCGCCGTTCTTGAAGAACAGCAGCAGCGGGATGGAGCGCACGTTGTATTTCACGGCGAGCTCGCGGGCCTCGTCCACGTTCACCTTGCCGACCTTGGCCACGCCTTCCAGATCGGTGGCGACCTGGTCGATCACCGGGCCGATCATTTTGCAGGGGCCGCACCATTCGGCCCAGAAGTCCACGAGGACGGGCAGGTTGGAGTCGATTACTTCGGATTGGAAATTCGCGTCGGTAAGGTTCAGAGCCATGCGCGGAATCTGTATCCGGAATCCCGATACGTCAAGAGCCGCCCTGCGGATCGCAAGGCGGCTCTGGTTGAAGGGCCATTGAAACCGATTGGTTTCAGTCAGTTGTAAGTTTTTCTCCTCAGAGGGAGAAAAAGATCACCGCGGCGGCAAGCACGATATTGATGATAGGTAAAACCATGATGAATGGGGATTTGAAGGATTTCGTCTCGGTCAGAGCGGAGAAAGCTGGGTCCAGTCACCCTTTTTCTCGTTGTCTTCGGCGTTGACCCAAGTGCCGGCGGTCATCAACTGGAACACCAGAATGACGATGGCTGCCGCGAGACCGACTCCGGAAAGAATGTTCAAAAGACCTTGGCCGGCCTCTTCTTCGTCTTCGTCGTCAGTCGCCAGCGCGGTGGCTTGGGAAGGCGGAAATGTCGTGCCCAGCGGTTGGGTCGGAGGCTGGAGTTGAACCGTCGCTTTCGGAAGAGCCATGGTCGGCAGGCCACCGGCGGTGGCACCGGGAGGCCGGATCGCGCCGGTCGGTGAAGAGGTCGCCAAGCGAATCGTCGGTGCCGGTGCCATCGTGGGAGCACCAGCCGGACGAAGTGGAATGGTCGGGGCCGGAGCGGTGGGCCGTGGCGGACCGCCGGTTGCGGTCGGAGGACCACCCGGCACTGGCGGTCTCACCGGTGGTGCCATCGCCACAGTGGCCGAAGGAATGGCAGGAGGCGCATCGGCCGCTTTCAAGGTGATGCGGACGGTTTCCTTTTTCAAGGGCACGCTCGACGTCTGCTTGGACGGAGCTGGTGGTTGGTTTTCGTTTTCGCTCATGCGCTCTAGGGTTTTTGGTTCCTTGGGAGTGACTAAGACAACTTGCCCCCGGCCTGTCAAACTCCCAGCTCGCGATTTCCCGGAAAATTTCCCGACGCCCAAAGTCGCAGTCCGGGAGAAATTTTTGATGCTCTTTCCCGCGCTCCGTGTTTCCTATGGGTGCAGCAACCATGTCCTCAGAAAAGACCGCCATCACCCCGACCCGCGCCGCTGATTTCCCCGAGTGGTATCAGCAAGTCATCAAAGCCGCCGACCTCGCGGAAAACTCGGAAACCCGCGGCTGCATGGTGATCAAACCGTGGGGCTACGGGATTTGGGAACTCATCCAGCAGCAGCTCGACCGCCGCTTCAAGGCGACCGGCCACCAGAACGCCTATTTCCCGCTGCTCATCCCGCTTTCTTATTTGGAAAAAGAAGCGGAACACGCGGAAGGATTCGCCACCGAGTGCGCCGTGGTCACCCACCACCGCCTCGAAGCGGTGAAAGACCCGCTCACCGGGAAAACCAAAATGATTCCCTCCGGCGAACTCGCCGAACCCTACGTCATCCGGCCGACGTCCGAGACCATCATCGGCGCGGCCTTCGCCCGCTGGATCGAGTCCTACCGCGACCTGCCGCTGCTCATCAACCAGTGGGCCAACGTGATGCGCTGGGAAATGCGCCCGCGGCTTTTCCTCCGCACCGCCGAGTTTCTCTGGCAGGAGGGGCACACCGCCCACGAGACCAAGGAGGAGGCCATCGTGGAAACGAAAATGATCCACGGCCAATATGAGGAATTCCTCCGCGACCACCTCGCAATCCCGGTCATTCCTGGAGAAAAAACCGAAAACGAGCGTTTCCCCGGCGCAGACATGACGCTCACCGTCGAGGCGATGGTCCAGGATTGCAAAGCCATCCAGGCCGGCACCTCGCACTACCTCGGCCAGAATTTCTCGAAAGCGCAGAACATTTCCTTCACCGGTCGTGACGGCACCGTCCAACACGCGCACACCACTTCATGGGGCGTCTCCACCCGGCTCATCGGCACGCTGATCATGGCCCACTCCGACGACGACGGCCTCGTCCTGCCGCCCCGCGTCGCCACCCAGCAGATCGTCATTCTCCCGATCACGCCCAAGGAAGACACCCGCGAGGCGGTGCTCGCCTCCTGCCAGGCCCTCGCCGAAACCCTCCGCCACCAGACATTCCATGGCGATCCGGTCCGCGTCCACGTCGATACCCGCGACCTCAGCGGCGGCGTGAAAAAATGGGACTGGATCAAAAAAGGCGTGCCGATCCGCATCGAGATCGGCCCGCGCGACATCGAGACCCGAAAAATCTGCGTCCAACGCCGCGACCAGCCGATTTCCGAAAAAGACTTCGCCGACAAGGAGTCTTTCATCCAGCGCGCGCCCGAGATTCTCGGGGAGATCCACCAGTCCCTGCTCGCCCGCGCCACCGCTTTCCGCAACGCGAACATCACCTTCTGCACCCGACTCGACGTGTTCCACGGCCACTGGGCCACCGAGAATCCCGGCTGGCTCTACACCCCGTGGGCCGGCACCCGCGAGCAGGAAGAAGAGCTTTCCAAGCAGCATAAAATCACCATCCGCTGCCTGCCCGTCGCCGAAGCCAAGCTCCCGGACACCCTCCACGCCGCCAGCGGCAAATGCATCCTCACCGGCGAGGAAACGACGACCTTCGCGATCTGGGGCCGGAGTTACTGAACATCGGCCTGATCCGGCCGATCCGTCAGATCTAGAATCCGCTTGTCACAACGGGATTCTTCGTTACGATGTTTCCCGTGACGGAAAACATCGTGACATTTTCCCGCGCCCTCGCGGACCCGACCCGCTGGCGCATCGTCCGCCTCGTGCTGGAGGACGCGCTCTGCGTCTGCGAGCTCGCGGACATTCTGGAAATGCCGCAATCCTCGGTTTCCAGCCACGTGCAGGTCATCCGCAAGGCCGGTCTGCTGGAGAGCGAGAAGTGCGAAAAATGGACCTATTTCCGCATCGAGCCGAAATACCGCGGCCTCGTCGGGACTTTGGAAAAATTCTTCGCGTCCGACGACGCCGTTCTGGAAACCGACGCCACCCGCGCGCGCGCCCGCCTCGCCATCCGCGAAACCAGCTGCTGCCCCGGCCCCAAATCCCTCAAATCATGAACCTCGTCGAACTCAAATCCCTGCTCGCCGAGCACTCCCACCGCCACTTCCGCATCGCCCTGCCCGGCGGCGGCGCGGTGCCGGTTTCCTTCCACGTCACCGAAGTCGGCCGCCTGCACAAAACCTTCCTCGACTGCGGCGGCACGCTGCGGGAAACCACCACCTGCCAGCTCCAGATCTGGGTCGGCGAGGACTACGACCACCGGATCGAAACCGGCAAAATGGCGGCCATTCTCGAAAAGGCGAAATCGTTGCTGCCCGACGATTCCATCCCGGTGGAAATCGAATACGAGGACCGCGTGATTTCCCAATACACCATCACCGGCCACGAGCTAACCGAAGACGCCGTCGTCCTCCAACTCGCCCACAAACACACCGAGTGCCTCGCCCCGGAACTCTGCGGCCTGCCCGCGCTCAACCGCCTGCCCGCCATCGGCGGAAAATGCGGCCCGGCCGGCTGCTGCTAACATCCCACTCTCATGTCCGACGCCGTCGCCAAAAACATGTCCTTCACGGACCGCTACCTCACGGTCTGGATCTTCGCCGCCATGGGGCTGGGAGTTCTGTTGGGGAACTTCGTCATCCACGATCCCGCCGCGTTTTTCGCGCCGATGACCGTCGGCACGACGAACCTGCCGCTCGCCATCGGCCTGATCATCATGATGTATCCGCCGCTGGCCAAGGTGCGCTACGCCGAGCTGCCGAAGGTCTTCGCGAACAAACGCATTCTCGGGCTTTCCCTTTTCCAGAACTGGATCATCGGCCCCGTGCTGATGTGGGTGTTGGCGATTCTGTTGCTGCGGGACCAGCCGGAATACATGGTCGGATTGATTCTGGTAGGGCTCGCCCGCTGCATCGCGATGGTGCTTGTCTGGAATGATCTCGCGAAGGGCAGCAGCGAATACGCCGCCGGCCTGGTCGCGCTCAACAGCATCGCGCAGATCCTTTTCTACAGCGCCTACGCCTGGCTCTTCATCACCGTGCTGCCGCCCTACGTCGGGCTCAAAGGCGTGGCGGTGAACGTCTCGATGGCGGAAATTTTCCACAGCGTGCTCGTCTATCTGGGCATCCCGTTCGCCGCGGGCGTCATCAGCCGCGTGCTGCTGGTGAAGCTCAAGGACGAGACTTGGTATGAAAGCGTCTTCATCCCGAAAATTTCCCCGCTCACCCTCGTCGCGCTGCTTTTCACCATCGTCGTCATGTTCACCTATAAGGGCGACGCCATCGTCCGGCTGCCGCTCGACGTGGTGCGGATCGCCATCCCGCTGGTCATCTACTTCGCGATCATGTTTTTGGTTAGCTTCGCGATGGCCGCCAAGTTAGGCGCCGACTATCCGCGCTCGGCCAGCGTCGCCTTCACCTCGGCGGGAAACAACTTCGAGCTCGCCATCGCCGTCGCCATCGCCGTGTTCGGCCTGGAATCCGGCGTCGCCTTCGCGGCGGTCGTCGGCCCGCTGATCGAAGTGCCCGCGCTGATCGGACTCGTCCACGTCTCCTTCTGGCTGAAGCGCCAATTTTTCACATAACATGAAACCGCCCGCCATCCTCATCCTCTGCACCGGCAACAGCTGCCGCTCGCACCTCGCCGAAGGCATCCTCCGCGCCGCGCTAACCGACGATTTCCGCGTCGCCAGCGCGGGCTCGAAACCCGCCGGCTACGTCCATCCGCTCGCCATCAAGGCGATGGCGGAAATCGGCATCGACATCAGCGGCCACCACTCGAAGCATCTCGATGAATTTCTAGCGGACGATGTCAGAACCGTCATCACCGTCTGCGGCAACGCCGACCAAGTCTGCCCAATTTTCCCCGGCCAGCTCAACCGCCACCACTGGGGATTCGACGATCCCGCGCACGCCACCGGCAGCGAGGACGAGCAAATGGCCGTATTCCGCCGGGTCCGCGACGAGATCGCCCGCGTGTTCCAAGCCTATGCCGCCGGGCTGTTGGACGCGGGAAAATAAGGGGATGGGACGTCTCGTCCCATCATGCGTGGACGTGGGGCTTGGCTTTGCACCAAATCTCAAATATCTCCCGCCCATGGAAATACCGAACCCCTACACCCCGCCCGCGATTCCTTCCATTCCGGCGACGGACGACATTTCCCGCCAGCTTCACGGCATCCAGTATCCGCTCACGCTTTCCTTCAAGGTGCTCGCGCTCGCCAGCCAGGCGACGGTGACGGACGCGACCGGCCGCACCATTCTCCACACCAAACAAAAGCTCTTCAAATTCCGCGAGCACGTGGAAATCTGGACGGACAAATCCCAAGGCACGCGCCTGGCCGACATCAAGGCGAACCAAATGATCGACTGGTCCGCCCGCTACCATTCCACCGACGCCGCGGGCGGAGCAATCGGCAGCGTCGGCCGCCGCGGGTGGCGCTCGATGTGGAAAGCGCACTACGAGACTTTCAATCCCGGCGACCACACGCCGGACTTCTCGATCCAAGAGGAAAACGCGTGGATCAAAGTGGCGGATTCGATCGTGAGCGACATTCCGATCGTCGGCATGTTCAGTGGTTATTTCCTGCACCCGAGCTATCTGGCCACCCGCGCCAGCGGTGCTCCGGCGATGCGGCTCACCAAACAAGCGGCGTTCTGGGAGGGCCGTTTCCAAATCGAGAAACTCGGCGAAATGACCGCGCGCGAGGAGCTCAATTTGTTCCTCTCCTTCATGATGCTCGTCCTGCTGGAGCGGAAACGCGGATAGACGGCTTTCAAATTTCCACGCTGCCGAAGAGCTCGCGGGAATCCACGCCGGAGCCGGTTTCGACGATTTTCCACTGCCGGTCCATGTTGAGCCGGACCGTGGCGAGGTGCTTCTGCGGCCACTCGTCCGGGGAGATCATCGACAGCATTTTACGCCCGCGCATCTCGTAGAGGTGATAGATCCCGCCGATGATGGGCTCGAACTGGATCTCCGCTTCATAGACGAGCTTGTTCCAGTTGAAGTGGTCGATGGTGGCCAGGTAGGTTTCGCGGATTTCCTGGAGTTTCTGCTGGAGGTCGCGCTCGACCTGGGAGATGCCGCGGGATTTGAACGACGTGAGGTCGTTCGGGATGATCGGCGGGCTGAGCGTCGAGACGGGATACGGCAAAAATGCCCGTGATGGCTTGGTTTCTGGCTCGGACATGATGGATGGCGACCCCTCGCCCATGATTTCCCACCGGGCAACAAAAAAACCGGGCGGCCCCGCAGGACCGCCCGGTTGATGAATGAATCAATCAGGAATGAACCATTACTTAGGCTGCGGATAGGCCCAGGTAGGAACGACGGTCGTCACGCCCCAAACCGTGTCAGCACCGGTTTCCGTCATGATCTTGCCGTTGATTTTGACGTTGCCGGTGGTCTTCACGATCGGCAGCGAGGTGACGCTGTTGTCGAGCTTCAGGATGACTGCCTTGCCGTCGTAGAAGTCGGAGTCGAATGTCCCGTCCATCGCGACCTTGAAAGGAGCGGCGATGATCGGCCGGCTTGGATTGCCAGCGGCGCTCAAACCTTTGGTCGCGTCCATCAGGATGCCGAAACCGACTTCACCTTTCGAAAGCGCCTTGGTGTCTTGGTCCAGGATGCCGTCAGGCTTTTGGGTGAATGCGGTTTTCGCATAGAACATGGCTTCCGATTGGGCGATGCCGGCGCGGATGAGCTGGCGGAAACGGTCGTTGGCAAGCGCTCCCGAAACCAAGGTGGTATCGGTCGCATCCTTGACTGCGGTGGCGGTGGCATCGTCAGGGAACGTGCCGTATTCGTTTTCAAACTCGAACAGCGCCATGCCGATTTGGCGGGCGTTGTTGACGGCTTCCGTTTGGTCGGCCTTTTTGCGCTGGCGGATCACCATGGGTGCGGTGAGGCCGGCGAGTGCCGCGATGATGACGATGACGACGAGGAGCTCCACGAGAGTGAAGCCACGACGCATTTGGTTGTTAGTTTTCATGGTTTTATGTATCTGTTTTTATGTTTGGAGCAAGCGCCCCGGTTTTTATGGACCCGCCGGAGTGAACCGGAGAGAACGGCCAAAATGTATTCCGACCGAAACCCGAAGCAAGGAGGAACTTACCAACTCACCTTCACCCCGAAGATTCCGCTCAAGCCGGCTTCGTTCTGGCCGGAGCCGTGGACGCGGTAGGATTCATCGGTCAAATTCTCGATGCCGCAGGTGAGATCGAGGTTTTCGGTGGCATGCCAACCGGCGCGCAACGAGGCGACGACGTAGCCGGGAGTGCCGTTGGTGGGAATGCGCTGGTTGTCGGCGGCCTGATCGACGTCGGTGATCCGGTCTTCGAGATCGGCGGCGAGAATCCGCCCCTCGACCCAGAATTTGCCCGAGGCATCGTCCCAGCGCAACGCGACGGATCCGGAAAGCGGCAGCTGGCGGGTATTCGGTTTCTCCTCGACCGGCCCGCCGACGAAGGTCGCGGACTCGGTCCGGCCCTTCTGCCACGCGGCAAATCCGGACAGCGTCCACTGCGGGTGGAACTGCCAGGCGCCTTCCAGCTCGACGCCGTAAACGTAGCCGTCGCCGGCATTGCTGGCGATGGCCGTGGCGAGAGTCGGGTCCGTAAACGAAGACACGATCAGCTCGTCCGCCGCAGTGTAAAACACGGCGAAATTGAGCGACGCGCTGTCAGTTTGCCGCCGCGCACCGAGCTCATAGGTGATGTATTCCTCCGGATTGACGTCCGGATCGCCGATGACCGGAGCGCCGGACTTCGCTGACAAATTCCCGGTGAGGTCGTCGAGATTCGGTGCCCGGAATGCCTGCGAAACTCCGCCGTAAACACTCCAGCCATCGTTCAGCGAATAGATCCCGCGCAGCGAACCCACGACATCATTCCAGTCGCGGCTCTCGTCGCCGCCGCCCGCGAAGCGCCCGAGCGAGGCCTCGGCGTAGGTGTAGCGGGCACCGGCGGTCAATTCAAACCGATCGGTCGGTTTAAAAACGTATTGGCAGTAAGAACCGAAGAGATCGTAGTCGGAGTCATCGGCGACCGGCAACACCTCGGCGCGAGGACCGCCGAGGGCGTTGGATCTGTAACCGGACGATCCGACCTCGTCGTGATAGAAATCGAACCCATAGACCAGCGAGCCCGGACCGACAGGAGATTCCAGAACCAGATCGACACCGGTGGTTTCGACATCGATTGAAGAGCTGCGGAGAACTCCCGAGTTCGAGGCCTTGCTGTCCGGGAAGCGGTTTTGAAACTCGGAATCATCGGTCGTCTGGAATGAGAGCGTGGCACTCCAGCGTTTGACCGGGGCGTTGGCCCGCGGGTCTTCCCCGGCGTAGCGGAGGTAGGTCAGCGAGCGTTCCTGATCGTAGGTGTTTTCCGTCCATTTTCCACGAGCCGCGACGTGACTGCCGTCGGTCCAGCCGGGATTATCCAAGGTGCGGTGCCAGCGTGAAATGTCATCCTGGTTCACGTAACTGGAGGCGAAAGTGATCGTGGATTCTGCTGAAACCGCCCAGTCGAAGCGGAAATCCAAGTTCTGCTCGGGATAGCCGGTGTTGTGCATGCGACCGACGGCGGAGTCCTCGATGTCGCCGTAATCTTTGGCGGAGAGACCGAGCAAGATCCCGAATTTCCCGCCCACGCCGGCCTCAGTTTCGAGTCGGCCGATGTGGCTGCCGTCGCCATTGGCGCGGTATTCGTAGAACGCCGAACCGCCCGCATAGGCCTGGCCGGCCGTTTCGTCGCGGAAGCCCGACGATTTCGTGAAGGCGTTGACCGTGCCGCCGACCGCATCGGAGCCGTAAAGCACCGAGCCCTGGCTTTTGATCACCTCGAGGTGATCGATCGCGAGCGCATCGACCGTGTTCCAATATTGGACGGGCCCGCCGCGGAAGGTGGAGTTGTTGACGCGCACGCCATCGACGAGCAGCAGATTCTGGCGGCCGGTGAAGCCACGGATAAACGGCGAGCCGTGGCCGTGCGCGGTCTTTTGCACGAGCACGCCGGGGATGTATTGAAAGGCGTCGGGCAGGGTGCGGGGCGCGTGGTCGCGGAGGAAAACCGAATCGAGAAACGCCGTCGTGTAAGGCGCGGTGCTTTCCGCTTGCTCGGTGCGGGTGGCGGTCACGACGAGCGGATTTAAAATCCCTTGGGCGCACAGCGGGGAAATCCCGGCGATCAACAATAGCGTGGTCTTTTCAAACATCAGCGTGGGAACGGTTCGAGCAGCAGGCTTATTAGGAAAAATTTCCGGCGCTTACAAATTTCCAGGCTGCCGGCTCGGGTCACGCCGGAACCCGTCCAGCAGGCGGAACTCCCCGTCCGTAATCGGATAGGGGCCGGCGAATTCCAAGGTCCGCTTGTTTCCACCGTGGGTCCGGCAGGCATAGGCGTGGCGCTCTTTCAGATAGTAGAGGATGAAATAGCGCCACTCGCCGTTGTCCGTTTCCGCCAGAAAATCCGGCAGTCCCCGCTTCGCCACCAAAACCGCCATATCCGGGTAGGCACGCGTATCCATCTCCAGCCGCTGGTATCCGAACGACGGCGGCTCCTTCCTCACCAGCATGATCTGGTCCTTCGCCGCCGCAGCCATCCCGCCCGCCCGCCATTGATCCGCGACCGGCCCGCAGGAAGTCGCGAGCCATCCGGCGACCGCCAAGCCGAGGACGCGCGGCCACCCTGTTTTCTCAGATCGTTTCATCGCGGTTCAATTGACGCCCTGATTCCGGCCTCGATCCTTTTCGATCACCCCGCCGATGAAGCGGATGTTAGGCCGATTGCCCTCGGAATCGATGAAGAACGCCGTCTCCATCGGCACCAGGAATTCGACCGCGGAATTGATCCCCACCAGCCGGCCGTAAGCATCCACCACCGGCCCGCCGCTGTCGCCGGGCTGCAGCGGGATGTCGATTTTGAACGTCCGGTTGCGGGTGAACGGGCTCTCCGGCCCGAGCGCGGTGGCGAGCTTGCCTTCGCCGGATTTGAAACCCGTCGAAATCCCGCCGTGGATCACCAGATTTCCCGCGGGCAACCAGCGTTCCGGCGGCGTCCACTGATAGAAATAGGGCGTCTTCACCGGGATGTGCAGCAGCGCCAGATCGGCGGCCTCGGAGCGCCACACCACCCGCGCCTTCCTGGGCACCAGGCGGCCGCCTTGGCCGTAGATGAGAAACACGTTTTTCCCGTCCACCCCGGCCAGCACGTGGTCAGCCGTTAGGAAATAGCCATCCGGCGCGATCGGCGCCGCCGAGCCGCCATCCGCGTCGCCGGGGGCTTGGGAAGTCGCGAAATCCCGGCTCACCCAGCGGTCGAGATTTTCCCGCTCCGTCACCACCACCGCGCTCACCCGCTCCGCCACGATCTGCCGCGTCATCCGGCCCGGAGCGACCGTATCCGGGGGCGGGGAAACCGCACACGACTGCATCAAGCCACCCGCCAGCAACAGCCCGAACCACTGAACAAACTTTTCCATCGGCACCGATAAGAACACACTTTGTCCCATACGTCACACTCGTTTTCAAATTTCGGCTAACAACCGCCCGATCGCCCGGCGGAACGGCGAGGGCATCGCCAGCGCCAGCACCGCCTCCGCGTCCTGCCAGGTTTCATCCGGCCCCGGCTTGAAATTCCGTCCCATCCCGGCCCCGTCATGCACCCGCAGCGTCACCCGGTAGCGGGTGATCGTGTAGCGATGCTCGTCGAGCACCGGGAGTCGCGAAATCTCCGCGGCCTCGCGGGTCGGCAGTTTCCACAATCCTTCGCGGCGCTTGCCGCCCTCGCGGTGGAGCAGCAAACGCCCCTTCCCGTCGCGCAGCCACAGCGCGTGCTCGTCCACGGCGGTGATCAGCGTTTTCTGCCGCTTCACCGGCAACAATTCCGGCGCGCGCGTCTTGCAAAATCCCGCCACCGGGCAACTCAAACAATCCGGCACGCCCGGCCGGCAAATCCGCTGCCCCAGCTCCATCAGCGCCGAGTTGTAAATCCGCGACCGCAGCGGATCCGCCAGCGCCTCCGCCCATTCCCACATCTGCTTCTGACCCGCCGTGTCGTCCACCGGTGCGGAAAAATCCATCACTCGCGAGAGCACCCGCGCCACGTTTCCATCCACCACCGCCGCCGGCAAATCGTGCGCGAACGCCCGCAGCGCCCCCGCCGTGTAGCGCCCCACGCCCGGCAGCTTCATCAACGCCTCCAGCTCCACCGGAAATTCCCCGCCGTGCTCCGCGATCACCGCCCGCGCCGTTTCCCGCAGCATCCTGACTCGGCGATAGTATCCCAGCCCTTCCCACGCCTTCAGCAAGCGCTCGTCCTCCGCCGCCGCCAGAGATTCCACATCCGGAAACCTCTCCAGAAACCGCGTGTAAAATCCCCTGCCCAACACCGTCGCGATCTGCGTCTGTTGGAGCATCACCTCGGAAATCAAAACCGCATACGGCTCGCGAGTCCGCCGCCACGGATAGTCCCGCCCGTTTTCCAGGAACCACCCGGCCAACGCCTCGCGGAAAGCCATCCGGCCCTTCAACGCATCGCTCTTCAACCGGGGTTTCAACATCGCGCCGCAGAATCACCGCTCACGCCCCGCGCGCAACCGCGAAATCTCAAAGTAGTCCAGGACTTCAGTCCAATGCCTTTAGCGTGCTCTTCCTGAAGCCCGCGCAGAGCTTCACTCAAAGTGGCTGGCGCGTCTCGCGCCAGACCGTCTTCGGAGCGTCTCGCTCCGAGTCTGATCTTCGCCCTCCCGCTCACCCGGCCGTTGGGGATGTGAATCCGCAAGCGTGAATGCCACCGGATGGCACGGCTCCGAAATGATTCAATCATCGGTGATGGTAACCGATGCTTTGAGGAACGAACAGCTAACCGGAATGTCCTCCAAAGCCAGGCCTTCCCGTTCAGTCATCAAGGAAATCAAGCATCGGTTACTTCCTCCCCAAATCGCTGGAAAACGCCATGTTCCACGAATCCCTCGCCAAACCCGCCCGACATCACCCACCCTCCGACGGAACGAAATACAAAGTTAGGCGATGCTCGCGCTTTCCGAGGAACGAGAGCCAAACTAGCAGCACTCCAATGACTCGAAGCGCCCAGACTACCAATTCGCTGTGTTGTGCCGGCTCGTTACCACCCGGTTTGAATTCCACGTCTTCCGTTCGCGGTTCGGAGGACTCATGGGGGAAATTTTTCTTTCCGTTAAATTGTTAAAATCTCAGCAGGCTGGCTGATGGACATTCGATAGGAGAATCCGATCTCACCTGCAAGCTCCGAATGCACTCCCGCGCTGGGAAGGGCCGGTGGAGCCGACGCGGAGCGGAGCGACGAGGCGGCG
>CAMCCX010000027.1 GCA_945873305.1 Akkermansia muciniphila
GGTGGAGCGTCGAGCCGGTGGCCAGCGCGAGGCGGCCGGCGGCCCCGGCGTTGTGCGGGATCTCGGGCTCGATGAGGACGATGTGGAACATGGCGGCGCTGTTACGAGGGCTCCCGGCGTCTCGCCAAGGTGATGGACAGGCCGAGAATGCCGATGAAAATCAGATAGAACGCGAGCAGTTCCAGATAGCTTTTGCAGATCCTCGGAACTTCCGGGGAGAAGGCGGCGCCGAGCGTGGCCTTCCAAAACCGGGCGCTGCCGATGACGTGGTTGAACACGTAAATGATGAGCAGTGCCGAGCCGATGAGCCCCGAGCCGGCATGATTTCCCATGGTGGAGAAGAAATGAAACATGACCCGCCGGTGGCGATAGATGGTGACGAACGCGTATAACAGGATGCCCCCGACGACCCATCCTTCCGGAAAGTTGATGCCCATGATTCCGGAAATGAAGTCGTCGATCTCGCCGACGAAGGCGGCGAGCAGTCCTAACGCAAGAACCCGGCAGACCGCGCGGTTGGGGCCGGCGTGGGTGGACGCGCCGAGGATCACGGCGGCGGCGGCGGCGAGCAGAAACGCCTGCAGCAGCTCAACCGTGCCGCGCTCGATGGGCACCGAAGGCCGGTTGGGCAGCCAGGCGGGCAGCAAAATGGCCACCGAGCCTCCACAGATCAGGACCACCCGCAGGAGGGTGCCGGACCAGGATGAGTTTCGCTGCGGTTTGAGATTTTCGCCGGACATCGGCCCGTTTCCTAAGAGTTTGGGCGCTTGCATGCAAGACTGATGCGGGTCTGGGGCGGGTTTCACCCGGCGGTCTCCAGCCGGGCCGAGATCGCCCGGAAAAGCCGGAGCTTGCCGTAGCTGATGCGGCCTTCGAGTTGTTCGAACACCGGTTTGAGCGAGGCTTCGTCATAGCCGTCGAGGGCGGCTTGCATCTGTTGTTCCTCGGCGGCGGTGTAGAAGGCGCGCGGATCGAGCGGCTCGCCGTTTTCGATGGCTTGGGCGAGGTGGTTCTCGATGGTGGTCTCGGCGAGGCTGCGGGTTTCCGCGATCTGGGCGATGGAATTGCCGCTTTTCCAGAGTTCGAGTGTGAGCTGGGCGGTGCTGTTGAGAATCCCCGGCCCGCGGGGTTTGGGATCGGGGGCGGCGGCGGGTGCGAGCGGGGCGAATTCCTGCGGCGGGTTTTCTGACAGCCAGTCGTGGATCGCGGCGAGAAACGCCTCGCCATAGTCCTCGCGCTTTTTCTCGCCGACGCCGGGGATGCGGAGCAGCGCGGCGGCGTCTCGCGGATAGTCGCGGCTGAAATGGCGGACCGTCACGTCGGAAAAAACCACGTATGGCGGCACGTTGCGGGCGTCTGCCAGCTCTTTGCGCAAGGCGCGCAGTTTTTCAAACAGACCGGGGTCGCAGGGGATGTCGCCGGTGCGGACGGCCTTCGCTTTGGGCATGCTGAGGGCGCGGGTGAGCATGACGGTCTCGCGCTTTTTCAGGGTGTCGATGCCGAGCTGGCTGACGCTGACGGTGGGGAACTTGTCCGCGCTCGCGGCTAACAAGCCGAGCCGTTGCAACTGCCTGCCGAGGTCCACCCAATACGGCCGCGGCTGGTCCTTGCCGATGCCGTGGGTGGTGAGCGCGTCGTGTTTCCAGCGCAGGATTTTCTCCGACAGGCCGCCGGTGAGGACTTCCGAAACGTGGTTGAGGCCGACGCTGAAATTCCCGGCCTGGCGAATGCGGAGGACGCAACTGAGGAGTTTCTGGACATCCGTGGTGGCGTCCCATTTCTCGCGCGGATGAAGGCAGTGGTCGCAGCCGCCGCAGTTTTCCGCAGGCCAGATTTCGCCGAAATAACCGAGCAGGCCGATGCGGCGGCAGGCGTCGTTCTCGGCGAAATGGGTCATTTGGTCGAGCTGGCGGTGGGCGACGTTGCGGGCTTGTTCGTCGGGGATTTCCTCGAGGAACTTGAGCAGTTTCATCACGTCGCCTCGGGAGAACAGCAGCAGGCAGTCGGCGGGCAGCCCGTCGCGGCCGGCGCGGCCGGTTTCCTGATAGTAGCCCTCGATGTTTTTCGGCAGGTCGGCGTGGATGACGTAGCGGACGTTGGGTTTGTTGATGCCCATGCCGAAGGCGACGGTGGCGCAGACGATCTTGGCTTCGTCGCGGAGGAAGGCGTCTTGGTTTTTCGCGCGCTCCGCCGGATCGAGCCCGGCATGATAGGCGACGGCGGAGAATCCCTGCGCCCGCAGCGTGGCGGCGAGGGCCTCGGTGCTTTTCCGGGACTGGCAGTAAACGATGCCGGATTCCTCGGGCCGGGCGCTGGCGAAGTTGCAAACCTGCGCCGCCGCACCAGACTTGGCGACGACCTGATATTTCAAATTCGGCCGGTTGAAGCTCGCGAGAAAGACCTCCGGATCGCGGAGTTCGAGTTGTTTGACGATGTCCTCGCGCACGAGCTCGGTGGCGGTGGCGGTGAGGGCGAGCACCGGAATGTCAGGAATCAGCTGCCGCACTTCCTTGAGCCGGCGGTATTCCGGGCGGAAATCGTGGCCCCACTCGCTGATGCAGTGCGCCTCGTCCACCGCCAGCGCGGCGATTTTCCAGCCCTTCAGGCACGCCAGGAAATCCGGCAGCATCAGCCGCTCCGGCGCGACGTAGAGCAGTTGGTATTCGCCCGCGTCGAGCCCGTCGAGCCGCCGCCGCGCCTCAGCGCCGTCCAGCGACGAGTTGAGAAACGTCGCCGCCACGCCGCTGGCTTCGAGCTGGTCCACCTGGTCCTTCATCAGCGCGATGAGTGGCGAGACGACCACGGTTAGGCCGTCGCGGACGAGTGCGGGCAACTGATAGCAAAGGCTTTTTCCAGCACCGGTGGGAAGAATGGCCACCGCGTCGCGGCCCTCCAGCGAGGCTTCCATGATCTCCCGCTGCAGCGGGCGGAATTCGTCATAACCGAAGGTTTGCTTGAGGCGGCTGGATAACAGTTGCAGGCTCATGGCATCAGTTGAAGCGTGATCGTTTGAACAGGTCAAGTTGGAATTGGCGCGGACCGCGGCGATAATTGATGTTGATATTCAGAGCTGCCCCATAAAAATCCGTCCATGACTCATGAGGAGCGGGCGTCACTGATCAAGAAAATCCTTTTTCTGGGTGTTGTGATCGCGATCGCGGCGGGTGTTTGGATTTATCAGAAACCCGTTGCCGCCCCGCCGCAGGTGAAGGCGGAGGAAAAGGTCGTCACGGAGAGTCCGGAAAACGGACTTGCGATCATCCACTATCACCTGCCCGGCGACCCGGCCAGCGAGCAGCTCGCCGACATCTTGAACCGGATTCAGAGGAAATACGGCAAGCTCGTGATCATCAGCCGGGCTGATTTCAAACTCCATCCGGAGGCCGCGAAGGCCGATGGCGTGACCCGGCCGCCCCATGTGATCATGATCTCCGGCAAGGAAAAGGCCTTCGAATTCCAAGGCCTGTGGAGCCAGGCCCGAGTGGAGCAAAAAGTGGACGAGATCCTCCGCGGGCTCAAGCGCGTGGGCAAGGACTGGCGGCCGGTGGTGCCCGGAATGACGCCCGCGGCCGGCAAGAGATAACGGCTCCGGGCAACACCGGCCGTCAGGTCTGACGGGGAATCGGGCGGATTTCCACGTAGTAAGCCAGGGCGCTGGTATGGGGACCCACAGACCGGATCCCGAAGCGTTTTGATAGATATAATGGGAGCGCGGTGATGACCCGGCCCGACGTGCTGAATCCTCCAAAGCGCAAGGGCTTATTTAAGGCGGGCGTATCATCAGGGTCGATAAATCGAGTGACTCGTGACTTATTAGAATCACCGTCTTCCATGTGAGAATGGAATGACGAGCCTCTTTTTTCTTGAATCATTCAGTTGTCTAGTTCATATGCGTAATCGGTTAATTGACAAAAAACCAATTTACCAATTCCTAACAATAACAAAAAGCGAACTATGAAACCGAAATTCCGAGTCTTTCTGCGTAAAAGCCTCCCCGCCCTGATTATAATTCCCGCGATGACACAAATGGCGCAAGCGGCTCCCATCGTCACCGCGCCCAACGGCAGCTTGATCGTCACTCCCGCGGACAACGGAGCGAACCACATCATTGCGAACGGCGGCGTCTCGCCGATCGTGGAGATCAACCCCCTCACGATCCTTTCTGCGGACGGTGGCACCAATGGAATCAGCATCGCCGCGGCGGGCTATTTCGACCCCGCATTCGACCCCGCCAACCCAAGTGTTTTGTCCCAGATCCTGGGCGTTCGCAACCTTGGCTTCATCACCGGCGCCAACAACGGCCTGAATGCTACCGGCCAAACCATCACTTTCCACAACGCCGGCACGCTCACCGCTTTGGGCTCCAACGGCGTTGTCCTGCTGGGCAACGGCTCGGTGATTGCCAACTCCGGAACCCTTAGCGGGGTTGATGGCGGCATTTCATCTCCTCTCTCCAACAATGTGTTGGTCCATAATACCGGCCTCATCGACGGCGACACGGACAATGACTTGCTCGGCAGCGGCATCGTTCTCCAGGACGGCGCGGTCATCGTCAATACCCTCGGCTCCATCACCGGGGCTGTGGACGGCATCCAGGTCCGCGATAACGGCAGCATCACGAACGCTCTCGGAGCGTCCATCATTGGTGACGATGATCTCTCAGGGGCCGGCAACGGAATCACCTTCCGCGATGACACGACGCCGCTTAACACCGTTGCCGACATTCTCAACAAAGGCGGCATCACCGGCTTTAACGGCGCGAGCGTCGGCAATGGCGTGACGGTCCACAACCTGACCTCGTTCGATACTTTCGGCCCCATCGATGGCGGTGACATCACCGGTGCCGCCGACGGCATCGTTGGCGGATCTAACCTGACGGTCCGCAACGAGTTTCTCAGCACGATCACCGGCACCACCGACGACGGTGTCGACGCCGGCGACTCTTTGTTGCTCGACAACCTCGGCAGCATCGCGGGCGGTCACCGCGGCGTGGAAGCTGACGATGATGCCGAGATCTTCAATACCGGCGGCGGCACGATCACCGGCACGAACGGCGACGGGGTGAACGTGGACAACAACGGAGACATTACCAACGGCCCCGGGGCAACGATTTCCTCGGCCACCGAAGATGCGGTGGATCTGAACTACGGTTTCGTCGACAACGAAGGCACGCTCACCGGCGGTGCGGGGCTGGGTGACAACGGCATCGAAGTCGACGGCGGCGGCGCGACCACCATCTCCAACACCGGAGGCATTTCCGCCTTCCAAGGCATCGCCATCAGCGGAGTCGCCATCGACTCGGTCACCAACAGCGGCACGATCACCGGCACCGGCGGCGTGGCCGTCACCACGGGCGATGGCGACGATGATGTGTTCCTTGACCTCGGATCGATCGTCACTGGATCGATCGACGGAGAAGCGGGAGCCGATTTCCTCACCTTTACGGATGGCAAGACCGTGCCACTCGGCATCAGCAACGAAGTGCATGGCAATGTCACCATGGAGGAGATCTTCAAAGAAGGGACCGGCACCGCCTTCATCGGCACCAGCGGCGATCCGCTCCACACGGTTCTGACAGACACCATCAACTTGAATTCCGGCGGGCTTTACATCAATGGCACGGTTGATGGCATCCTTGCCGCCCAAACGACGATCTTTCACAACGGCACCGGCCTCGGCGGCACCGGAACGTGGGATGCCAACATTATCCTCGGCGTGGCGGGCGCCGGCATCAGTGCTGGCGCGACGCCGATCGACATCGACGATGGGGTCGAACCGCTTGACTCGATTGGCACGCTCGACATCACGGGTGATGTCACCCACACCGCGGGCTCGTTCATCCGGTTCGACGTCGCGCCCCAGACCGCCCTCACTAACATTGATAGCAGCGATCTGATCAATCAGTTCGGCGTCGGTAATGTTTATGATGTCAATGGAGCGGCCATCCGTATTTCGCCGACCAACATTAACAAAGTTATCAACAACGGCACATACACCATCGTGGACAGCGACGAGGCCATCGCTAACTTTAATCCGTTGGCAGCGGTTGGAGTGCAGTTTAACGACAATGTGGACGACGACGGACCGTTCTTCGCGAACCAAACCGGCTCGAACAACCTGAATCCCGTGCTGGTATCCGAATTCACCGAGCTGGGTCTCGCCGACTCAGGCACCAACCTGGTCGTCACCATCGAGCACAACTTCTCGGATCTTGACGGGCTGACGTCCAACGAGTCTTCGTTAGGCGAGGCGATTGACCAATCGATCGGCTCCACAAATGACGACGTGCAGGACTTCATCGCCGCGCTGGACTATTCGGACCTTTCCACGGTTCAGGAAACCCTCGCAAGCCTGAGTCCGGACGGTTACCTGGCCCAAGGCGTTGCGGTGGCGAACAGCAACTACCGTCTGCATCGCATGACGCAGGAGCATTTGGCCGCAATCCGTCGCGGCGGAGTGGTCGTCACCACGCCGGGCCCGCAAGATGCCAAGGGCGTGATTTCCGCTCCGACCACAAAAACCAGCTCTGCCAATGCCAACGTCTGGGGTGCCTACTCGCATGACTGGCAGGACTACAGCGGAGATGGCTCTGTGAGCGACTTCGATGGTGACACCGGTGCTTTCACCGCCGGCTTCGACTGGCGGGTGGCTCCGGCGTGGGTTTTGGGCATCGTGCTTGATGGCTCCTCAAGCGACTTCGACGGGGATAACGGCGGCTCGGAAGTGGACAGCTTCCGCGGCGCGGTTTATGGCACTTGGGGCGAGCCGATGGGGCTCTATTCCGACTTCCTCCTCGGCTTTGGCTCTCACGACATGGACTTGTCCCGCAGCTTCGGCGGTATCTTGTCGGGCTTGGACGGTGACGGCAGCGCTGATGCCAGCAGCGTCCAGGCGCTGTGGACGATGGGCTACAGCATGGGCAACGACAGTTTCAAGCACGGCCCGTTCGCCGGTCTTGAGTACCAAAACGTGGACGTCGACAGCTTCGAGGAAAGCGGCCCGCTGCCCTTATCGGTGGATAGTTATGATGTCGATTCGTTGCGCGCCCTGATTGGCTATCGTCTGGATGCCACTTATGACAAGGTCCGTCCGTATGCGTCGATCGCCTACGCCCATGAGTTTGAAGACGACGAAATCGATGCCGAGGCGGACTTCGCGGGGAATTCCTTCTCCGTGAATGGACCCGCGCAAGGCTCAGCGATCCTGCTCACCGCGGGTGTCGGCTTCTCGCTGTCTGAGCGGCTGTCGATGGATGTTGGCTACCGCGGCGAAATCTCGGTCGAGGATGAAGGACTCGACAGTCACGGTGGTTCCATCGGTCTGAACTATTCGTTCTGATCGAGCGTGTTTTGTGTATTGGTTATTGAGTTAGCCGCCGCCCTTGAACGGGCGGCGGCTTTTTGTTGTGACGCGCTTCCGGAATCTTCCATCTTCGCCACATCCCACCCTTTACAAGACCGGTGATCCCTGCCACACACCTCGAAATTTAGCCGCCCGGCGGCCTCTCCCGAACCTTTTCACACCATGCCTAAAGACACCTCGATCCGGAAAATTCTCGTCATCGGCTCCGGCCCCATCGTCATCGGCCAAGGCTGCGAATTCGACTATTCCGGCGTCCAGGCGTGCAAGGCGCTCAAGGAAGAGGGCTACGAAGTGATCCTCGTGAACTCGAATCCGGCGACGATCATGACCGATCCGGAATTCGCGCATCGCACTTACATCGAGCCGATTACGCCGGAAGTCGTGGAAAAAATCATCATCCGCGAGAAGCCCGACGCCCTGCTGCCGACGCTCGGCGGTCAGACGGCGCTCAACACCTCGATGTCGCTCTACAAGTCCGGCACGCTCGACAAACACGGCGTCCGCATGATCGGCGCCAAGGCCGAGGCCATCGACATGGGCGAGGACCGTCAGCTTTTCAAAGAGGCGATGATCCGCATCGGCCTGGACATGCCGCGCTCCGGCATCGCCCACACGATGGAGGAGGCGAAGAAGGTGGCCGAGGAAATCGGCACGTTTCCGCTCATCGTCCGCCCGGCGTTCACGCTCGGCGGCCAAGGCGGCGGCATTGCTTACAACCGCGAGGAGTATGAGGAAATCATCCACCGCGGGCTCGATCTCTCGCCGGTTTCCGAGGTGCTCATCGACGAGTCACTGCTCGGCTGGAAAGAGTTCGAAATGGAAGTCATGCGCGACTGCGCCGACAACTGCGTGGTCATTTGCTCGATTGAGAACCTCGACCCGATGGGCGTGCACACCGGCGATTCCATCACCGTCGCACCGATCCAGACGCTCACCGACCGCGAATACCAGATCATGCGCGACGCGTCATTCGCCGTCATCCGCGAGATCGGCGTGGAGACCGGCGGCTCGAACATCCAGTTCGCCACCTGCCCGAAAACCGGCCGGATGATCGTCATCGAGATGAACCCGCGGGTTTCCCGCTCGTCCGCGCTCGCCTCGAAAGCGACCGGATTCCCGATCGCCAAGATCGCCGCGAAACTCGCTGTCGGCTACACGCTCGACGAGTTGCCGAACGACATCACCCGCGTCACGCCCGCTTCGTTCGAGCCGACGATCGATTATGTGGTCACGAAAATCCCTCGTTTCACGTTCGAGAAATTCCCGACTGCAAACCCCGTCCTCACCACCTCGATGAAATCCGTCGGCGAGGCGATGTCGATCGGCCGCACCTTCAAGGAGTCCATGCAGAAATGCCTGCGCTCGCTGGAAACCGGCCGTTGGGGCTTCGGTTTCGACAAGAAGGACCCGCAAAACCCGACCCGCGACGAGATCACCCGCAAGCTCCAGATCCCCAATGCCGAGCGCATTTTCTGGCTGCAAACCGCGTTTGTGAATGGCTGGACGCTTGAGGAAATTTTCGACGCCACCCAGATCGACCCGTGGTTCCTCCGCCACCTCCAGCAAATCGCCCAGGAAGGCGAGCAACTCGCCTCACTCGACCTCAAGCGCGCGAAAAAACTCGGTTTCTCCGACCGCCAGATCGCCATGGCCAAGGGCACGTCCGAAGACGAAGTCCGCGCCGAGCGCAAAGCGAAGGGCATCATCCCCGGCTATCGCCTCGTCGATACCTGCGCCGCCGAGTTCGAGGCCTACACCCCGTATTATTACTCCTCCTACGGCGACGAAAACGAAGCCCGTCAGTCGGATAAAAAGAAAATCATCATCCTCGGCGGCGGACCGAACCGCATCGGCCAGGGCATCGAGTTCGACTATTGCTGCGTGCACGCCGCGTTCGCGCTCAAGGAGTTGGGCTACGAAACCATCATGGTGAACTCGAACCCCGAGACCGTTTCCACTGACTACGACACCTCGGACAAACTTTTCTTCGAGCCGCTCACGCTCGAAGACGTGCTCAACATCTGCGACGAGGAAAAACCCTTCGGCGTCATCGTCCAGTTCGGCGGCCAAACCCCGCTCAACCTTGCCGCCGACCTCGAACGCCACGGCGTTCCGATCATCGGCACCTCGCCGAAATCCATCGAACAAGCCGAGGACCGGAAATTTTTCTCCGCCCTGCTCGACAAGCTTAACCTCAAGCAAGCCGAAGCCGGCACCGCGACCAACGAGGAAGAAGCCATCGTCATCGCCAACCGCATCACCTATCCGGTGCTCGTCCGCCCGTCCTTCGTGCTCGGAGGCCGCGGCATGATGATTGTTTACAACGACGCCGAGCTTTCCCGCTACATGCGCGAGGCCGTCATCGCCTCGCCCGAGCGCCCGGTGCTCGTGGACCGCTTCCTCGACAACGCGACCGAAGTGGACGTCGACTGCATCAGCGACGGCGAAACCTCCGTCGTTGGCGCGATCATGGAGCACATCGAACAGGCTGGCATCCACTCCGGCGACTCGGCGTGCGTGATCCCGGCGTTTTCCCTCTCAGAATCGATCAAGGCGGAAATCACCCGCGCCGCCATCGAACTCGCCCGTGAGCTCCAAGTCCGCGGCCTGATGAACATCCAGTTCGCCGTCAAGGACGAGCAGCTCTACGTCATCGAGGTCAATCCGCGCGCCTCCCGCACCGTGCCTTTTGTGAGCAAGGCCACCGGCGTTTCCCTCGCCAAGCTCGCCGCGAAAGTCATGGTCGGCGAAAAACTCAAGGACCTCGGCTACACCCAGACCATCGTGCCGCCGCATTTCTCGGTGAAGGAAGCCGTCTTCCCGTGGAACCGCTTCCCCGGCATCGACATCGTGCTCGGTCCGGAAATGAAGTCCACCGGCGAGGTCATGGGCATCGACGCCGACTGGGGCATGGCCTACGCGAAGTCGCAGATCAGCGCTTTCAACCCGCTTCCCACCGAGGGCAACGTCTTCCTCTCCGTCGCCGACCTCGACAAGAACCGCGCCGTGCAAGTCGCCCGCGACCTCGTGGAGTTAGGTTTCAAAATCTTCAGTACCGGCGGCACCCACGCCCGCCTCATCGCCGAAGGCATCCCGAGCACCCGCTTGTTCAAACTCCACGAACAAGCCCGGCCCAACGTCCTCGACATGTTGAAAAACCGCGAAATCCACTTCGTCATCAACACTCCGTCCGGCCATGAGGCCCGCGCCGATGAAGTCCAGATCCGTTCCACCGCGATCGCCCAAAAGATTTCCCACGCCACCAACCTCTCCGCCGCCGAGGCTTCGGTGAAAGCCATGCGCTCGCTGAAGCACAACGAATTCACGGTGAAGAGCATCCAAGAGTATCACGCCTGAGCGGCGGGCCGTCTTGGTTGCTCCTAAATTTTTTGAAATTAGGAATTGAGTTGAATTCCTAGGCGGTTGCTCCTAATTTGCTCCTAGTTTTCCAAAACTTAGGAGCAATTCATGAAATTTCCCCACATGCCACCCGCTTGGCAACCGCTGATGGACCGTGCGATCCAGCAGGGGAAGGGAGATGCGTTCATGGAAATCAGCCATCAGGAAAACCTGCGGCCGGACCGGTATTTGCACTGGGATGATTTCCGCTACCGGGCTGCGGACAAGGATGACCTGACAAAAGAAGAACAGTGGGCGGCGATCCGGATGGGGCGGGCAATGCGCTCCCAATCGCTGCCGTTGGTGGATCCGAAGGGGCGGCCATTCACCTTTTTCCTCACGCCGAAGGCCTTCGGGTTGCTCCGGGAAATCGACCTCCACTGCGGAACCGGGCCGTCGGAGAGCGCCATGGTCCGAGAGGAGACGAGTCGCCATCAGTTCGATTCCGTGATGGAGGAGGCGCTGACGTCGAGCCAGCTGGAGGGGGCGGTCGTCACCCGGTCGGAGGCTCGGGAAATGATCTGCAGCCAGCGTCCGGCCACGACCGAACACGAGCGGATGGTGATGAACAACTACCGCACGATGCGTCTGCTCACGGAGTTGAAGGAGCGGTCGCTGACGCCAGAGATGATCCTGCGGATTCATCGCGAAGTGACTGCGGGCACGCTGAAGGAAGCGGTGTTTGAAGGAAAACTCCGCTGCGCGGAAGATGACGTGCGGGTGGAGGACGAGGAGAGCGGCGAGGTATTCCACACGCCGCCGGACGCAGCGGCTTTGCCGGAGCGGATGTTGAGGCTTTGTGAGTTTGCGAACGAAGCGGGGATGACGGGCTTCCTCCATCCCGTGATCCGCGCCATCGTGCTGCATTTCTGGATCGCTTATGATCATCCATTCGTGGACGGCAACGGCCGGACGGCGCGGGCCTTGTTCTATTGGTCGATGCTCCGCAACGACTACTGGCTGGCAGAGTATTTCTCCATCTCCCATGAGATTCTCAAGGCTCCGAAGCAGTACTACCGGGCTTTTCTGCACACGGAAACCGACGGCAACGATCTGAACTATTTCATCCTCCATCAGCTGGAAGTCATCTGCGCTTCGATCGCATCGCTCAAGGAATCCATCCGCACCAAGCAGGAGGAGGCTGAGTCGCTGCGCCGGAATCTCGGGGCGGGCGGCGAGTTCAACCACCGTCAGATCGCGTTGCTCAAGCATGCGCTGAAGCATCCGTTCGCGGCTTACACCGTGGTCGGGCACCAGACGTCCCACGGCACTTCCAACCAGACGGCGAAAAACGACATCGTGGCGCTTGAGGCGAAGGGCTTCCTCCAACGCGGCAAGATCGGGAAGGCGTTTGTTTACAGTCCGGCCCCGGATCTCGCCGGCAAGCTGGGTTTTGCATCGCCCCCTTGACCCGGTCGGATCGCGGCCCACGTTCGGCCATGTCACGGACTATTTTATTGATTGGAGGGAATTCAGGGATCGGCCTGGCCACGGCGCGCTTGTTGCAGGCGCAGGGAAATTCACTCGTCGCCGCCGCCCGCAGCGCCGGACCGCTGGCGGAAATGGGAATCCCCGTGCAGCCCTTCGACGCGCTCAAGCCCGGCCCGCTTGAGTTACCGCCGGTATTGGACGGCCTCGTTTATTTTCCCGGCAGCATCACCCTCAAGCCGTTCCACCGGCTCACTCCGGAGGATTTCCTCAATGACTATCAGATCAACTGCCTCGGCGCGGTCGCAGCGCTCCAGGCCGCGCTGCCTGCGTTGAAAGCGGCACCCTCCGCCTCGGTCGTGCTGTTTTCCACCGTCGCCGTCGCGCAGGGACTCGCATTCCACGCCTCCATCGCCGCCGCCAAGGGCGCGGTCGAGGGACTCACGCGGTCGCTCGCCGCCGAGCTGGCCCCGCAAATCCGGGTGAATACGATCGCCCCCTCGCTCACCGACACGCCGCTCGCCGGAAATCTGCTAAACTCGGACACGAAAAAGGAAGCCGCCGCCAAACGCCACCCGCTCCAACAGGTCGGCGATCCCGATGACGTCGCCCGGCTCGTCGCCTTCCTCCTCTCGGACGCCTCCAGGTTCTTCACCGGCCAGATCCTCCGTCCCGACGGCGGGCTATCTTCTATCCGAACATTCTGATTCCTCATGGAAATCACGCTCATCTTCCCCCATCAGCTTTTCAAAAACCACCCGGCCGTCGCGAAGGGCCGGGAAATCCGGCTGATTGAAGATCCGCTGTTCTTCGGCAACGACCCGCACTGGCCGGCGGCGATGCACCGGCAGAAGCTCATGCTGCACCGCGCCTCGATGAAGGCCTACGCCGCGGAACTTGAAGCGGATGGCTATCAGGTGCATTACATCGAGTGCGCGGACCGGCTTGCACTGCCAGCGCAGACCCGGGAAATCCACCTCGCCGATCCTGCCGACGACGTGTTGATGAGGCGCGTGAAACGCCTGGCGGAGAGGCATGGCGCGAAGCTGGTCGTCCACGCCTCCCCGAATTTCCTGAGCCCGCCGGAATTTCTAGCAACGCACACCGCCTCGAAGAAGAAGCCCTTCATGGCGAAGTTCTACGAAGCCCAGCGCAAGCGGATGAACTTATTGCTAGAACCTGATGGAAGTCCGCACGGAGGCAAGTGGTCGTTCGACGCCGAGAACCGGGCGAAGCTGCCCAAGAACCACGTGCCGCCCCGCGAGCCGTTTACGAAAGCCAATGAATTCACCCGAGAAGCCGCCGATTATGTCACCCGGAAGTTTCCCGACAATCCCGGCTCGATCAAACACTTCCGCTGGCCCGTCACCCGCAAGGACGCGGAAACCTGGTTGGACCAGTTCATCGACGAGCGTCTCGAAAACTTCGGTCTCTACGAAGACGCGATCTCCACCGGGCACGCCACGATCTATCACTCCGCCATCACGCCCATGCTCAACACCGGTCTGCTCGATCCGCAGGACGTCATCGACCGCGTGATGGCAAAATCGGGCACCGTTCCCATGAATTCGTTGGAGGGCTTCATCCGCCAGGTCATCGGCTGGCGCGAGTTCGTGCACGGCATCTATCGGCATCGGGGGACGGAGATCCGCAACGGCAACTTCTGGAACTTCGAGCGTCCCCTGCCCCGCTCGTTCTACGACGCCACCACCGGCATCGCGCCCGTGGACCGCGTCATCCGGCAATTGTTGGACGACGGCTACTGCCACCACATCGAGCGGCTGATGGTGCTCGGGAATTTCATGCTGCTTTGCCGCATCCGGCCGGACGACGTCTATCGCTGGTTCATGGAAATGTTCGTGGATTCCTACGACTGGGTGATGGTTCCCAACGTCTATGGCATGTCCCAGTTCGCCGACGGCGGCACCTTCACCACCAAGCCCTACCTCTCCGGCTCGAACTACATTTTGAAAATGTCCGACGAGCCGAAAGGCCCGTGGTGTCAGATTTGGGACGGACTCTTCTGGACCTTCATCGGCGACCACACGCCGTTTTTCCTCAGGAACCCACGGCTGTCCATGATGGCGAGGAGCTGGGAGAAGATGACTCCGGAGAAGCAGGACGCCCACCGGACTGCAGCGGATGGGTTTCTGGCGGGGCTTTGATTGATCAGCCGAAGAGGGCGGAGACGGGGACGCCCTTGTCGGCGATCTTGAAGGGGCGCTTGGTGGGCGACATGACGATGGTGTCGTAGGGAAGCGCGAGCGCGTGGGCGATGGTGGCGTTGAAGTCCTGGACGCTGACGAGGCCTTCCTTGACCTTGCCGCCGGAGGCGTCGGTTAGGCCGTGTTTGACGCCGCCCTTGATGCCGCCACCGGCAAGCAGGCAGGAGAAAGCCTGCGGGTGGTGGTCGCGGCCGTCCTTGTGCTCGGTTTTGATTTCCGGGGAGCGGCCGAACTCGGTGGCGACGACGACGAGCGTGTCCTTGAGCTTGCCGGACTTCGCGAGGTCGGTGATGAGGGCGGCGTAGGCTTGGTCGAACTCCTTGCAGCGGCCGGCGACAGCGGTGAAGTTGTCCACGTGGGTGTCCCATCCGCCGAGCTGCACCTCCACGAAGCGCACGCCGTTTTCCACTAACCGGCGGGCGAGCAGGCAGCCCTGGGCGAAGCGGCCGCTGCCGTAGAGGCCGCGGGTGGCGGCGGATTCCTGGGAGAGATCGAAGGCGTTGAGGTCCTTCGATTTCATGAGGGCGATGGCTTCCCGATAGAGTTCCTCGTAGGCTTTCACATCCGCATTCGGATAGCGGCTGTGGAACTGGCTGTTCATGCGGTCCGCAAGCGAGAGGCGGCGGTCGAAATCCTCGGGGCTCACGGCATCGGAGCGCTTGGAGTCCTGGAGGCCGTCATCCGGGCTGCCGATGAGGGCGGCCGAGTATTTCGCGCCGAAGAAGCCGCCGCCGACGTGCTCGGGGGAACTGTTGATGGCGACGAAGCCGGGAAGCTCGGGATGGATCCGGCCACCTTGTTTCACGACCCATGCTCCTAACGAGGGATGGGTAATGGTGCCGCGCAGCGCGTAGCTGGTATGCATGGTGTAGGCGCCCTGCTCGTGGGCGCCCTGGGTCGAGTTCATCGAGTTGATGACGCAGACCTTGTCCATGACTTCGGCGGTTTTGGGTAGATTATTGCCGAGCATCACGCCGTCCACCTTGGTGGTGATGGCTTCGGTTTTTCCCATCACATCCTTGTTTTTCGGCTTGGGGTCGAAGGTGTCGAGGTGGCTCATGCCGCCGGACATGTAGAGGTAGATGACGCTCTTGGCGGTGCCGCCGGTGGCGGCTGTCGCCGGGGCGGCGCTGGCGAGCGTGCCGCCTAACATGGGAAAGAGATGCACGCCGAGATAGGCGCGGGCGGCGTTGGAAACGAACTGGCGGCGGGTGAGCTCGTCGGCTTTGGGGAAGGGATTCATGGTAGATTTTTATTGAAGGAAGAGAAACTCGGAGGACATCACGAGGGCGGAGACGATGTTGCGGTAGCCGGCGTCGCCTTGTTTTTTCACCTCGTCGAGCATCCAGGACATTTCCTCGTCGGAGGGCGGGCGGTTGAGGACGGCGATGTAAAGGCGGCGGATCTTCTCCTTGTCGGTGGTGGCGCCTTCGAGCGATTTGTAGAGGTGGGCGGAGGGCTGGTTCACCAACTCGCGCTGGACGAAGCCGTTCATCAGCGAGAGCACCTGGCCGACGTTCGGCTCGCGGCTGAAGGCGTCCACCACCTCGCGGTCGGAAGCGCCGAACAGATAGAGGAAGTGGTCGCGCGGGGCGGGTGAGGGGAGCTCGGAGGCTCGGACTTTCGCGTTCTTGTTATAAGAGTGGTTCGCGCTCATCGCCATCATGGAGCCGCCCTCGGGGTGCGCCGAGCCGCTTTCCACCTCTTTGAGAAGCTTCGAGAAGTAGGTGCGGAGTTCGGCTTCCGACTTGAGGGCGAGGACTTCCTTGGAGAGCTGGGTCATGTTTTTCTTGCCGACGAGAACGGGTTTGTTGCCCACGTAGATGCGGTTGTCCAAGGAGCGGGCGGGGGTTTTGTCGGGATCTCCGGCGGCCAGCGTGATGAGCGAGTCCCAGATTTGTTCGGAGGACATGCGTTCGATTTTCCGGCCGTGGAAATCATCGCCGCCCTCGATGGAGGAGGGATTCGGGTTGGTCCCGAATTGAAAGGTGCGGGTCAGCAGCAGGACATGCTGGAAGGCGCGGAGGTCGTAATTCAGCTCCACCATGAGCCCGCCCAGATAGCGCACCAGGTCGGGATAGGTGGTCTTGTTGCTGGGAATGAATTCATCCACCGGCTCGTAAACGCCCTTGCCCATGACGCGCTTCCACATCCGGTTGGCGATGACTGTGGGGAACTGGTCGCGGGTTTTCGCGGTGATCCATTCCGCCAGTTTTTCCCGGCCATCTGACTCCACCCGCTTATCCGACATGCGGACCGTCTGGCCGAAGGGCGTGCGCGCGCCCACCACTTCGCCGGGGTCGGCATCGCGATACTGATAGTCCGTCGGCAGCGGGATTTGGCCTTGGCCGCCGCCGCCCAGGGACATTCCGTAAACGCGGTCCCACAGCATCTGCGCCACGCGGTATTCCTCGCCTTGCCCTATGTCACTGTCCTGGAGTTCCTGCCAGAGCGACTCCATGTTGTTTTGACCCACGGTAGTCTGGCCGTGGGTGAAGGCGGCGAGTTGGTAGAAATCGTGCCGCTCCGTCGTGCCGTAGGGATCGTCATGGCATTGGGCGCACTCCATGCGGGTCCCGAGGAAGACGCGCATCGTGTTGGATAGATTGTCGAGCGGCATGCCGCGGTCGCGGGTGTAGTAGCCGACCGCCGCGGAATCGGGGTCCCAGCCGTCGCCGGAGGAGGCGATGAGGTGGCGGGTGAATTCACTCCACGGCATGTTGTTGCTCATGGCGGTGCGCACCCAGTGGCGGTAGGGTTCGTTGTTGGCGGTGGAGCCGGTGCGGCCGTCGGTGAGGCGCAGCAGGTCGAAGGCCCAGTTCGCCATGTGGCTGGAGTAGCCCTTGGATTTCAGCAGATAGTCCACCAGCGATTCCCGCTTGGCCGGGTCCTCGATTTCGAGAAACGCGAGCGCTTCCTCGGCCGTCGGGATGCGACCCACGGAGACGAGGAACGCGCGCCGCAGGAACGTCGCGTCATCGGTCACCTTGGGCACCTCGAGGTTTTTCGCCCGGTAGAAAGAAGCGACGTGCTGATCGATCCGCAAGGCGGCCTGCTTGAGGAATTTCGGGTCATCCTGCGGTTTCAAAGTCTGGGCGAATGATCCGGTCACAGGAACAAGCGCCGCCAGAAGGGTGAGGGTGATCTGATGATTCATGGGTTTGAGATGGCGGGAAAGTAGGGATTCCGCGGCCGAAGTCAAATGGCTGTTTCGTCCGGAAAACGCCCGCCCCTGCCACCGGAGAATCCTCACCGCGCGGCGGAGTAGAGGCCGACCCATCGGGCTTCCGCCAGGATTTTGCCCTTCATGGCGGCGGTGAGTGCGCTGGCGTTCGCGCCGGGCTTCAAGAGGAGCGGCTCTTTGAGCGCGTAGAGTTTGAAAACGTAGTGATGGGTGCCGCTTGGCGGCGCGGGTCCGCCCCATTCGGTTTTTCCCCAGCTGTTTTTCCCCAAGATGGCCCCGGCAGGAAGCGCGCCTTGGGGGATTTGGTGCGTCTTCGGATCGAGGTTCCAAACCACCCAGTGCACCCAAGTGCCGGCGGGGGCGTCCGGATCGTCGCAAATGAGTGCCAGACTCGCCGCGCCGACTGGGACCCGGGCGATCGTCAACGGCGGACTGATGTTTCCGCCGTGATAGGAATGCCCGGCGGGAATCAATCCGTCATTCTTGAATGCCGTGCTGGTGAGTTCCATGGCCGTTGCGAGGTCTGCGTTGAGAATGCATGCCGACAGAAGGAGAAGCCGCCGGATCATCGAGGAATATAGCCTCATTTCCGCATCTGGGAAATGAAGAGATCCCAATCACGCCAATTGACTCCGGCCGATTCGTCAGGAAAAACTCCCCGGATGAAACGAAGATCCCCAAGCAAACCCGCTCCGCGCAAGGAGGGGCTCGTCATCCGGCCCGGGACCGGCGCGCCGCTCAGCCGCACGCAGGTGGAATTCAACCGCCTCATGAAAAGCCTCGAATCCACCAAGGCCCGCCACACGCGCGAGCAGGAACGGCTCGATGACGCGCTCGTCATTTCCAGCCGCGAGCTGATGCCGCTGATCGAGGATCTCAACCGCGTCAACCGCGACCTCGTTTTCAAAGGCCGAAAGGCGTGGCAAACGCTCAAGCTCAGCGCCCACCGCCGGCGCTGGTTCGGCGACTTGTTGAGCGGCAAGGCGGCGGATCTGCTGGCGGATCCCGTCGGTCTCAGTGCTGAGGAAATCGCGGCGCTGGAGGCGGTCGTCGCGGAGCTGGGCCCTTCCGTCGAGGAGCAGCGGATGCAGGAGGGCGAGGACGAGGAATTCGATTTCCTGCGGGAAATGATCGAACAGACCGCGCGGCAGGCCGGGGTCGAGCTGGACCTCAGCGATCTCGATCCGAAGGGCGATCCCGAGGAATTCGAGCGCGTCGTGCGGGAACGCCTGGGCGCGGCCGCGGCGCTTTTTGAAAACATGGCGGATTCTCCGGAAGCCGCGGCCAAACCTCGCCGCAAACCCACCAAAGCCCAAGCCGCCAAGGAGCGCAACCGCCTCGCCCAAGAGGAAGCCAAGAACCGCGACCTCAAGTCCCTCTTCAAGCAACTCGCCAAAGCCTTCCACCCCGATCTCGAACCCGACCCGCTGCTCAGGCAGCACAAGCTCATCTGGATGCAGCGCCTCAACACCGCCTACGCCGCCAACGACCTGCGGGAAATGCTCCAGCTCGAAATGGAATGGCTCGGCGAGGAAGCCACCAACCTCGCCACCGCCGGCGACGAAAAACTCCGGGTTTACTGCATGGTTCTCAAGGAACAGATCGCCGACCTCAAGCGCCAGACGCACCAACTCCCGCACGAGCCCCAATACGGGCCGCTCCGGCGCTTCATGGATCCCTTCTACGGCACCATCGCCAGCCCGGCCACCATCCGGCGCGAACTCCGGGAAAGCCTGCGCCACCACCGCGGAATGCTGGAAATCCTCGACGCCAACAACGCCGCCTCCCGCCGCATGATCCAGGAATGGACCGACGAACACGCCTTCCGGTCGAGCGGTCCGTTTTGAGCCGGGCAAACCAACACCCTTGGTGAATGAAGTCCGTGGAAACCGACATCTGGATCGGAGCGAGCCTAACCCCGAGACTTCGCGATTCCAGGTCGATTGAGTAAAGGCGGAATCGAGAAGCCCCCGGCCAAGACCCCGAGCCGAAGTATCGGAGGCAAGAGAATCAAGCCAATCCAAGGATGGAGAGGACCTGGCGAAAAGCTTCCAAAGAATATCCAGTTGATCGAATGCAGCATTACTCCCAGGGCAAAGATCATCATGCCAGTAATCAAATAGGTCCCCAAGAGCCGAATCACTGCATCAATACTCTTCAGGTAGAAACAGGCGATTTTTTTGATGGTGTCCATGTGCGGTTGGGTGCGGGCGGAGGTCGGGCTAATGACTGAAGACGGCAAAAAGGAAAATGCAGAAAGCCACCACTTGGAGCCACAACACCACACGGCAAACCAAGATCATTCCATCATCCCCCTTCGCCTTGGCGATCTCTCCAGCTTCCTGCCAATCCACCCAAAATGTCACTCCGATATTCGCTCCGGGTGTGTGGCCTTTCCGATTGCGCTGACAGTAAGGCCTGATGGAAAGCAGCCAAAGCAGCGTGACCACAAGCGGGATGATGACGATGGCAAGAATCATAACGTCTTTATCTTCCCGCCGCTCGGAGCGACATCCGGTTCGGCTTGTCGCCTTTCCCGGATATAGGTGACCGCGAGGGGGACGATGATCAAAAAAGCGGTGACAAAACAGAAGGTGATGTCGGCGACGAAGGTCGGATGGGATTCCGTATTCAAGTCATTGATGACCGCCGATGCGGCGAGCACGATACCGACAAACACATGGAACGGCCCAAGCAAAACGATCAGTCCTTGAAAGAACATGGGACGAAGGCAGGCAAGCCCTGATGCAATGCCAATGCATCCAAACGTGGCGGATGCCATCCGCAGCCAATAGTCGAGCAGTGGATGATATTCCATCCGGCCGGCACCCATGAGGTAAAGCTGGTCGGATGCGGAATCCCACGTCGAAAAGGTGAAAATAAACGAGATTCCCCATCCCATGCTGCTGAAGAGGAGCCCGAGTTGGAGGGTCCTCAACCAGCCTCTTCCTGCGGGGATCATGGTGTAGGGTTGAGTGCTCAAGGGATAACTCTGAAATTTTCAATCGGACGTTGTGATTCGTTCCGTTGGGAAGTTGTCGAGGGGCCGCGGATCTGGCGAGTGAATTGCAGAGGATTTCTATCACTAAATACCTGTCCCTTCGGGATAAGTTCGTCGCGCGCAGCACGAAGGGCGTGCTTCTGATCAGCCGGAAGTGACGGGGGGATCGCGAAAGCGGCCCACGCTCACGGCCGCCCCATTCCGCCGCTTACTTCGGCGCGTCCGGCTTTTTCAACGGCGGCAGGGTTGGCCTCGGCGGGCCGCCGGGCGGAGGCGGGATCGTCGGAGCAGGCGGCTTGGCGAGTTCCTCCTTCACGGCGGCGGCTGGCTGCTCCGGCACTTGCGGTTCGCCCGGAGCCCCGAGTTCGTCGTCGAAGAGCCGGTATTTCGGATCCACCCGGTCCAGCGGGATGGTCACGGCGGGCGGCGGGCTCGGCTCCGCGCCCTTCTCCGGCTTCTGTTGATAAAGGTCGTTTTTCAATTCCTCACCCGCAGCGGGCTTGAGACTCGGCAGATTCACTGGGGTGGTGTGACGGCTGATCCGGCTTGTCAATTTCATCGCTTCCTGCGGGTCGCGCTTCATCCAAGGCAGCTCGCCGAGTTTCGGACGCCGGTTCTGGAAATCGCCCCACAGCGTTTCCTCGTCGTCGGTCCAGAGGATGAAATGCTCGAGGTCCGGATTGCCGAGCGAGGGGTCCGCCTCCAGCGCCGCCCCGTAAAAGCGCGCGGCCTGCAGCACCATCCCGTGGTGGAGCAGCGCGTTGGCCAGGCCGAGATTTTGCACCGCCTTGCCCCGGTTGTGCTCCAGCAGCGCCGTCAGCAGCCGGATCGCCTTCCGCGGGCTGGCCTTGGCGAGAATCCGCGCCGCGAAGGCCAGCTCGACGTCGATGCTCGGGATTTCCTCCACCTCCCAAACCACATCCGCGGCCTCAAGGAAGGATCCCCGGTCGTAAAGCAGATGGGCCAGCTGCTTGCGACTCTCCCAATCGGCAGGGTCGTTCTTCAAGGTCTCGCGCAGTTTCGTCTCGTCGGGTGGTGGGGTGCCGGTGCTCATCGCGATTTACGGGTTTAGGGGGTAGATTCGTCCCGCTGCTTGGCGGCGGCAAGTCCTAAAGTGCATGCCATCGGGCGACGCGGCGGGGTGAAACTTGGCATTGCGGTGGCTTCGAAAACGGAGCGCCGACATCCTGTCAGCTGTTTCCGGCCGACATTCTGTCGGGCGGAGGCCGGCGG
Organism: Akkermansia muciniphila; assembly: GCA_945873305.1. Lineage (GTDB taxonomy): Bacteria > Verrucomicrobiota > Verrucomicrobiia > Verrucomicrobiales > Akkermansiaceae > Luteolibacter > Luteolibacter muciniphilus_D. Next base: position 21,833 of record CAMCCX010000027.1, read on the forward strand.
ACAGGATGTCCGCCGCAAGTAGCGTTCCGAATGAACGCGCTCCTTTGGGCTTGATCGGGATGGCCATTTTCTTTTACGTGTTCACATGAACTATTTGAATCCTGAAGCGGACATTCAAAAGTCGGGCAGCGAGTTGCCTCATTGGCAGCAGGGTGGCGCGTTGCAGTTGGTGACATTTCGCTTGGGTGACGCGCTGCCGCTCTCGCTGATGAGAGAATGGCAGGAGGAACGGATCCGATGGATGGCAGCGCATCCGCAACCCTGGTCGGTGGAAGTGGGTGCGGAGTATCACCGGAATTTCAGTGCGAAAATCGAGCGCTGGCTGGATCAAGGCATGGGCTCATGTCTGTTCGCAGATCCGGATGCCCGGCAAGTGCTGGCGGATTGCCTGATGCGTTTCGAAGGCGAGCGTGTCTTCCATCAGGCGTGGGTGGTCATGCCGAATCATGTGCATGTGCTTTTCAGCCCGAAGGTGCCGATGGAGAAGCTGGTCCAGGCGTGGAAAGGGCATTCTGCCAGACTCCTGGGAAAGGGGCCGATCTGGCAGCGCGACTATCACGACACGATGATTCGCGATGAGGATCACCACGCGAACGTGCTGCGCTACATCCGGCGGAATCCGCTGAAGGCGAAACTGGCGGAAGGGAAATTCACGCTCTGGGAGAGGAGCGGCGGTTAGGAGCGCCGACATCCTGTCGGCTGTTTCCGGCCGACATTCTGTCGGGCGGAGGGCGGCGGACAGAATGTCCGCCGCAAATAGCGTTCAAAATGAACGCGCTCCTAAGCTCCCAATTTCGCGGCAGCGGCGGCTTTGATTTCTTCCAGCTTGGAGCGGTCAGGCGCGGCGCCGCGGGCTTGGTCGGGCTTGCCGCCGCCTTTGCCGCCGGCGAGGGCGGCGAGGTCCCGGAGGAGGTCGCCGGCTTTGAGGCCTGCGGCTAACGCATCCGGGCCGCAGTGGGTGGCGAGGTGGAGTTTCTCGCCGTCGTCCACGACGAGCAGGGCGGGGCCGGCGAACTGCTTTTTCTTGAGGCCGTTCTGGAGCCCCTGGAGCAGCGAGGCGTCGGACTCGAAGGCGACGATGATGGGTTTTCCTAACGCGATGAGCTCGGCAAGCGACTCGTCGGCGAGGGCGGCGGCTTGGGAGGATTGGATCTTCTTGATGCGCTTCTCGGCCTCGATGGCGCCGGCTTGCGTTTCCTCAAGCGTGCGCTGGCCGTGGGCGAAGGTGGCGTTGATCTGGGCGATGTCGGCGCGTTCGACGAGCATGGCTCCCATGATGTGCGGGAAGTCGTTCACGGTGACGGCGTCCTCACCCAGGGATGTTAGCTTTTCGTTGGCGGCGTGGAGTTTGGCGCGGGCGGCTTTGAGCTCGTGGTCCCATTTTTCGGCAACTTCGTTGAGATGGTTCCACGCGGCCTCGCCACAAACGGCTTCGATGCGGCGGACGCCGGAGGCGATGGCGCCTTCGGATTTGATTTTGAAAAGCCCGATCTCGCCGGTGTGGCGGACGTGGGTGCCGCCGCAGAGTTCCTGCGAATAGCCGTTGAGTTGGTTAGGCCGGCCGCCGATCTGGACGACGCGGACGACGTCGCCGTATTTGTCGCCGAAGAACTGCATGATGTCGGCGCGGCCCTTGATGTCGGCGTGTTTGACTTCGGTCCAGCTAACGGAGTCGTTGGCCTGGATGGAGGCGTTGACCTTTTCCTCCATCGCGGCGAGTTGCTCGGGCGTGACGGCGGCGCTGTTGAAATCGAAGCGCAGGCGGTTTTCATCGACCGAGGAACCCTGCTGCGCGGCGTCCGCGGAAACGATTTCATGCAGCGCCCAGTGGAGAAGGTGGGTGGCGGTGTGGTGGGCCTCGATCGGGCGGCGGCGGGCGGCGTCTAACTTGAGGGTGACTTTGTCGCCGACGGCAATTTGAGATTGAGGGATGATGTGGGCGCGGGCTTTGCCGATCTGTTGGGTGCCGGTGATTTCGATCTGGTTGTCGTCGGTGTCCATCACGCCGGTGTCGCCGGCCTGGCCGCCCATTTCGGCGTAGAAGACGGTCTTGTCGGTGATGACGAAAAGCGCGTCTTCCTGCGGGTGGATTTCGAGGATGGTGGCTTCGACCGAGTCGTTCTCAAAGCCGGTGAATTCGGTGACGGCCTCGGTGGAGATGTCGAGGGCGCGGACGATGTTGGATTTCTGGGCGGCGCGGGAGCGTTCTTGCTGCTGCTCCATGAGTTCATTGAAGCCCGGCATGTCGACTTCAAGTCCTCGCTCCGCGCAAAGCAGTTCAGTCAGATCGATTGGGAAGCCATACGTGTCGTAGAGAAGGAATGCATTCACCCCGGAAAACTGCCGGCTGATACGCAGCAGCTCGTCATTCAGAGTTGAATCTGCCTTTGGGGATTTATTCAAAACGCTGGCATATTCTGCATGATTGCTGAGCAAGGCGCTGACCATAGACTCGAATTCTTTTAGCCCACGATCCAATGTCTGATTGAAGCTGGTCTCTTCCTGCTCAAGCGTTTGCCGGACCACGTCCTGGCGGTTTTTCAACTCGGGGAAAACTCCGCCCATCTCGGCGACAAGTGTTGCCACCAGCGCGCCGAAGAACGGCTTTTCTCCGGAGAAACCGAGCTGGCGGCCATACCTAACGGCGCGGCGGAGGATGCGGCGGAGGACGTAGTTGCGGCCGTTGTTGCCGGGCATGATGCCGTCGGCGATGGAGAATGACAGGGTCCGCAGGTGGTCGGCGATGACTCGGAAGGCGATGGCGGTTTTCATTTCCTCGGTGAAGAGGGAACGGTCGGCGCCGAGCTCGGGGTAGATGTTGACGTAGGTTTTCCCGCTGAGTGCTTCGAGCTTGCGGAAGATCGGTTGGAAGACGTCGGTGGCGTAGTTGCTAGGCTTCTTGGAGAAGTCGGTGAAGCCGTTGGTGTTCTGGATGATGGAGCAGGCGCGCTCGAAGCCCATGCCGGTATCGACGTGTTTGGCGGGGAGCTCGCGGAAAGTGCCGTCGGCCTCGGCGTTGTATTGGATGAAGACGAGGTTCCAGATCTCGATGCAGAGGTCGGAGTCGTTGTTGACGAGATTGCGGCCGGTGACGGGGTTGCCTTCGGGCGTTAGGTCGACGTGGAGTTCGGAGCAGGGGCCGCAAGGGCCGGTTTCGCCCATCATCCAGAAGTTGTCCTTCACGTTGCCGTGGACGATCTGGACGGCGGGATCGCAGCCTTTGGAAACGAAGAGGGCGGCCCAGATGTCGTAGGCTTCCTGGTCGAAGTTGCCGGGATCGCCTTCTTTCGGCGCGTAAACGGAGGCGTAGAGTCGGTGGGCGGGGAGGCCCCAGCGTTCGACGACCAGCTCCCAGGCCCAGGCGATGGCTTCCTTTTTGAAATAGTTGCCGAACGACCAGTTCCCGAGCATTTCGAAAAACGTGTGGTGATAGGTGTCGTAGCCGACATCCTCGAGGTCGTTGTGTTTGCCGCCGGCGCGGATGCATTTTTGCGTATCGGCGGCGCGCGGTGGCGAGTAGGGGGCCTTTTCAACGCCGAGGAAATACGGGACGAACGGGTTCATCCCGGCATTGGTGAACAGCAGGCCGAGCGACTGCGGCAGCAGCGAGGCGGAGGGGACGATGGTGTGCTGTTTCTCCTGGAAGAAATCGAGGAAGCTTTGGCGGATCTCGGCGGAAGTCATGGCGTGGTGGGAAAAAGTTGCGGCGAGACGCCGCAACCACTTGAGCGCGAAAAGATGCAGGAGGGGCGGGGGCGGTGTAAAGCCTCGCGGGTGGTCAGTTTGCGAAAGCGGCGCGGCGGTTTTTTCGGCTGGCGGCCCGCTGGGCGGGAAACCAATCTGCGCGCGATGACCACTGATGAATCCTGGAAGCTCGAGCGCGACGCGTTTTTAGCCATGTCGCCGCCGAGGCAAGTTCCGCAGTCGATGAGCCGGGCCGTGGTATCATTCAAGAGCCAATGGCTGCTGATGATTTTCGGGATGATATTCCTGCTGATGGGCTTGGGCTTCAGTTGGGCTTTCGTGCCGCGCCATCTGCTGCGGGAGCGAAAGCTCGAGCAAGGCCCCTCGCTCACGGTGCCGGGGAAAATCCTGTCGGTGGAGGAGACCAATCTTTCCATCAATGAAGTGAAAGTCAGGGAATACCAGTTTTCCTATCAGCCTGACTCCGGCGGCAGCCGGCAAGGCACGGCCTACACCACCGGCGGGCGGTGGCGGGAGGGCGCGACGGTGCGCGTGCGTTATCTCGAAGCGGATCCCGCGCTCGCCGTGCCGGAAGGCGCGAGGCTGGGCAAGTCGTCCGCAGGCGCTTTGTTTGTCCTGTTATTTCCTCTCGTGGGCGGGGGGATTTTGATCGGTTGTCTTTACAGCCGGCAAACCAAGAAGCGCCTGCTGCGGCATGGCTGGGCGAGCAGCGCGACCGTGACCGCACTGGAAAAGACGTCCACGGAGGTCAATGGCCAACACGTTTTCAAAATCCACCTCACCTTCATCGATGACGGGCGCGTCGTGGTGAAACGCAGTTACGACGCGGCGGAACTCGCGCTGGCCGAGGAAGCCGTGAGTTCCTCGCGGCCGCTGCAAATCCTTTACGATCCGAACAAGCCGAAGCGCCTGCTTTTCCCGGAAACCTGGAAATCCTGAGCTCACTGCCGGAGCATCGACCGGAAAGTTAGATTGATCCGCGGGGTTGTGATTTTCTTGGATTTCGGGACGCAGTGGAGCCAGTGGCTCTGGGTGCTGCCCTGCATGACGAGCAGGCTGCCGCTCTCCAACAGCACGGAAATTTTCTCCTCGCCGCGCTTGTGCTTCAGGCGGAATTCCCGCTCCGCGCCGAGGCTGACGGAGGCGATGCCGCTGTCCTTGCCGAGCGATTTCTCGTCGTCGCTGTGCCAGGCCATGCCCTCGTTGCCGTCGTGATAGAGATTGAGCAGGCAGGAGTTGAAGGTGCTGCCGGTGAGTTGCTCGACAAGCGACTTGAGCGCGGCGAGTTCCGGAGTCCAGGCGAGGGCGTGCTTGGTGGTGCCGGAGTAGGTGTAGGAGAAACTCGAATCGCCATACCAAGCGACTTTGCGGGCGGTGACGATGTGCTTGCCGAAAATAACAGCCTCGTCGTTCTTCCACGGGATTTCCCGCAGCAGCGTCTCGTAGTAGCGGCGGGTGTCCGCCGGACTGAGGATCGGGCCGTGGTAGTTCACCGTGCCGTCGCGGGGCAGCAGGTTGGCGGCGGGATCGTGGCCGAAGAGGTCCATGATCATTTCAAGGCTCGGTGGTTATCAAGGCACCATCGACTTACGGATCACGGTTTTCAAGGTCCGAGGATTTCAAAAGTCGCTCGCTCCTCATCACATAAACGATCAAAACGAGATCACCTTCCAGACGATAAAAAATTCGCAACGGGCCGACAACGAGATGCCTGTAGCGGGAGTCCGGCAGGTCGTGAGGGACAGGACACATCTCCGGAAATCCCCGCAGCAGTTCGGCCTTGGCAAAAACCTTCTGGATCAAACGGCGTGCGGCTGAGGGATCATCGAGGGCGATATAATCCGCGATCTGTTCAAGATCCTGAAGGGCGGGTTCCGACCAGATCAATCGAGCCATCGCGACATTCGGGTTTTCGCTTCATCATGGGTCAAGGTCCGTTTTTCCTGAATTGCCTTCTCGCCCTTTGCGATTCCCTCAAGCAGCCCGATTCGCGACTGCATCGCCTCATAGGTGGATACGTCCACCAGATAGGCGGCAGCCAAGCCGTGCTGGGTGATCAAAACGGGCTCTTTTTCATCGGCGATCCTCGCGATTAACTCGGTGGCTTTCCTTTTCAGTGTGGTCACCAATTCCGTTCTCATGCGGTGACACTAAAATGCCACTCATGGTTTCACAACGATTTTTTGCCCTCGCGATCCAAGAGCGCGCGTTTGCGCGCCACGCCCCAGCGGTAGCCGGAGAGATTGCCGTCGCTGCGGACCACGCGGTGGCAAGGGATGGCGATGGCGATGGCATTCGCGGCGCAGGCTCCGGCGACGGCGCGCACGGACTTGGGGCTGCCGATTTTTGCGGCGACTTGCACGTAGCTCAGCGTCGAGCCGGCGGGGATTTCGCGCAGCGCCTGCCAGACGCGTTGTTGGAACGCGGTGCCGCGGAGGTCGAGCGGGAGGGCGAGCTCGCTGGCGGTTTCAATGAAGGCGAGGATTTGCGCGAGGGCGGCATTTCCCTCGGTCAGCCGGGCTTTGGGGAATCTCCGCTGCAGTTCGGTGACTAGCAGCTCCCGGTCATCGCCAAGCAGAATGCCGCAGACGCCCTTTTCCGAGGATGCGGCGAGCACCAGGCCGAGGGTGGATTTCCCCACGGCGTGGCGGATCACTTCGTTTTTCGCTGTCATCGGTTCGGTTTACACGGGTGCCAGCGGCAAACGAAGGATGAAACACGCAACCGTTGCCGGGGCAAGATTTCTCGTTTATATCCCAAGCAGAAATGAATTCACCCGCCCTGCGCTACTGCCCGGACCTGTTGCATTATTCCCGCCGGATGACCCGCGAGGTCATGGTCGGAAATGTCGGCGTCGGCGGCGGCCACCCGATCCGCGTGCAGTCGATGATCACCTCTGACACGCGCGACACGCCGGCCTGCGTCGCCGAAGTGCTGGGATTGGCGGAGGCCGGCTGCGAAATCGTGCGGATCACCGCGCAGACGAAAATCTACGCCGCGAACCTGGAAAACATCGCCCGCGAGGTGCGCGCGGCGGGCTGCCAGGTGCCGCTGGTGGCGGACATCCATTTCAAACCCGACGCCGCGATGGAAGCCGCGAAGTGGGTGGAAAAGGTCCGGGTGAATCCGGGCAACTACGTGGATAAGAAAAAATTCGAGATCCGCGAATACAGCGATGGTCAATACGCCGAGGAACTCGAGCGCATCCGCGACGAGTTCACGCCGCTGGTGATGCTGTGCAAGGACCTCGGCCGGGCGATGCGGATCGGCACGAACCACGGCTCTCTCTCCGACCGCATCATGAACCGCTACGGCGACACGCCGCTCGGGATGTGTGAGAGCGCGTTGGAGTTCGCCCGCCTCGCCCGGGAGAACGACTATCACAATTTCGTTTTCTCGATGAAGGCGTCCAACCCGAAGGTGATGATCGAGGCCTATCGCCTGCTCGTCGCCCGGCTCGATGCGGAAGGCCCGGACTGGAACTATCCGATCCACCTCGGCGTGACCGAGGCGGGCGACGGCGAGGACGGCCGCATCAAGAGCGCCATCGGCATCGGCTCGTTGTTAGCCGACGGCATCGGCGACACTATCCGCGTCTCGCTCACGGAGGACGCGATTTACGAAATCCCGGTCGCGCAGGCGCTGGCCGCGCCCTTCAACGCGCGCAGCAAAGTTGAAGGTGGCTGCGGCGTCTCGCCGCAGGCCGTGTTTGAGGCGTCTCGCCGCAAGTCCCTCTCCGAAGACGCCAAAACCACCCGCATCGACTGGGAAAACGTCGAAAAATCCTCCGCTACTTTCCTCCCCCACTGGAAACAAGACGGCGCGACCTACGCCGTCACCTTCCGCCTCGCCGACTCCCTGCCTGCCGAATTCATCACAAACTATCAAAACCATCGCGATCAACTTCACCAAGAGCTCGACTCCCTCACCCATTCCGGCGACTCCCGCAGTTCTCTGGAAAAAATCACCGCCCTGCGCAAACAACTCACAGACCTGCAAGCCGACTGGATCGACCCTGAGTTGGATCGCGGCCACGGAGCTTGCATTTTTAAAGACGCATCACTCGCCGCGTTGGTGGCGGACGCGATGGCTCATTTCGATGGAAAACGCTACGAGCTGCTCGCCTGGTGCGTGATGCCCAACCATGTGCACGCCGTTCTCAGACCGGCGGAAGGAGAGTTGTTGGAGAAAATCCTCCATTCATGGAAAAGCTTTACTGCGCATGAAATCAACAGGCGCTTGGGGACCAGCGGGGCTGTCTGGCAGAAGGAAAGTTACGATCATCTGGTGAGGGATGGTGAGGATTTGAGAAATCAGGTGGGGTATGTGATGAGGAATCCGGTGAAGGCGGGGGTGGGGGATTGGCGGTGGGTCGGGTGCGTTTATGAGGAACTCGCTGCGGGACGCAGCGAACACGGCCTGCGGCGAGACACCGCAGCCACCCTCGCGCCTGCGGCGCTCGCTGAAGATTTCGTTCCCTCTTACGATCCGTTCTCCTATGAAAAACGCGCCAGCTCCGTGCTCACCCTCATGGGCCACGAGCTCGGCGGCGAGAAGACGGTGCGCGTCTTCACCACCCAGGCACGCTGGAACTCCATTGCTCACAAAATCGCCGGCATGGGCGATTTCAAGCCGGAGATCATCCTCGAAAAATCCGGCGTCGTGGAAGTCGATCCGCGCGACGAGGCCGCCGTTTCCGAGATCAATTCCCAGCAGGAAGCCCGCCTCGTCACCGTCGCTGACGGCCTCGATCTCGAAGTCATCCACGCCTTCCGCCAGCTTGCTTTCCGCGTCGATCCGCGGCATCCGATCCTTTTAAAAGACACGCTCCATCCGCCTGTTGGAGAAACGGATTTCATCGCCGCGCTGCTGCCTGCCGCGCGGAACATCGGCTCTCTGCTCTGTGACGGCATCGGTGACGCGGTTCTGGTGAGAGGCGAAACCGCGCCCGGCCAGTCGCTGCGGCTCGCCTATAACATTCTGCAAGCCGCCGGCACCCGCATCTTTAAAACCGACTACGTCGCCTGCCCGAGCTGCGGTCGCACGCTCTTCAACCTCCAGCACACCACCCAGAAAATCCGCGAAGCCACCGGCCACCTCAAGGGCGTGCGGATCGCCGTGATGGGCTGCATCGTCAACGGCCCGGGCGAGATGGCGGACGCGGACTTCGGCTACGTCGGCGGCGCGCCTAACAAAATCAACCTTTACGTCGGCAAGACCGCCGTGAAGTTCAACATCCCGGAAGCCGAGGCCGTCGCGCGCCTCACCGACCTCATCCGCGAGCATGGAAAATGGGTGGACGCCCCCCAACCTGCGAGCGTATAAAATACGATCCCATGGCCGACACCGACACGCTGACGCGCACCGAGGAAGCGATCTCGCTCGACGCTCCGTGGAACGTCGTCGTCCACGATGATCCGGTGAATCTCATGGGTTACGTCACCTTCGTGCTGATGAAAATTTTCGGCTACGAGAAGAAGAAAGCCGACATCCTGATGATGCAAGTCCACCGCCAAGGCCGCTCGATCGTCTGGTCCGGCGAGCGCGAAAAGGCCGAGTTCTACGTCCAGCAGTTGCAGTCCCACCAACTGAAAACCTCCTTGGAGAAAGCCGAATGAAAGCGATGCCCACTCTCGAAGGCGGCCTGCGGATCGACGCGGAAAGTCCCAACGACTGGGCGGTGCTCCGCTCCATCGTCGCCGATGCGGGCGCGACTAACGGCGTCGATCTCGCCAGCCGTCTCGGCGCGCTCATCAGCGAGGAAGCCGGCTCGGAGGACTGGCACGAATACGTCGTCCCGGATTTGCGCGAGGGTTTTCAAGACGACCTGGCGCAAGTCGGCGCCAACATCGAGTCCGCGATTTTCGAGGTCGATGGCGCTGCCGGCCCTGTCTGGATCAGCCGCGCCGACGTCTTCCCGTGGTACAGCGCGCTCAACCAGGCCCGGCTCTCGTTAGAGGAGGTTTTCCACTTCGGTCCGGACGAGAACATCGACCCCGCCAGCTATCCACCCGCCATGCGCGCCGCCTACATCCGCACCCGGTTCTACGGCACCATCCAGGAATTGCTGCTGGACCATGTGATGCGTTAGTCCCGGGCGATCAATTCCCTGACCGCCTCGAAAACGGCTTCCGGGGTCAAATCCGCCAGCTTTCCGCCGGGCGCGACGATGGACGCGGTGCGCGGCGAGCCCGGCGGCCAAGGTCCGAACCGCGCGGGCGAGGTGGGTCCGAAAATCGCCAGCACCCGGTTCCCGACGGCGGCGGAGAGATGCATCGGCCCGCTGTCATTGCCGATGAAAACCGAAGGCTGGCGGGCCAGTTCGATCATTTCATCGAACGGACAACCCGTGAGATTGAGGAAGCGCCCCTCGGGAATCGGGAAATCCGGGGCAGCCGACTGGCCTGCGCACCAAGCAACCCGACTGTTCGGTATCTGTTCGAGAATGAGCCGGGTGAGCGGTCCGAACTTCGGCCATTCCTTTTCCGCGCCGCGGCTGTCGGTGAAAATCACGAAGCGCCGCAGCGGATCACCCTCGAAAAACGCCTTCCAGGGAAATTCAGGTCCAGTCCGCAGTTCGAGCGGAATGGAAACTTCCTCCTCGACGCCGAGCGTCCGCGCGAATTCCTGAAGCACCGGAATGGCATGGTGCGGTCCTTCTCCCGCAGGCAGTTTCACCTTGCGGGAAAAAAGCCCCGCGCCCTCGCGGCTGTCGCGCCGCCCCCATTTCACCGGGGACTTCGCCGCCGCCGCCATCAGCCCGGAACGCAGCAAACCCTGCATGTCCCAGACCGCGTCGAAATTTGCCGCGCGCAGCGTTTTCATGACATCAAGAATGCCGCGCAGGCCGTTCTTCCGCTGGAAATGAATCACCTCGTGGACAAACGGCGCCGCCTCGACCAGCGGCGCGAAGCGGTCCCGCGCCACCCACGTGATCCGGCACTCCGGAAAGCGCCGCGCCACCGACTGAATCACCTGCAGTCCGTGGACGATGTCGCCAAGCGATGACGGCTTGATGACCAGCAAGCTGCGTGGATTAGGGTTGCGGGGCGTCTTCGGCATGGCTCAGGCTTGCCTCCGCCCCGCATCCCTGCAACCGTAAACGCCTTCTCAACCCGCCGATGCACTTCAATCCGGACGAAATCGCCACCCTCCAAACGACCCTCACCGCCCGTTGGCACGAGGAGTCGCCCGCTGCCACGGGTACGGAATTCCTCCTGCTCGTGGAGGAAAACCACCTGCGGAATTTCCAGCTCTGGCACGAGGAAGACATCGCCCGCCGCGACGATCTGGGCTCCGAGCGCGTCCA
>CAMCCX010000028.1 GCA_945873305.1 Akkermansia muciniphila
ACCGCGTATTTGAACCCGAAATCCCCGCCGGAAATATACAGCCAGCCATCGATGCCGAGGCTCAGCCCGTTAGTCGTGTGGTCGGCGGGACGGTCTTTGAAACCGAAGGCGATCCCCTCGATCAGGGTCTTTTGCTCGTCGGAACGGCCGTCGCCATTCGAATCGATGAAGCAGCTCACATGCGGCGGATGGACGACGTAGAGCCGGTCGTGATCCCAGACCATGCCGCGCGGCGAATCGATTTCCGAGGCGAACTCCAGCGTCTCGTCGGCCCGGCCGTCTTTGTCGGTGTCTCGCAAGCGGATGATGCGCCCGCGTTGCGGCTCGCGGCCTAACGAGCCATTGCCGTCCGAGGCGACGTAGAGATCGCCGCCCGGCGCGGCGGCGACATACACCGGGTAGTTCGCCGCCGACGAGGTCGAGAAAAGGCTGACATCGAAACCCTCCGCGACCTTCACGTCCTTCAGGATTTCCGCCTCCTCCGCGGCGGTTAACCGGGCAATGGACGGCGGTGGGTTGCCCGATGTCTTGAAGTCGTCAGTTACTTTTTTTTTCCATCGCCCGCGCCCGCATCAGCCGCCGGTTTGGCCGGGGCGGCGAGCGTCTCAAAGCGGCCTTGTGGGCCGGCGTAAGGCTTGAGGTAAGTGGCGTTCAACTTGTCGCAACTCCACAACGCCCCGCGCACAATCAGATTGAGATAGCGCTCGTCGGCGACGGTCTCGGTGTTATGGCCGAGGGTGGTGTTGAAAATCCTGGTGCCGTGGTAGTCGTTGGTCCAGGCGATCACCGCAGTGGCGTTCTTGCCATCTCCCTGATCCTGATTGCCGAGAGCAAGCGGCTTGGCGGCGGGGAAAACCTTGAGGTTGTTATAAAGCTCCTCGTTGATCGTGGTCCAGTTGGCCATGCCTTCGGTGATCGGGTGGCTGGTGTCGGTGAACTCGATGGCGATCGGTTTTTGCGGGCCGTGGCCGCTCGACTGGAGGCCGAGAAACTCGAACCAAGCGTCGGTGCCGGTGCGGTAGCTGTGCATCGCGCAATGCACGTTCACCGCGGGAAGCCCGTTCTTGTGGGCGTTCAAAATGTTACCGACGTAGGTCATGTCCTTGATGTCCGCCGAGCACTCGTCGTGGATGACCACATCGTAGCCTTTCGCCCAGTCCTTGCTCTCATACATCGGGAACCAAGGCTTGGTGCCCTTGTCCTCGCTGACGACCACATCCACCTGGATGTTGGCCCGCGCCTGGATGCCATCGCGCAGGATGACGGACTGCTTGGCGTAGTCGTGGCAGCAGCCTCCGCAGACCAAAAGGGCGCGGAGCGGTGCGTCGGCGGCGGAAAGGGAGACGACTCCCAGGAACAAGAAAGCGATAGTCGGGCGCATGGAGTGGATTTTGGAAAACTTAAATTTGAATGACCAGCACGGATTGTGCGATGCACCGAATACTTTCGCGGCAGCGATTTCTTTCACGCCCCGGCAAAAACTTCAGCGGATGGGCGCTATTCCTGCACCACCCTCGTCCGCAGAAACCGCTTCCCCGTGCCGATCGCGCTGGTGTCCTTGATGGTGAGCACCGTGCGGTCCGCCTGATCCACCGCGCTCACCACTTGCGGGTGGGAGAATCCATTCGCCGACTTCCAAATTTCCGTCCACGGCCCGGTCAAGCCGTCGTTGGCCTCCACCGCATAAGTCAGGCCTTGGGTGAACTTGCGGACCGGCAAAGTCAGTGTCAGGTATTTCGGAGCCGTGCCGGTGCTTCCTTGGAAAACCGTCTGCGCCGCCGGGCTCCCCGCTGCCGGATCACCGAGGAAGGCGTATTCCTGCAAATTGTTCCAGACATCCGAGTCCGGATTCTGGCTGGCTCCGTTCTGGCCGTTCGGAAACGAACTCCGCGACGCCCAAGTGGTGAAGGTGTCGTTGAGGGTCACCGCCAGGGTGAAACTATTCTCTACCGTATTACCCACGCTATCAGTAGCGCGAACCTTGACCGAAGTGCTGCCTGTTTGCCTGGCCACCGGAGAAAGGTTCAGAATTCCACCTGGTTGGATGCTGGTTGTCACAACCGCTGGGTTGCTGTTGGAGACGATCGTGTAGCTCAGCGTGGCACTCTCCCCGGCTTCTCCGACGGGGATGGGAACAAGCGCCACGCTTGGGAAAAGAATAAATTCACCGATTAGACGATTGGGCGGAACATGAGTGTATAAAAGTGGCAGCTCGTTGTATACTCCTCCGTAATTAAAGATGGGGAAAGTGGAAGGGTCTCCAAAAATTTGGGCATTGGCTAATGTGGAGCGAGTCATGCGCCCAAAAACAGTGAATCCACCGTTTTGTGGATCAAGGATGTCGGTATTGGCTCCCAAGCTCACGAACCATTGGCTGGTTGCGCTGTTCGGATTACCGCCAAGTTTAGCCATTGAGATCGTGCCCAAAGTATTGGAAATTCCAAACTCATTTAGAATCGGCGGATCGGTTGGAATACTTCCAATAAATCCGTTAATAATATTGGATGCCCCACCCTGAATTACGAAACCAGGTGAGCTGCGATGGATGAAAGAATTCACATAATCCCCGTCGCTCACATACTTGAGGAAGTTTTGCCGCGTGATAGGAGTGCGGTTGCTGAAAAGCGCCATATCTAGCACTACCGGGCCGCCTCCTTCGAATCTAAACTGCGAGGTAAACCTGACCACTTGGTCATCGATGGCCTCCATGCCGAAAGCGGAACCAAGGTTCACTGTCAGCGGAGAGCCAGCCAAACCCGTCCGGTCACTGATCGGATGATTGAGCACTGGAAGAAGTTTGGTTCCCGCCTGCGCCGCTGCGGAAATTCCGAAAAAGGACGCGGCGGCCAGCAGCCAAACCTGACACCGCGTGGGCAAGTTTCTTGAGGAGAATGAGGGTTTTTGGGCCAAGCGGCGGCAGAAGAGCAAAAGCCGTCCCGCCCCGTCAATCCAACATTTCCGTGTTCCACACTCTCCAAAAGTGCGCCAATTTGTCCCACTTTTGGCCGCCATGGGGTCATATTTTCAAAATATGACCCCATTGGAGTGCCCCCATGACCCCATTGGGGTGCCTCCATACCCCCATGGAGGGGCCTCCATACCCTCATTGGGGGGTCACCATACCCTCATGGAGGGGTCACCATGCCCTCATGGAGGGGTCTCCATACCCTCATGGAGGGGTCTCCATACCCTCATGGAGGGGTCATCATACCCTCATGGAGGGGTTATCATACCCTCATGGAAGGGTCACCATGACCCCAGGATGGGTGGCAATGACCGGCATGCCGTCGGTTCAGACGTCGAAGCCGAAGTGCCGCTTGGCGTTGCCGAAGCACACCGCGCGGATGAGCCCGGAGAGCGCCTCGAAATCGTCCGGCAGTTCGCCCCGGTCGGCCTCGCCGCCGATGAGGTTGCAGAGGATGCGGCGGAAATATTCGTGGCGCGGGAATGACAGGAAGGAGCGCGAATCGGTGAGCATCCCGACGAAGCGCGACAGCAGCCCGGTGGCTGACAGGGCGTCGAGCTGGAGTTCCATGCCGTTCTTCTGGTCGAGGAACCACCAGCCCGATCCGAACTGGATCTTGCCGGCGACCGTGCCGTCCTGGAAGGCTCCGGTGAGACAGGCGAACAGGTAGTTGTCCCGCGGGTTGAGATTATAGAGGACCATCTTGGGCATCGCCCCGGCGCTGGTCAGCGCGTCGAGATACATGACCAGCGCCGCGCCTTGCGCCGTGTCGCCGATGGTGTCGTAGCCGGTGTCCGGGCCGAGCTTGCCGGCCATCTGTGAGTTGACGTTGCGGAACGCGCCGAGGTGGAGCTGCTTGGTCCAGCCCTTCGCCGCGTCGAGTTGGCCGAAGAAAACCATCAGGTAGAACGAGAATTTCTCCTTCTCCTCCGGGGTGGCGGCTTTGCCGGCGCGGGCGCGGTTGAAGATCATCGCCGCGTCCTCGTCGGTGCAGCGCAGCGCGGGGAGACGGTCGAGCCCGTGGTCGGACAAGCGGGCGCCCGCGGCGTGGAAATCGTCATGGCGCTTTTGCAAGGCGGCCAGCAGATCGGAGAAATGCATGATGGCCATGTCCGATGCGGCTTCGAGTTTCTCCAACCACGGGGCGAGCAGGTCGGGGCGGTCCACCAGCAAGGCCTTGTCCGGGCGGAAGGTCGGCAGGACTTGGGTGACCAGGTCCGAGTCGGCGATGCGCTGATGGTCGTCGAGCGGATCGGCGGGATCGTCGGTCGTGCCGACGACGCGGACGTCGAATTTTTTCAGCAGCCCGTGGACGGAGAAATCCGGTTCGGCGAGCTTGGCGTTGGTGCGTTCCCAGATCTCGTCCGCGGTGTCGGGAGTGAGCAGGAGGTCGATGCCGAAGTAGCGCTGCAGCTCGATGTGGGTCCAGTGGTGGATCGGGTTGCGGAGGGTGTAAGGCACGGTTTCCGCCCAGGCTTGGAATTTCTCGCGCGGCGAGGAGTCGCCGGTGATCATGTCTTCGTCGATGCCGTTGGCCCGCATCAAGCGCCACTTGTAATGGTCGCCGCCGAGCCAGATGTCGGAAATGTTGTCCCAGCGGTGGTTGGTGGCGATTTCGCGAGGGGAAAGGTGGCAGTGGTAATCGATGATCGGCTGGTCCTTGGCGACTTCATGGAACAGCCGGCGCGCGGTGTGGGAGTAGAGCAGGAAGTTTTCGTCGAGGTAAGCCATAGCGGGAGCATTCCACCGTGAGAACCGTTGCGGGCCAAGCGGGAAAACAGGTTATTTCACCGATCACCGTTCCTCCCAGCGCTCCTCGTGGTGCTCGGCGGATTTCGGTTCGAGATGGGAAATCACCCGGCCGTCAGGGCGCAGCAAGTCCGCGACGCTGGCCTCGATTTCCGTGGCCGAGTCATGCGCCTCGCCCACCGTGAGAGCGTCGTCGAAAACCAGGTGGAACTCGATCCAGTGGGTTCTGCCCGAGTGGCGGTGGCGCAGGTTGTGGTAGGAAAGCCCGCGTTTGGCCACCTCGGCGTCGAGCAAATCGCGGATGCGTTTTTCCATGACCGGATCGCTCTCATCCAGCAAGCCGCCGAGGCTCTCGCGGATTAATTTGTAACCGACGCGCAGGATGTTGAGCGCCGCCAGGATCGCGGCGATCGGATCCCACCAGACCCAGCCGGTGGATTTATAAAGCCCGAGCGCGACCAGCACCGCCACGCTCGACCAGACATCGGTGAGCACATGCATGCCATTGGCGCGGAGCAGCGGCGAACCACTGCGTTTCCCCAAGGCGACGAGCGACAGGCCGAGCACCAGATTGATGCCCGCGGCGGCCGCGGTGACCGCCACCCCGAAACCGAGGTTTTCGATCCGCACGCCGAAAATCATTTGCCGCACCGCCTCATAGAAAATCAGCAGCGCCGCCGCGGAAATCATCGCGCCCTCGAAGCCCGCCGAGAGAAACGACACCTTGTCATGCCCGAAATGGTGGGTCTCGTCCGCTGGCTTGTGGGCGAGCCGCAGCGCCCAGACGGCGAAACACACCGCGAGGAAATGCACCACCGACTCCGCCGCGTCCGAGTAAATGGCGGACGATCCGGTCACCACGGCGGCGGTCACCTTCGCCCCGAGCAGCACCACGGCCGCCGCGAGCGAGAAGTTCATCATCCGTTTTTGATCGTCGTAACTCGGCACGCCGGCAGTTTGCACGCCCACCGGGGCATGGCAATCCCGACGAATCCTCTAATCTTTCACATCCGTGCTTGTTTTCCGCCGAAAATCAGCGAAAGGGTGCCCCCCCACTGCTTCAGAAAATCGGACGCGGCGGGATTTCGACTTACTATTTGCTCATGGATACGCCTCCTTTTTCCGAACTCGGGTTGCCCGATACTCTGCTCGCCGCCATTGAAACCCTCGGTTACGAGCGTCCCTCGCCGATTCAGGCCATGAGCATCCCCCCCGCCCTGCTGGGGAAGGACCTGGTCGGCCTGTCCGCCACCGGCTCCGGGAAAACCGCCGCTTTCACGCTTCCCGCCCTCGCGAAACTCGACGTCAAACTCGCTTACCCGCAAGTCCTGATCCTCTGCCCCACCCGCGAGCTCGCGGTCCAAGTCTGCGAGGAAGTCCACCGCCTCGGCGCGAAAATGAACGGGCTCCACGCCACTCCGGTTTACGGCGGCGCACCGATCGACCGCCAACTCCGCGCGCTGCGCTCCGGCGCGCAGCTCGTCGTCGGCACTCCCGGCCGCTTGCTCGACCACCTTCGCCGCGGCAGTTTCGACGCCTCCCGCATCAAAATGGCCATCCTCGACGAGGCCGACCGCATGCTCGACATGGGCTTCAAGGATGAAATGGACGAGCTGCTCGCCGCGCTCCCTCCTGACCGCCAGACGCTGTTCTTCTCCGCGACGATGAATCCGGGCGTGTCCCGCCTGATCCAGAAATTCGGCAACAGCCCGGAAATCATCCAGATCGAGCAAAAAGCCCGCACCGTCTCCACGGTCGAGCAATCGTATTTCGAAGTCCGTCAGCGCTCCAAGGTCGAGGTGCTTTCCCGCATCCTCGACATGAACCCGCCGCGCCTCGGGATCATTTTCTGCAACACCAAGCGCTCGGTCGATGAATGCACCGAAGACCTCGTCAACCGGGGCTACGCCGCCGACCGCCTCCACGGCGACATCACCCAGCAAATGCGCGAGCGAGTCCTGAAGCGCTTCCGCGACGGAGCCGTGGAAATCCTCGTCGCCACCGACGTCGCCGCCCGCGGACTCGACATCGAGGAAATCGACATCGTCTTCAACTACGACCTGCCGACCGACCCGGAAGACTACGTCCACCGCATCGGCCGCACCGGTCGCGCCGGCCGCTCGGGCCGCGCCGTGAGCTTTGTTTACGGCCGTGAGATCTATCGCCTCCAGTCGATCGAGCGCTATACCCGCTCGGTCATCAAGCGCGAGCGCATCCCGTCCGTCGAGCAAGTCGAAGGCCGCCGCGCGGACCTCATTTTCGACGACCTCAAGGAGCGTCTGGAAACCGGCAAATTCGACACCTATCAGGACAACATCGACCGCCTGCTCGAACAAGGCCACACGCCCACCGACATCGCCGGCGCGCTCGTCACCATGATCCGCGAAGCCAGCGGCCGCGAAGGTTCCGCAATCGAGGAAGATCGCGAACCGGAACGCCGCGAACGTCGCGAGGCTCCCCGCCGCGACGATCGCCCGCAACGTGACGACCGCCCGCAGCGCGATGAACGCGGACCCCGCCACGACGGCCCGCGCGACCTCATTCCTCAGGAAAGCGGAATGACCCGCCTTTTCCTCTCGCTCGGCAAAACCCACGGCGTCATGGCCAAGGAAATCGTCGGCATGCTCTATCGCGAAGCCGGATTGCCGGACGGCTGCCTCGGCCGCATCACCTTGTTCCCGAAGCACTCGCTGGTCGATGTGCCGGAGCAATTCGTCGGCCAGGTCATCGACCGCACCCGCAACGCCCGCCTCCGCGGCCGCCCGTTCCGGATGGACGTGGACCGCGGACCCGCCTGATAGCGGCTCAAGCGATGGGCGCGTATTTCGCGAGGAGCTCCTCGGCTTTGCCGGGAGCGATTCCCTCGTGGAAATCGTCGTTCACCATGCACACCGGCGCGCTGCCGCAGGACGCGAGGCACTCGGCGAATTCGACGGAGAATTTCCCGCACGGAGAAACCGTGACCGGGTGGTGATGGGAATCGCTGGCCGAGCGGTCGATGCCGGTCAGTTCGCACAGGCGCTCCATCAATTCGTAGCTGCCGCCCATCGCGCAGGAGAGCGTGCGGCAGACGCGGATGTGGAACTTGCCCGGAGCGGACTGACGGAAGCCCGGATAGAAAGTAACGACTTCGAGCACCTTGATCGGCTCGATCGAGAGCTTGTTAGCGACCCACTCGATGGAAGGCGCCGAGATGTAACCGAAGTGGTGCTGGACGATGTGCAGCAGCGGCAAGGTCGCGGCGCGCTTGCTCTCCGGGTAGTGCGAAATACGCTCGTCCGCCTCGGCTTCAAGCTCGGGAGTGACGACGAACGGCGGATAGAACTTGCTGCCGGGCGTCTCGTGGGAGGCGACGTTTTCTTCGAGAATGGAGTGGGGCATCGGGAGATTTGGTGAAGATTTTTTTAGCCGCAAAAAGGCGCAAGAAGAGCGGAAAAAATTAAGATTGGGAGTCGAGGTCTTGGGACAACGCGTATTTTTTAATCTGAAGGATCGGGGAACCGAAATTGATGAGGAGGAAATCTTTTTGCGCCATTTTTTCGCCTCCTTGCGGCTAAAAACTCTTCATCTATCGCACTCGCCCATCACGAAGTCGAGCGAGCCGAGGATGGCCGGGATGTCGGACACCATGTGGCCGGGCAGCAGCTTGGAGGTGATGGAGAGATTGCAGAACGAGGGGCTGCGGATCTTGAGGCGATACGGCACACCGCCGCCTTTGGAATGGATGAAGAATCCGAGCTCGCCCTTGGGGTTTTCCGCGGCGAAATAAACTTCGCCGGCAGGGGCGTTGATGCCCTGGGTGGAGACAATGAAATGGTGGATGAGCTCTTCCATCGACATCAGCACGCGCTCCTTGTCGGGCAGCATGCTCTTGGAGTCCGCGAGATTCACCGGACCGTCCGGCATCGTGTCGAGGACCTGGCGGCAGATGCGGATGGACTGGCGCATTTCCTCCATCCGGATCTGATAGCGCGCGTAGCAGTCGCCTTCCTCGGCGATCGGCACGTCGAATTCGTATTTCTCGTAGCCGAGATAGGGGCTGTCTTTGCGAAGATCGCGAGGCACGCCGGAGGCGCGGAGGTTCGGGCCGGTCATGCCCCAGGCGATGGCGGACTCGCGGCTGATCACGCCGACATCGACCATGCGGTCGAGGAAGATTTTGTTTTTATCCAGCAGCTTGGAAATCTCGCCGATGGTGACGAGGCACTCGTCGAGAAACTGACGGACGGATTGCTCGAAGCCCGGCGGCATGTCGCGGAGCTGGCCGCCGACGCGGGTGTAAGAAGTGGTGAAGCGGGCGCCGGTGAGCTGCTCGCACAAGTTGTAAACTTTTTCCCGCTCGGTGAAGGTATAGAGGAAAACTGTCATCGCGCCGACGTCCATGGCGCAGACTCCGACTCCAAGCATGTGGGAGGAAATCCGCGCAAGCTCGCAGCAAAGCACGCGCAGGGCCTGGCCGCGCGGTGGCAGCGTCCAGCCCATCAGTTTTTCGACAGCGCAGGCGTAAGCGACGTTGTTAGCCAGCGGGGCGAGGTAATCCAAGCGGTCCGTGTAAGGCACGAACTGGTTGTAGTGCATGTTTTCCGCGATCTTCTCGTCGCCGCGGTGGAGGAAACCGACGTCGGGATCGGCGGAATAAATGATCTCGCCGTTCAGTTCGAGAATGAGGCGCAACACGCCGTGAGTGGCGGGGTGGGACGGGCCCATGTTGAGGACCATCCGCTCGCCGACGAGATCATCCGTTTCCGCATGATAGTGGTCCGCAGCGCGGGCGGCGCGGGCGATGGTGTCGGGGGCCTCGATTTCTTGGGTAGTGTTGCTCATGCCGGATTTGCCGGCGAAATAAGCGCCCAAAACGGGCGGATTCGCAAGGGGTTTGTGAAAATTTTCACAAGCTTCCGCGGCCGTAGCGCTCGCGGAATTGACGGAGCAGATCATCCACGCGATCGGTGTCCACGGACGGTGTCGCAACGGCGGGCTCGGCCACCGGAGCGGAAACCGGCTCCGGGGCGGATTCCGTCACGGGCGGCGCCACTGCGGCGGGCTGCGGGACAAACGCCGGACGAGGCGTTTGGAAAGGAGCGTCCACCGGCGGCGGGGAAACAACGGGCTCCGGAGCGGCGGCTGGCTCGGGCTGAAACGGCGAGTCCACCGGTGCCTGATAGACAAGGGGCTCGGATGAAATTGCCACAGGTTCGACCGGTGCAAACCCGGGAACCGGCCAGGAATCGACCTCTTTCGGCGCAGCCGGAACTTCCGCCATCGCTGGCGCGACAGGTGGCGCCGAATCCATCGCCGTCGCCTTGAGCCACGCCATGCCCGCCGCGCGGATGAGACCGCGGGCGTGCCTGCCCGACGCGCCTATGTCGATGTGGTCGAGCACCCGACGCCCCAGTCCGGGGACGCGCGAATCGAGAAGCGCCTCCATTTCCGACTCATTCAGCGGTTCGAGTTCCACGACGACTTCGGATAGACGGTCGGTCAACCCGCCGCTGAGGCGAGGCACGAAGGCACTCTCCCAGATGTCCTGGTTGAGCGAGAGAATGACATCGAGCCTGTCGACCGATTGGCGCAGCGAGCCGAGGAACGCCGCCAGCCTGAGAGCGGCGGATTCGTCCGCGGAAAACCCCTCCAAGTCGTCGGCGACGAGCACGACGCGCATCTGCAAGGTGAGCAAACCGAGCAAGGCTTCCAGTCGCTCGATCGCGGCATCGGCGCCACGATGGACGCTTTCGGATAGAACCCTCACCCGGTCGGGATTTTCCAATGGTGCGGATGCGAAGCGGAACAACGCGTCCACCCAGAAGGCGATTTCGCGCACCGGCAATCCGCAGCGTTGCGCGAGTTCGAGACTGAGGCGTTGGCCGAGGACTTCGAAATTCTCCCGCGCCCAGTGCGCGGTGACCGCGTTGGGATGGTGGAAATCGAAGGTTTCGACCGGCCGGGCGCGCAGCGCCGTTAGGGCCCCTTCGCGATCCTGACACGGCACCTCGCCCGAGCCGACCAGCGGCTGCAAGGCGGCTGCGAACAAGCGTCGGGTCACCAGATCGAGCACGCAAAGCCCGCCCGCCGCCGGGAGTTGGCGGACGAGACGCCGCAACGTGTCGTCGATGACCGAAGCCGCGTCGATCCGGCTGCCGAACGCCGCATGGAGCGGGATGAATTCATGGGAAACGCCGAGCTGGTGCTGGATGCGGGACAACAAATGGGTCTTCCCATGGCCGGCGCGAGGCGCGCGCAGCAGGATGCAGCGGCCCGGCTTTTCTAGCGGCACCGAGAGAATGTCGGATAGAACTTCGTAAGCCTGCCGGTTCACCGAGTCCGCGTGAGCGGCAGGAACGCGGCCGAGAGTTTCGAAAAGAAGTTGGAAGGGATGCTCGTTGGCCATGGGGGTAATCATTCGAGTTGGAAGCAGCCTGATGGGCTTTTCCCCATTCCACAAGACCGGAGGGAATAAAATCCCGGCGCGTGGAAGGGCGCACACTCACGGAAAACCATTGGCATTTCAAGACCGCTCTGCTTCTCTCACGCCATGAAATCCTACCTCGTCATGACGGTGCTCGGCAATGACCGCCCCGGACTGGTCCGCTCGCTCGCGGACACGGTCGCAAGCCATGGCGGCAACTGGCTTGAAAGCCGGATGGCCCGCCTCGCCGGACAATTCGCCGGCATTGTCCGCATCGAATGCCCCTCGGAGTCCGCGGACGCGTTGATCAACGAACTCCAAACTCCAGGCAACTCCGGCCTCACCATCCTCGCGGTCCGCCAGCAAGCCCAGGAACCCCTGCCCCGCCGGACTCTCGCCGTGGAAGTCGTCGGCAACGATCGTCCGGGCATCGTCCGCGAGTTGTCCGCCGCCGTCGCCAGCGCGGGCGGCAACATCGAGGAACTCACCACCGGTCTCGAAAGCGCGCCGATGAGCGGCCAGCCAATGTTCCGCGCTCACGGCATCATTTCCATCGCCGAAAACGCCGAACCCGCCTCGCTAACCGCGGCCATCGAACGCCTCGGCAACGACCTGACCGTCGATATCACCGTTTGAAATACTTTGATCGGGAACTTTCCCGCTCACTCGAAATCAAACGATTTGCGGCGTGTCGGCTGGAGGCGGAAGCGCCCGCCGTTCAGCTGGCGGATCGGATCGAAAACGGAATCCATGCCGACGGATTTGATCTCGCAAACCTGCGCCATCAGCTCGCCGAGGCGGCCTTTTGGGAAACCACGTTCCTGAAACCAACTCAGATATTCCGGCGGGAGATCCATGATCGGAACCCCGGCGGGCGGATAAGCCTTGATCCCGAATTTACCGAAAGGTATCCGCGTTTTACCGATCTCGATGAGGAGGTTTCGGAAATCCTCGCGGTCGATCTCGGTGATGTCAGCCACGAGGTTTGATCAGTTCTGCGCGGTCGCCGGCGCGGCTGGCTTCGGGCTGTTTGCCTTCAACGCGGCCTCGGTCTGGCTCTTATACCAAGCGTCGTATTGATCCTTGGGAATGACTTCCATGGAACCGACCATGTTGCCATGACCCTCGCCGCAAAGCTGGCCACAGACGACGAAAGTCTCAAGAGGCTTGATCGGGGTGAACCACATCGGGATTTCACGGCCGGGAATCGCGTCCTGCTGGATGCGCATCGGGACGATGGCATAGTTGTGAATCACGTCCTTGGTGCCGATGTTGAGCACCGCAGCTTGGTTGACGGGGAGCTTGAGAATGGGGCTGGTGAAATCGTCCAGGGCGTTCGGATCGGTGTAGTCGATGCCGAGGTCGTTGGAGCCCGAGATGAGATTCGGATCAACCCGGCCGAACTTGTTGTCGGCACCGGCGTAGTGATAGGTCCAGCCGAACTGCCAGCCGACGACGCGGACACGCACCGGATTGAGGTTTTGCACGTCCTTCCAACTGTCCACGCGCTCGGTCCAGAGCGGGAACGCGAAACCGAGGAGAAGCACGGCTTCCACGATGATGACGCCGACTTCCAAGTGACTGGAAAGGTGACTCCTAACGCCTTCATAGGAAGCCTTCGGGTTGTTCTTATGCCAGAAGCGGAAGATGCAGTAAAAGAAGAACAGCGTCCACCCCACGAACAAGGCGATCATGAACCAGTGGACGACGTCCATCATGTGATCGACCTGGCCGCCGTGGGCGGAAAAGTTTTCGGGAATGCCTAGAAACTTGGAAGGACTCATATAGGTGAAAATTCTAAATCTGAAACGAAGGAATCACTGCGAGGAAGACGGACCGACATAGTCGTCAGAGAGGGTGGGATCGAAGTGCTCCCGCTGCCGCCGGGCGATGCGGATCATGAAAAAACCGATGCCGCCCAACATCACGAGGATCACGAACAGCAAAAAGAAGATCGACCAACCGGCCGCATCTCCGCCACCGGCGACCATGGTGACACGGCAACTGGAGCAAGCGAGGAAGTGGAAAATGGGATTCATGAGGATCTGTTCAGCAGAGGGATCTCAAATATGGATGCGGGTGATTTTCCGATAAAAGCAGACGCCATAAATGGGCATCAGCAAGGCGCCGGCGATTCCCACGATCCCGAGCGCCCTGGTCATCCCCGACCACTCGGGAGCGAGAAGGAAGGACCACAAGGCCAGGAACACGCAAAGCAGGGTGCTGACGGTCACGAAGACGATGTGGAATCCTTTGAGGGACATGGGATAGTCGGTTTTGGTTTTAAGAGACTAGAAGGACATCAACGGAGCGATGGCGAGGCCAGGATTTTCGGGGTCGTGGATTCCTTGCCGAAAAAAAGCGGATCATGGATCGGATCAAAGATCGCAAGGGCGGTGAGCCCGGCAAGACTGCATACCATGCAAAGCCCGGAGGCGAAGAGCCAGTAAACCGCCTTCTTCTCATGATTGAGGTGCATGAAGATAAACGCAACCAGGGACGCCTTGATCGTCGCGATGGTGAGACCGAGGATACAGTCCCATTTATCGAAGCCGTGCTCGCCGACGTCGAGCGCTTCCACCGATGCCACGAGGACGGTGATGATGGTTCCGATGAACAGAATCCCACCGACAAACATGTAGGTGCGGACGGACTTCTTGATTGCTTCCGGGGTGTCAGCCATTTGATTTGGAATTTGGAATTGGGAGATTGAGGTTTGAACCTTACATCAAATACAGGATCGGGAAAACGAAGATCCATACAAGGTCCACGAAGTGCCAGAACAGGCCGCCGATTTCGACGCGGTTGGCAAGCCACTCGGGATTCTCGAGGTACATTTTCCGGCCGAAGAAGAGGTAGTAGGCGAGGACCAGCGCGCCGCCGATGACGTGCAAGCCGTGAAGGCCGGTGATGGTGAAATAGATGGCGTAGTAGGTATTCCATGCCGGTGTAAACTTGGCGGCGAAACCGATCTGCTCGCGCGGCAGCGAGAAGTGCGGGAAGGTCTCCTTGACATGCTCGCCCTCGGCGTGGGCCTGGTCGGCATGAGGATTGCGGGCGTCGTAGTTCGGGCCCATGAACTCCTCTTTCAAGGCATCCATGGTGGAAAGCTTGATGCCGTGCTGTTGTTCCGCCTTCTTGGCGAAATCCTTCCAGCCGATTCGATAGAGCTCCTTGTGGGTCGGCACGCGTTTCGGTTTGCCGCTCTTGTCGAGGCCGTATTCCTTGATCAGGCGCTCCTCGAGTTTGGCGACCTCGCCTTGGTGCCATTCCCAGGCCTCCTTGGCGAACGGGCTGTTCTTGATGAGCCAGGAATTCTCGATCGCCACCTCGGGATCGATCCCCTTCTCCTTCGCCTTCATCACGAGGTGTTGGAAGTCGATCGCATCGACATTGTGGAAAACCATCGGACTGGCGAGCAGCTTGCCATCAACGACGGTATCGTCGCGGAGGCGGGATTGACCGTCGGCTTCCTTGATGTCGCGGGGTTTGAAATCAAGACGGGCAGGCGGCTCGATATTGAAGGCGACGGTGGAAATCTCGGTGAGTAACTTGGGCGCGAGAGCGGCCGTGTCGATGTTGACACCGGAGGCGATCTGCCAGTCCTTCTTGTCGGGATTCGCGGCGTGGGCCTTCACCCATTCCTCGCGCAAGGACGCGGTGCGCAGGGCGGAATTGTGACTGCTGGCAGCCAGGCGGGTCTTCTCGATCCGGCGGAGCAACTCTGCGGAGAGAGGCTCGCCGGCCTTGGCGATGACTTCGGCGGGCTGACCTTCCTTGGTGACGACCGCGACATCCGCGGCCAGGACGACCTTCGAGTTGTGATGACCGGCCTGTGTCAGGATTTCGTCAACCCAAGGCTTGTGAAAACGGCGGGTGCTGTAAGTGAGCTTGGAAGCCTCGATGAAAATGAGGTTCTCCTCGACCTTGTTGCCATTATGGTCGAGTTCCTTTTCATAACCCAAGTGACCTTCCATCACGGTATAGTCCTTGAGGCGCACCGCTTGGTGATGGAACTTCACGTTATACTCAATGCCTTTGAGCACCATGAAGATCAGCGCGCAGAACACCGTGATGCCCATGAAGAGCTGGAACATCCGCCAGTTCCGCAATTTCAAGGATGCCCATGCGAACACGACGGTCACCGAAGAACCGATGAGCACGAAGGTGTTGATCAAGCCCGGTAGCACCGGAAGTGTCCGCTCCGGCCATGGATAATCCGCGCCGAGACGCAGGAATACGTAGGCCGAGAAGAAACCGCCGAAGAGCATGACTTCGGAAGCAAGGAACAACCAGATCGCGATCTTCGAATTGAAGAGGCCGGTGTCCTTTCGGGGAGTGACGACGTAGGGAATTTCCATTTGAGAAAGGGAATGCTGTGAGGAGGTGAACCGCGGAGACGGGGTTGAAATTGGGAAGCTTAGTGCTTGTCTGCCGGCTTGTTCGAAGAGTCGAGGTGCTTCGGCTCGATCCACTGCGGAAGGAAATCCGAATCATCGCCCGGGCGGCTGTATTCGTATGGGCCCCGATAGGTCACGGGATCCTTGAGGAAATTGCCATGGCCCGGAGGCGTCGGAGTCGCCCACTCCAGCGTGGTGGCATTCCAAGGATTATCGCTTTCGGCTTTTTTCCCGAACTTCCATGCGAACAGAAGATTGATGATGAAAGGAATTTGGAACAAGGCCATGGTCCAAGCTCCCATCGACATGATGATGTTCATGTCGATATACTCAGCGACGGTGTTGCCGAAAACGTTGACGCTGTCAGCGGCCTTTGCGAGATAGGCGTCGCCCCCGTTATACCAACGGCGGTGGAAGCCGGCCATACCTTGCACGAGCATCGGGAAGAAGATCAGGTTCATGCAGATCAGGCTGGGCCAGAAGTGCAGGTGGTTGAGCGTCTTGCTCATGAAACGGCCGGTGATTTTCGGATACCAGTGGAGAATTCCGGCGAAGAAGCCGAAGAGAATCCCGGGTGCCACGACATAGTGGAAGTGACCGATCACATAGTAGGTGTCGTGCAGGTGAAGGTCGGCCAGGTTGAAGGCCAGCGGCAGACCGGTGAGGCCGCCGATGCCGAACATCGGGATGAAAGCGCACGCCCACATCATCGGTGGGGTGAAGCGGATCGAACCACCCCAAAGCGAGATCAGCATCGCAGTGATGATGACCACTGAAGGAACCGAGATCAGAACCGTCGTCGTTTGGAAGAAGGTGGAAACCGCAGCGCCCATGCCGGTCATATACATGTGGTGAGCCCATACGACGAAGGAGAGAAAGCCGAGCACCAGCACGGAATACACCATCGACTTGTAACCCCAGAGTGGCTTGCGGGTGTTAGCCGGAATGATTTCACTGACACAGGCGAACGCGGGAAGCAGAAGCACGTAAACTTCCGGGTGACCAAGGAACCAGAACAAGTGCTGGAACAGCAGCGGCGAACCACCGCCGGATAGATCGGCCAGCCCCTCGCTCTTGGTGAAGAGTCCGGAAGGCATGAAAAACGACGAGTGTGCGACGCGGTCCATCAGCTGCATGATGCCGGCGGCTTCAAGCGGTGGGAAAGCAAGCAACAGAAGGAAACCCGTCACCAGCATGGCCCAGACAAAGAACGGCATCCGCATCCAGGTCATGCCGCGCACTCGCAGGTTAATGATGGTGGTGATGAAATTCACCGATCCGAGCAGCGACGATGTGATGAGGAAAACCAATCCGATCAGCCACTGTGTCTGACCTGCGAGCCACTGGTTGACGACTTGGCCGTCCGCGAAACCCGCGAGCGGTGAGTAGTTCGTCCAGCCGGACTTGGCGGAACCGGACTCCAGGAAAAACGAAGCGCACATGATCAAGCCACCCACCAGATAGACCCAGTAGCTGGCCATGTTCAAACGCGGGAACGCCATGTCTGGCGCACCGATCTGGAGCGGCGTCACGTAGTTGCCGAATGCACCGAATCCCAGCGGCACGATGCCGAGGAAAACCATGATGGTCCCGTGCATGGCACCAAACATGTTATAGGTTTCGCCCGTCACCTTGCCGTCCTGCAACCAGCGGGCTTTCCAGCCGTCGGTGAACACCCAGCTCATCCACTCGGGCAGCGGCTGGTGCGGATAGGCGATGCTCCAGCGCATGACCATCATCAGATAAAATCCGAAGGCCAGGAAGCACAGAGCGGTGATACCGTATTGGAGGCCGATCATCTTGTGATCGGTCGAAAAGATCCATTTCCGGATGAATCCCGGATCATGGTGATGGTCTTCATGGTGGGCGTCGTGCCCGGCGTGTGAGGTGGCGTGAGAGCTCATAATTACGTCTTGCGGCGTTGGTAGTCTGAAATGGGATGGAGGCGGCGGAGAAACCGGATCAAGGAGCTTTCCCCGGGGCCAAGGTAATTGGATCGAGTAAGGCTTTCGGATCGAGAACGTCGCCCGGCAGCGCCTTGACGTGATCGGCAGTGAGTTCCGCGGCGGTCGCCGACTTGCCGGCGTTCTTGCGGGCGGCGGAAATTTCCAGGGCGGCCTTGGCCATGTCGATGGTGACCACATCGCCAGTAGCATTGCCGAAATTGTTGCGGACGTAGGTCATGATTCCCGCGAGATCTTCGGCAGCCATGCCGATCCCCTGCGGAGGCATGACACCATAGGTCTTGCCGTCGCTAACGGGTCCTTCGAGACCGTTGAGAATGATCATCGCGAAGCGCTCCGTCTCACCAGTCACCCAGGTCGAACCGACCAGCGACGGGAACGTCGAACCATTACCCTTGGCATCAGAACCGTGGCAGCCATTGCACTTGGCGGAATAGATTTTCGACCCCTTCGCCATGTAGGCGGCAAGTGCTTCTTTCGGCACCGGACCGGTGTCACCGGCACCGGGAGCGGGAGTGCGGACGTAGCCCTCGCGGAAAACCTTTCCGTAGGAAAACAAACGTCCGCCACTGCCGAGAATGCCACCGGCGATCAGCAAGACCACCCCGCAAGCCACGAAGGCCCACAGCGAAATCGGCTCGATGCCATTGTCAACGATCCGCTTTTCGCGGGCGCACGCGGCGGCTTCGCGGACCACTCGCCCGTGGGCCTCGGTCACATTGATCGAGTCCTCGAGGTCTGGTGTTTGGTTAGGCAGAGACATGTTTGAAATGAGGTATTAAGTAAATGAATTCAAGGGGCGGTCTTGGCTTTCGCAGGCGCGAAATTCAAAGAGGCCGGGACGGGCTGGTCCTTCTTGAGCGAGAGCAGGTAAGAAACAAGAGCCTTCGCCTCGGAGCTGGGAACCAGTTCGGTATCGCCCTCTTTGCCGAACGACAGCGCGGTGTCCGACGGATTCCCGGTGACCTTGCGCTTGTCGAACAGAAACTTATGGGGCGGGCAGGTGGATTTCCAACGCTGCGGATCCTGGCGCGGATTGTAGAGATGAGTGAACAGCCACTGCTCCGCATCGCCACCAGCCGCATACTCCGTCTCCACGCGGCGGCCGAGATTGGAAAGATCCGGACCCATCCGCGAAACGCCGATGTGTGCGAACTTCTCACCGAAGAAATCATAGGCGTTGGTTTCACGCCGGGTATCGCCGCGATCCGGATCGGCCTTCAAGCCACCCCAATCGGACCGATAGAGATCGTTGCCGGCATAGGTCGGACGAACCAGCTGCGTGTGGCAGAGGTAGCAGCCGTTTTCCGCATAGACTTGCGCGCCGTCGGCAACGCGTCCGGTGCGCTTGGGGAAGAAAATGCCGGTGCTGCCATCGGTCGCTTCGGAAAGCTCGATGGGCGCGAGATTGCGCATCTTGATGAATGGCACGACGACGACCGCCAGCCAAGCGACGCCGAAGCTGGCGGATAAACCGAGAATGAATGTGCGGAGGCTCATTAGGAAAATTGCTGAAAGTTGAACTCTTAAACCCGATATCAGTGGGCGGGCATGTGCCCGGGACCGGCATTATCGATATCACCCTCTTCACCATGCGGGCTGGGGCCGTGGCCGTGTGCGGAAACCAGCAAAGTCGGATGCGAACTGCGGCGGCCGAGGCGCAGCCACATCAGGGTCAGATGGATGAAAAAGAACACGTTGGAAAACAGGATGAAGCACCATGCGATGGTGGTCGCCACCGCGTATGGATAGGCGCGCGTCGCGGCACCCTGCCATGGCTGCTGCCACTCCTCCTGGCCGATCCCCTGCTGCAGCCCGCCGAACAAAGCGACCAAGGCCACCGTGATGATGCCATAGACGGAGAACAGGAAGTGGATCTTGATCAGGCGGCGGGAAAGCCACTCGCGGCGCGTCACCCGCGGCACGATGAAGTAAACCGCGCCGAACATCACGAAGCTGAAAAATCCATACAGCGCGAGAATTTCAAAACCATAACCGGAGAGCGAAAACTGCGTCAGCGGAAGAGTGGAATCAGGCAGGTTCAGCACCACGGCGGAGAACGCCAGAAGCATCAAGCCGCCGATGCCGGCGATGGTGAAACGGAGCGCCGGGCTGCCCGCAACAACTTCCGGCGAAGCGAGCGTCGTGCGGAGAAGATTGATGGCGGCAGCGATCGCAGGCACAAACAGCAAGACCGTGGCGGCCGCGCCCACGTAAGGCAGGAAGTAAGGAATCGGCGCGCCCGCGAGTTTTTGCATCCCCGCCCATGGCGCGATAATCGCGAGCGACCAGAACCCGAGTTTTGCCAGCGAGTAACTGTAAACCGGGTGACCCGTCACCTTGGGAGCCAGATAGTAAGCGGTCCCGAGAGCGACCGGAGTAAAGAAGAGGAAAATCAAAGCCGACTTATACCAAGCGTTGATTCCAGCAGCCATCACCGGATGGCCGGGAATGCAGTGCAGCAAGGTGTTCGCCGTGATGAAGATCCAAGGGAACCAAACCATCGCGCCGAGCAGATACCACTGGGAGATATAGACATGGCCCTCCGGGCGCACGCGGAACTGGATGAACGACCAGATCAGGATGGCGAAATAGCTGAAGAGCAGCACCGGCCAGGTGAAGAAAGGAAACTCCATCCATGGCATTCCCGTGCCGTTGCCCGAGAGGATTCCGACCAGTCCCAAAATGACACCGAGATTCCAGATGTGGCCGGCGGTGAGAATGAGTCCGGCAGCCGTGCACTCCTTGCGGGAGAGCCGGGCCATCATCCAGATGATCACGGCGAACGCCGCCTGGAATCCCCATCCGTAAACCAGCGCGTTGATGTGAGCGGGGAAAACCCGCCCGTAGGAAAGGTAGGAGCAACCCGCTAGAAACTCGGGACTATGCACCTTCGCGGAAGCAATGATTCCCAGGACGATCGAAACCGCGAGCCACGCGGCACCGCTGGTCAGGAAGAACATCACCGGGTGACGCAGCGAACGATCAATCCCCGCGCGAAGCAAGGCGTCCTGAGCAGTGGAAGTTTGGATGGCGGATGACATCGGCTTTTGAAGATAAAAAAGGGAAACGAAATTAAGGCTTGGTGAGTTCCGCGGCGGTGACCTGGGGCTTGCCCACTTCCCCGCGCAGCGCGGCGACCTGCTCGGGCTTCACGGCGGACGCCTTGTTGCCGAAGCTGTTGCGAACATAGGTGAGCACGCCGGCGATCTGCTCGTCAGTCTGATAGCTGAGAGCCGCCATGCCGCCCGGCATGTTGTATTCCTTGCCAGCCACCGTGATCGGGCCTTGCAAGCCGCGCAGTTGGATGCGGATGAGATTGGAAACAGGACCCGTCACCCACTCGGAACCTGCTAGCGGCGGAGCAATCGGACCACCCTCGCCATTCTGACCGTGGCAGGCACCACAGATCATGTAAGAAGCTTTGCCGGCAGCCATCACCGCGGGATCGATTGGCTCGTCGGTCGCTGCGGGAGCATCGATCGCAGAGGTATCCACCGCGGGAGCCGCGGCGAGTTTCTTGGCGGTTTCCGATCCAGGAACAACTTGAGCGGGTTTCTCGACAGCCGTCGGCTTTGAAGCTGCGAGTTGCTTGCCGGTCACCAGCGTCGCGGTCTTGATAGCCTCCTCGGAAAGACTAGCAGCCTGCGCGGCGTCGATCTTCGCCTTGGTTTCATAGCGGGGTTTCGCGGCGGCGTCTTCAAGCGTCGTCGGCTCGGACCCGGCGAAAAGCCAGATCACCGCCAGCAGCACGGCGAAGATGAAAAAAGTGCCGATACCCCACCAGAAAGTGGTGAAGCGGATGATCGGATTGTCGCGGGATGGGTCCATGTGCAGAAGGAAAGGAAGATCAGTTGGAGACGTTCGCGGATTCAAGAATGCGCGGGTCGCGGTTCGGATAGAGCGAGTGTTGGCCGAGAGCGCGGATGAGGATGAAAATGAAGGCCGCGCCGATGGTCACGAAGGCGAGGATGTCGCCCCAGAACGCACCCGGAATGGACACCTGGATGTCGCCGAAGACTTCCGGCTTGATCTTGCCGAGGGAAACACCGCGCTCGGGAATCACGATCAGATAGTGATCCAGCGCGTGCATGCACAAGGTGTAAACCGCGACGATCGAGAGCAGCTTGGGGTTCTTCTTCAACCAAGCCTGGAGCAGGACTACAAAGGGAACCACGAAGTGACCGAAGACGAGGAAATACATCGCGGTGTTCCAGTTGCCGGTGTTGCGGATCAGGAAGTAAGAGGTTTCCTCGGTGATGTTGGCATACCAGATCAGGAAGAACTGCGAGAACGCGATGTAGGCCCAGAAAGTGGTGAAGGCGAACATCAGCTTGCCCATGATGTGGAAATGCTCGGGTCCGGTGACGTGCTTGAGGTGACCCATGTTCTTCAGCCAGGTGCAGACGAGCACGATCACCGCCATCGAGTTCAACGCGGAACCGGCGAACAGATAGACACCCCACATCGTGGAAAACCACTTGTAATCCAGGCCCATCGCGAAATCGAAGCCCGTGAAGGTGATCGTGAGCGCGAAGATGATCAGCGGGTAGTTCGAGTGATAGCGGGCTTTCAGAAGCCGGGCGGTTCCCGGATTCGGATCGGTGTCCTGATCGGTGGAAAGCTTCCGAAGCCCGTAGATGACCGCGCCGAGTGCGACGAGATAGAACGCGGCCCGCCCGTACCAGAACGGCAGGTTCATGAACCAATACTTGTTATACAGCAGGTGGTCCACGTGGTGGAGATGCTCCTTCACGTTGCCGTGCGCCTCGCGGTGGATGTTCATCCACTCGTAGAGATACTGCTGCACTTGCGGGCAGAGCAGCGGGATTCCGAAAAGGAATACCCACGGGAATGTCGAACCGAGGTTCTCGAAGGTCCGGCGCACCGAGGTGCCCCAACCGGAGTTGGAAACGTTGTGCAACAGCGTCCAGAACACCCCGCCGATGGAGAGGGTCAGGAAGAAGTAGAACGCGAACACCCACGAGTAGGCGAAGGGACCGCGGATTTTTTCCGGGGCGAAAAACAGAAGATACAAGCTGACGACGGTGCCGAGAACGGCGACGCCCAGGGCGATGCTCTTCACTATCGCCACCTTGGAGGTGTCGAGGTGATCGCCGTTGATCGCGATGTCTGCGGAGGTGACGTGGTGGTGTGCCATTTCGATAGAATCAGGAAAAAGTTATTTAGCCTCTTTGGCGGCCTGCAAGGTGCGGACGTAGGCGATGATCGCCCAGCGGTCGTTGACTGGGATGTTATAGCCGTAGCCGCCCATCATGCCTTTGCCGACGGTGATCGTTTCGAACATCCGGCCGTCGGGATAGGACGCCGATTTGAAGGTATCGAGATGGAAGTTGGCGATGCCGGGAACGCCGTATTGACCTGTGATTCCCTGCCCGTCGCCGGACTTGCCATGGCAGACGGCGCAGTAAATTCCAAACTGCTCCTTGCCGCGCCCGATCAGTGACAAAGCGGATTCTTCGGTCAATTTCAACTCCTCGGGCATGCCCGAGCCGAAGTAGTCGCCGACGTGGCCGGTGTAATAATAACCGGTCTGGCCGCTGAATTCGTATTCGGGGATTCCACCGATGGAGGCCGCACCCGCTTCATTGAAGCCGCGCGGCTGGGTCTGGGTCACCGGGAGACGCGAACCATGGCCATCGGCGAAAAACGGATCCGCCTTCTGGGCCTTCACCTTGTCCTGGTTGTCCATGTCCGGGAAAATCCGGACCGGCGGCTTGGAAAACTTCTGGCCGCGGACTCCGAAGAGTCCGACGACGGTCAACGCGACGAGCGCGTAGGCGAGGAAAAAGTAACGCATGTGAATTTGAAATTTGAAATTTGAAAGCCGTTCTCAGTCTTCTTCTTCGACCAGTTCGATGTTGGACCCGCCGATTTCGGCGAGCATGTCGCGGGTTTCGTTGGGGCTGAATTTCGGGTCACGCGCCTCGATGGCGATGAAGAATCCATCGTCCGTGGCGCGGTGGAACTGGCGGCTCGCGAACAACGGGTGGTTGAGGCGCGGCAGCTGGATCAGCGCGAGAAGTCCGAACAGAACGGTGAAGCCCGAGAACAGGATCGTGAGCTCGAACATGATCGGGAAAAACGCGGGCACCGTGAAGATGTTCGCCGGTTTCGCCTGAACGATGGTCGGGTAGATCACCACCTGCGTCGAGTAAGCCAGCGCGAACGCGGTGGCCGTGCCGGTCATGCCGCCGAAGAACACGAACCATGGCAGGATCGAGCGCTTCATGCCCATCGCGCCGTCGAGCCCGTGGATCGGATAGGGCGAGTAGCAGTCCCATTTCTTGAAGCCGGCGTCGCGGATTTTCTCCGCGCCCTTGTAAAGAGCGGATGCGCTCTTGAACTCGGCCAGATAGCCATAAACGCGTTTGCGGGTGGTGCTCACGTGGTAAAGATGGTTCGTTGAAAATTACTTGGAGGAAACGAGTTCCTTTTGATAGGCGGCCTCGACGGTCACGCCATGGTCCGGGTGGTGCTCCTTGTCGTCGAAGTGTGGATCGGACTCAAGCAGAGTCCACTTCACCTCGGCGATGTTGATGCAGGGCAGGAAGCGGAGGAACATCAGGAACAGCGCGAGGAACAGGCCGATGGTGCCGACGAATGTCATCAGCTCGACGCCGCTCGGCGAGTAGGTTTTCCAGTCACCTGGCAGCCACATCCGGGCGAGCGTGGTGCAGATGATCACGAAGCGTTCGAACCACATACCGACGTTCACACACATCGCGACGATCATGATGACCCAGAGATTTTCGCGGCAGGCCTTGAACCAGAATACTTGGGGCGAAAGCACGTTGCAGCTCATCATCGCGGCGTAGGCCCACCAGTAAGGACCGGCGATCCGGAACTTGAAGGCATCCATTTCATAAATCGCGCCGGAGTAAAAGGCGACGAACAGCTCCATCAGATAGGCGTAGCCAACGATCGTGCCGGTGAGCAGGATGATCTTCGCCATGTTGTCGATGTGCTTCATGGTGATCAAATCCTGCAAGCCGTAGATGAAACGGGCGGGAACCATGATCGTGAGCACCATCGCGAAGCCACCGAAGATGGCACCCGCCACGAAATAGGGCGGGAAGATGGTGGTGTGCCAGCCGGGGACCACCGAGGTCGCGAAGTCGAACGAAACGACCGAGTGCACCGAGAGCACGAGCGGCGTTGAAAGCGCGGCTAGAAGCAGATAGGCCATTTCATAGTGGCTCCACTGGCGGTTGCCGCCGCGCCAGCCGAGCGAGAAGATTCCGTAGAGAATCTTGCGGATGCCTGGCTTGCAACGGTCGCGGATGGTCGCGAGGTCGGGCACCATGCCGAGATACCAGAAGATCAGCGAGATGGTGAAATAGGTCGAAACCGCGAACACGTCCCACAGCAGCGGCGACTTGAAGTTCTGCCAGATCGCGTTGGCGTTCGGCACCGGGGCGAGGAACCAGGCGAACCAGACGCGGCCGACGTGGAAGGCGGGGAAAATACCCGCGCAGATCACGGCGAAGATGGTCATCGCTTCCGCCGCGCGGTTGATGGAGGTCCGCCAGTTTTGCCTCGTTAGGAAAAGCACCGCGGAGATCAGCGTTCCGGCGTGACCGATACCGATCCAGAACACGAAGTTGGTGATGTCGAAGCCCCAGAACACCCGGTTGGACATGCCCCAGACACCGACGCCGGTGGAGACGAGATAGGTCAAACCACCGCCGACGCCGATGAGGGCGATGAGCGCGGACGGGATGAACAGCAGCCACCAGAGAAACGGCTGGCGGTTTTCGACAACGCCGCAGATGCGCTCGGTGATCCAGTGATATGAACGCCCGCTGAGAATGAGCTTTTCGCGCTCAAGCACCGGGAGTTTCACTCCGGTGTGCGTCTCAGGTGCGGTTTGGGTGGTGGAAGCCATGGTGGGATAAATGCTGAAATACTGAAAAGCTGAAAACCTGAAATCAGACCATGTGGACGGTCGCCTTGCCGATGAACTTGGCGTCAGGCATCTTCGGATTCGGGTTCTTGACGCGTGCCAGATAGCTGGTCCGCGGACGGGTGCCGATGTAGTTGAGGAGATCGTAGTTGCGGTCGATGCGCTTGCTGCGGCCGAGAGCGGATTTCTCCTCGTCGAGAAGGTTGCCGAAGGTGATGGCGTTGGCCGGACAGGCGTCTTGGCAAGCGGTCTTCACCGAGTCCACCGGGATGCGGAGGGTGTGGATGTTGACTTCCATCTCGGTGGATGGCTTGCCGGCGACGAGCGCCTCTTGCTTCTGACCGCGCTTCTGGCGGATCACGGAATCCTTCAGGCGCTGCACGCAGTAGGTGCACTTTTCCATCACGCCACGCATGCGGACTGTGACGTTCGGGTTCTTCTGAAGGTGGGCCGCCTCGCCGACCTGCTTCTCGCCGAACGGTCCTTTGTAAAGGTTGTGGGCGATGAGCGGGTTGCGCTTGTTATAGTCGAAGTAGTTGAAGCGACGCGCCTTGTAGGGGCAGTTGTTGGCGCAATAACGAGTGCCGATGCAGCGGTTGTAGGCCATCGCGTTGAGGCCGTCTTCCGTGTGGATGGTGGCGTTGACCGGGCAGACCGTTTCGCAAGGAGCGGCCTCGCACTGGACGCAAGCGACCGGTTGCGGGACGAGCTCCGGATTGTCCTCGTCGAAGGTGTTGTCCTTCTGCGCGGCGAAATAGCGGTCCATGCGGATCCAGTGCATTTCGCGGCCCATGGCGACCTGTTTCTTGCCGACGATCGGAATGTTGTTCTCGGATTGGCAGGCGACGAGACAGGAGTTGCAACCCATGCAGGAGGAAAGGTCGATCGACATCCCCCACTGATGGAGCGGGTCGTTGATCAGCGGCTGGGCCTTGCCGTCTTTGCCGGGGTGGAACTTCGAGGAGCTTTCCGGCTTGTAGAGCGAAATGTTAGGCGGCGCGTGGGAATCGTTTCCCTGCTTCGGCACGTTTGCGAGCTGGGCGGCGAACGAACCTTTTTCCTCGTCCTCAAGCGTGGAAACCTCGCGGGCAAGAGCGCGGCCATACATGGCGCTGTGCTCTTGGGTGAGGGCCACCGAGTAACGGCGGTTAGTCGGGGTCGCCTTCGCGCCGGTGGCGAAATAGGCGGTGGCGGCGGTGCGCAGCGGATAGGCGTTGAAGCCGCGGTTCACGCCGACGAGGCCGACGTGGGACGCGTTTTTAGGTCCGCGCTCGAGTTCGTCGTGCTCGTCGAAGCCCTGGCCGTAGCCGAGTGGGATGACGATGGTATTTTCCGCTTGGCCGAAGGAGACGAGAACCGGGATTTCAAGAGTCTGGCCGTTGACCACGACGTTGATCATCGGCGAAGTGCGGTTTTGCGCCTCGTCGTCTGGCGAGCGCGAACCGAAAGGAGTTTCGAGCTGGATGATCTGGTCGTAAATGCCGAGCTCCTTGGCGGTTTTCGGCGCGACGAGCGCGACGTTGTCCCAAGTGAGCTTGGAAATCGGATCGGGCGCTTCCTGGAGCCAGCCGTTGTCGATCCAGCGGCCGTCGAAGATCGAGGAGTCCGTGGCGAAAATCACTTCCAGCGAATCCTTGGTCGGCGCGGTGGCGACGAACGGCGCGGACATGTCGGAGCGGGAAGCCGGGCTAACCAATGGATAGACGGAGCCTTCGAAGAATCCGTCGCGCAGGAGCTTTTTCCAAGCGGTGTCCCCTTCCCCGCCGATCGCGGAGAACGTGGCTCGGATGGCGGTGTAGGCCGGGGAAGCGGCGCCTTTTTCGCCTTCGCCGTTGAGGAGTTTTCCGTCTGCGGAAAGCAGGGCGAGGAGGAGTTCCAGCTCGGAAACGCAATCTTGATAGAGCGGCAGGATCATCGGCTGCACCACCGTGTAAGTGCCGCGAGCGGTGCGGGCGTCCGACCAGGATTCCAAATAATGGGCGGCTGGCAGATGCCAGGTAGAGGCATGCGCGGTCGCGTCGGTGCGGGCGCCGAGGTGGATGCTGGTCTTCAGCTTGGCGAAGGACTCGCCGAACTTGAGATCCGCCGGAGCATCGAAAACCGGATTGGAAGGAGTGAGGACGACGAGCGTTTCCACAGCAGCCGAGTCGATGTCTGCCTTGAGCGTGGCTAGATTTCCGAGGCCGGCCGTTTCGGTTTGGACGGCGAGGAGCGGCTTGCCTTCGCCGATGTTGCCAAGCGCGACGTTGATCGCGTGAGCTAGCAGGTGGACCGAAAGGGATTGGCGGGAACCCGCGAGAACGGCCGATTTTCCGGCGTGTTCCTTGAGGTCATCGACCAAAGCGGCGACCCAGGCGACGTGCTTCGGATCGGCAAGCTCGGGCGAGACGATAGCCACACCGGCATTCACACCGAGTCCGCGGGCGATTTGTGCCGCCACGGCGTTGACTTGGCTGGGAGCCACGCGCAGGCGGTGATCCGCCATGCCGCCGGTGAGGGTGAACGCGGCTTCCACCGCGTAGAGGCGGTTCATTTTCGACGCGTCGGGTTTGTCGGAATAGGACTTACCTTCCGGCTTGCGGCGGTCGAAGAATGGAGTGACCGGACCTTGCGAATCGGTGCCGGCGAAGTCGCAGTCAAGCGAGAGAATCCGGTCCGCCTTGGCGAAATCGGCCACCAGTTTCACCCCGTCGCCGAGTGCGGCATTGGACGCGTCGCCGGTGAGCGCTTCGTATTGATAGAACTTCGCAGCGGAAAACTTCGCGGCCAGTTCCTTGGTCAGGCGGGCGCGGGTCGGGCTGTCGTCGGCACCGAAGAGGAAACCGACTTTGGCGGACTTGTCAGCGGCAAGCTTGCCAACAACCGCTTCGAAATCAGCGCGTTTCGCCGCTTTGCCGGCATTGAGGATTTTCCGCGAGCGGGATGGCGAATAAAGATCGAGCACCGATGCCTGGGCGAAGGCGTCGGTTCCTTCGGCGTCCGGGTGGAGTTTGTTAGGGGCGAGTTTGGTCGGGCGGCCTTCAAAGGTCGTCACCACCAGCGGAGTCGCGCCTTGGGCTCGCGGCATCGAGGACGCATAGTATGTCGCCTTGCCGGGGATCACCCACTCGGGAGCCTTGGTGTAGGGAACGATATAGCTTTCCGGACGGCGGCAGGCGGCCATGCCGAAACCCGCCAGCGCGGTCGAGGCGCCCATCAGTTTCAGGAACGAGCGGCGGGAAGTCTCGGCTTCCTCCTCGTTGGCCATTTCCGCGGCTCCCTGGGGGAACTCGCGGTCGAGCCACTGGCGGAATTCCGCGGTGTCTTGAAGCTGACCCGCACTGCGCCAGGCGACGGTGGTTTCGCCGGCGGGAACTTCAGGGTGATGCCAAATGCGCTTGCTCATGTTAAACTGCAGGAAAGGTGGGAATCGAAAAAACGGACTCGATGATCAATGGTGGCAGGTGGCGCAAGTTTCCTTGGGTTTCACCATGTATTGCTCCTTCAGCTTGAGGCCGAGCTCCTTGGTCGTCTTGACGCCGAGTTGCGGGTTGTTGGAAATGTAGGTTTCCGCGTTGTAGCTGAAGTTATAGACCTCTTCGAGGGGGCGGAGGTTGACCTCCGGCGCGCGGTGGCAATCAAGGCACCAGCCCATCGAGTGCGGCTGCGCCTGATAGACGACCTCCATCTTGTGGACGTCGCCGTGGCAGCTCTGGCAGGAAATCCCGCGGTTCACGTGGGCCGAGTGGTTGAAATACACATAGTCGGGAGACTTGTGCACCCGCACCCACTCGATCGGCTTGCCGTCGTAGCCGGGGTAGTTGACATTCATCGACTTGTGAAGCGGAGCTAGCTTCGGGCTGTCGCGCTGGACGTGTTGATGGCAGTTCCAGCAGGTGCTGCCGGTCGGCACGTTGGAGTGGCCGGAGACGTCCACGAACGAGTGGCAGTAGCGGCAATCCAGGCCCAGCTGATCGACGTGGATCTTGTGGGAAAACGGGATCGGCTGGGAAGGCTGATACCCGACCACCAGCGATTTGGGCGTGGCGTAATAGGCGAATGCAAGTGCCACGCCAGCCGCTGCGGTTCCCGCGCAGACAGCGATTTTGAGGGGCAGTAGATTGGACCAACGGGGAAAAATATTTGCCATGAGAAGGGCGATGCAGTGCTCGGAGAAGGGAGCTTGTGAAATTTTTCACAAGCTGTGTCCCAAAAACCACGGGGAAGTTCAGGACGGGCGGAGGATGCAAACGAACCGACGTGATGCAATGCCAAAAAAGAAATTTTGGCGGAATTTGTAACCGTTCGCGGACGAGCCGCCGGTTTCGCTATCCGTCTTAAGAATTCGTCCAATTCAGGCCTTTTTCCTGCCTCCAACGACGGTAAGCGCTGAACTGCTCGCCCTTGGCCATCTCGCGGCGGCTCGGGTCCTCGCTGAGAAACGCCTCGAAGGCTCTGCCGGGCGAGGTCTCCCCCGCCGAGGGGGCGGACTCGGACATTTCCGCCCGGCTGCCGTTCTGACCCAGCAGGCTTTCGATCCGCGACAGACGCCGGGAAATTCGTGAAATCATCAACAACACCAAGACGAGCAGCCCGGCACAGGACGAGAGCAGGATGACCAACGTGGGCGCTTCGGATTCTGGCATGAGGGAGTCTTGTGAAACCCCGGCGGACTTGAGAAGCCCAAATCCTTGGACTACCTCTCATCCGCCAGCGCTTTGACGTGCGCCAACGCGGCGGATGCCAGGCCACCTGGGTTATAGCCGCCTTCCAGCGACGAGACGATCCGCCCGCCGCCCCATTTTTCCGCCAGCGCCACGCAGCGCCGGGTCATTTCGGCGAACGTCTCGTCCGTCCATTGAAGGCCGCCGATCGGGTCGTCCACCCGAGCGTCGAAGCCCGCGGAAATCAACAGGAAGTCCGGCTGGAAGGCGTTCACCGCCGGCTCCAGCTGCGCCTGCCATTCCCGCAGGGCGAGATCGCCGTCGGAGTTCGCGGGCAGCGGGATGTTCAGGTTCCCGCCCTCGCCCGCTCCCTGTCCGCGCTCCGAGGTGTAGCCGGTGTATGGATAGATATTCTCCTCGTGCAGCGAAATGTAGAGCACCGTGGGATCTTCGAGGAAAATCGCCTCGGTCCCGTTGCCGTGGTGCACGTCCCAATCAATGATCGCGATCTTCCGCAGCCCGTGGCGCGACTGGAGATAGCGCGCGGCCACGGCCACATGATTGAAAATGCAAAACCCCATCCCGCGCGTCGCCGTGGCGTGATGGCCCGGCGGACGCACCGCGCAGAACGCCGATGACACGTCCCCCCGCATCACCGAATCCACCGCTTCCAACACCGCCCCCGTCGCCTCCAGCGCGACATCGTAGCTCTCCTCACAGATCGCCGTGTCGCCCGTGCGCAGCCGGTCCGCGAACGTCTCCACGTCCCGATAGACCAGATCGTGGTAATTGTGGTTGTGAGCCAGCAACACCTCGGAGACCAAGGCCCGCCGCCGCGGCAGCCTGACGAATTCCGGCGGCAAGGTCGCCAGCGCGGCCTCCAGCACCCGGTAGCGCTCCGCCGATTCCGGGTGGCCGGGACCGGTGTCGTGCCGCTCGTAACAAGGGTCGTAATGAACGCCCACCGTCTTGTTGCCCCGTATCATCATTTGCTCTTCTGGCCGTTTTCCGCAATCCCGGGATTTGAGTCAACCCGCATTCCAGAATCAGACTCAACGCGCCAAACGGGGTGGTGCCCTTGCGGCCAGGATTTGTCGGTGCGGGCCATCCCCACACGGGTGGGGAAATCGCAAGCAGTCCAGCCCTTTAGGTTGTCTTCGTCGGCAGTTCGGGCGGAAGTGGTGTTGCCGGGGCGAGTGCTCGTTTCAGCAACTCCGCAGCCACTTCCTCCACCTTGCAGCCCATCTGCGTGGCGCGGAGTTTCATCTCACGCACCAAGTCGGCGGGAAGATCGAGAGTGGTTTTCATGGGTGGGAAGTTGCTGGATTTACGGGTGGGTGTGAAATTTTGAGCGGTGCAAGTAGGGACTCAAATCCATCTTCTTGAGAGCTGGCCGATTTCCGCAAACTTCGGACGGAGGTTGACGGTGAACGCGCGGCGGCTCATGGGCTGTCTCCTTTTGGCGGCAGGTTTTTGATCATTTGGTCAAAGTCGGAGAGGTAGTTCTTGGCGATGGAAACGTCGTAGCGATGGATTTTGCCTTTGGGCGCATC
Source organism: Akkermansia muciniphila (assembly GCA_945873305.1). Taxonomy (GTDB): domain Bacteria; phylum Verrucomicrobiota; class Verrucomicrobiia; order Verrucomicrobiales; family Akkermansiaceae; genus Luteolibacter; species Luteolibacter muciniphilus_D. The sequence goes on from CAMCCX010000028.1 coordinate 31,608, forward strand.
TTCCCATTGGGTCAGCCCCATGTTTTCCCGCTGGTGATCGGCACGATCCACAATGATTTCAGCTGCCGTTTGGCCGTGCACGGAAGCGGATTTTTTTCCGTTAAAACGTTAAAATGGATTGGTGCTGGTTGATCGGGCGATGTTCCGACATCGCCTGTTTGGAATTGAATTCAAACCAACCAACACCA
>CAMCCX010000029.1 GCA_945873305.1 Akkermansia muciniphila
CCCATACCTGTCGCGCATCTTTTTGGTGTATTCTTCAATGCTGGTTTCACTCATGTCCATGGCTGGCGCCATGGTGTCTCCATTTGTGAGGCAACGGGACTCTCACGAACGATCCGCGAAATCTTTTCGGTGTCCGCTTCAATGAGGCACCACGGGGTGCCGCCAGCATGAATCCACAACTTGACCGGATTTGACGGCTGCCGTATGCTCGATGTTCCGTCAGTCCCCCCTTTGCCGGGAGCTGGCGTTGTCAAACCCCTAACCAAATCGATCTATGAACACCGAGTCCAAAGTGATCCGGGAAGAACTGCCCGAGGTCGCCCAAATTGTCCGGGACGAGTGTTGGCTGGAAGGTGAACGCCGGGGGAGTCCGGTTCATCCGCGAGATCCCGCCATCCGGGTGAGGGTGGCGGACATCATCCTCGACGGTGCGGGCGAGGAAATCAGGCGCCGCCACCAAGGCTGCACCGGGCATTCCTGACGCAGCGTCCGGATCAAGCCTTCCGGCCGCGGGATTTCTTCCCGGCGGGATATTTCACCGCCTTGACAGGCGGTGGCGGGGTGTTGTTTTTCAACGCCGCGATCTGATCGCGCAGATGCGCCGCGCGTTCGAATTCCAGGCGCGAAGACGCCTCGCGCATCTCCTCCTCCAGCTCGGAAATCACCCGCAACTTGTCGTAGGTGCCCACGTCGTCGGCGACGAGCGAGCTGTTGAGCTTGTCGGCATGTTCCTTCGCGTGTTCGTGGGTGTGGAGGCTGTGTTGGAGCGCCCGCTTGACGCTTTGGGGCGTGATGCCGTGCTCCTCGTTATGCGCCTGCTGGCGGCTGCGGCGATACCCGGTGATGTCGATGAGGGCTTGGATGGAATCCGTCACCTTGTCGCAGAAAAGCACGCATTCCCCGCCGATGTGGCGGGCGGCGCGGCCCGCGGTTTGGATCATCGAGGTTTCGTTGCGGAGGAATCCCTCCTTGTCCGCGTCGAGGATGCAGACGAGCGAGACTTCCGGCAAATCGAGCCCTTCCCGCAGCAGGTTGATTCCTATCAGGATATCGAAAGTCGCGGCCCGCAGCTGGCGCAAAATCTCGACCCGCTCCACCGCGTCGATGTCGGCGTGGAGGTAGCGGCACTTGAGCCCGGTGCCTGTCAGATACTCCGCGAGATCCTCGGCGGTTTTCTTGGTGAGTGTGGTCACCAACACCCGCTCGTGGCGCTCGACGCGTTGGCGGCAGAGCTCGATGGTCTCGTCGATCTGCCCCTTCAGCGGACGCAGGATCAACACCGGATCGAGCAATCCCGTGGGCCGGATGATTTGCTCCACGACCAGCGGCGTGCCGCGCCGGCCCGGGTCGAAAGTCGCCACCGGTTCTTCATTTCCGCTAGGCTTGACCTTGATTTTCTTGAAATCAAACAGCGGCATGTTGCCCTCCGCGGTTTTGGATTTCACCGGGATGAAGGTCTTGTTCTCCGGCCGCGAGTTGACGATTTCAAACGGACCCGGCGTGGCGGAAACATACACCCGCTGGCCGGTCATCTGCATGAACTCCTCGAAGCGCAGCGGCCTGTTATCCAGCGCGCTCGGCAGCCGGAAGCCGTGATCGACCAGCACCGTCTTGCGGCTCTTGTCGCCTTCATACATCCCGCCGACCTGCGGGATCGTCGCGTGGCTTTCATCGACCAGCAGCAGGAAATCCCGCGGGAAGAAATCCAGCAGCGTGTGAGGCCGCGCCCCCGCTTCCCGGCCGGTGATGTGGCGCGAGTAGTTCTCGATGCCCTGGCAGAATCCCATCTCGGCCATCATTTCCAAATCATAGTCGGTGCGCATCCGCAGCCGCTGGGCTTCGATGAGCTTTCCCGTCTTTTCGAACAGCGCCACCTGCTCGTCCGCCTCCTCGCGGATCGCGAGCATCGCCCGCTTCATCTTGTCGCCGGGCGTCACGAACTGCTTCGCCGGGAAAAACGTGTGCGACTCCAGCCGCTCGATCGCATGGCCGGTGAGCGTGTGGATGCTGGTGATCCGCTCGACCTCGTCGTCGAAAAACTCCACCCGGATCGCCGTCTCGTCGAGATACGCCGGATGGACCTCCACCACGTCGCCGCGCACCCGGAATTTCCCGCGGCCGAAGGCGATGTCGTTGCGCTCGAAAAGCATGCTGACCAGCGAGCTGAGGAATTCCTCGCGCGTCAGTTTCTGTCCCGTCCACACCGGCACCATCATGTTCTGATAGTCCTCCGGCGACCCCAAGCCGTAGATGCAGGAAACGGACGCCACCACGATCGTGTCCTGCCGCGTCAGCAGCGAGCCCATCGTGCTCAGGCGGAGCCGCTCGATCTCGTCGTTGATCGCCGAGTCCTTCTCGATGTAAGTGTCGCTGCGCGGGATGTAGGCTTCCGGCTGATAGTAGTCGAAGTAGGAAACGAAATATTCCACCGCGTTGTGCGGGAAAAAATTTTTGAACTCCGAGTAAAGCTGGGCCGCGAGGGTCTTGTTGTGGCTCATGATCAGCGTCGGCTTGCCGTGATTCCTGATCAGGTTCGCCATCGTGAACGTCTTGCCCGAGCCCGTCACGCCGAGCAGGGTTTGGTGCGGGTTTCCCGCCGCCAACGATTTCGAAAGCTTGGCAATCGCCTGCGCCTGATCCCCCTCAGGTTGGTAATTGCTCTCCAGTCGAAATGGCATCCGGCCGGACTCATAAACCGGCTTTGGCCGGCCTGCAAGCAACCCGCCGGGAAATTCCCATGCCCGGCGAAGCGCGGTTGATAACTCCCTGGAACGCGGCTAACTTGGGTCCTCATGTTCAGCGGCCTCAAAGACACACTCACTTCCACCGCGGCGAAGTCCTTTCTCGCGTCACGCCTCGACCGGTATGGAAAACTCTCCGACCTGCGGATCCACAGCCGCGAGAAAACGATTTCTGCCGAGCTCCTGCTGGAGGGCGAGCCGGTGCCGGTGATGATAGAGATCGGGCGCTACCGGGTCACCGGCAAAAGCGGCGATCACTCGCTGGTGGTGGAAAGCATTTCCGCGTCGCGGCCCTGGTTGCAAAATCTCCTGCAGGACCTGCTGGTGGAAAAGCCAATGCCCGTGCCGTCCGTTGTTCTGATCGCTCTGGGCAAGCCCGGAGATTGAAGGCCCGGCGGAATTTCCAGATGAGTTTGCTTGTCGTGGCGGGCGCTCTAGCGCTACTCTTGGGTATGAAGCTCGGCTACGTGATTCTGTATGTGAAAGATGTTTTGAGGTCGGTCGCGTTTTACGAAGAGGCCTTCGGGTTGAAGCGCAGTTTCGTCCACGAAGCCGGTCTGTATGCGGAGATGGACACAGGGGCCACCACGCTTTCATTCGCCGCGTATGGCTTGGCGAAATCGAACCTTCCTTGCGACTTCCGGGAGCACAATCTGGCAGGCCCGCCTGCGGGATTCGAGGTCGCCTTCACGACGGATGACGTGCAAGCCGCTTATGACCGTGCGCTTGCCGCGGGAGCCCTCGCCGCGGCTCCGCCAGCCGCCAAACCATGGGGGCAGGTGGTGGCGTTTGTCCGCGACCGGGACGGGATCATCGTCGAGCTCTGCTCGCCTTCGACCCATTCCTGAAAAGGCCGGAGCTCGTTAATTGGCCATCTTCTCCACGGTCACTTCATGACGTTTGCCGTCGATGGAGAGAACCATCTGATGGCGGCTGAGGACGTGGGTGGCGGCCGATGGCGGCGGAACTAATGGCGCTGCGGCAGGCGCGGGTTTGGCGGGCGCGGGCTTCGCTTCCGCTGCCGGGGTGCCTTTGACGAGCGCCTCGATCTGTTGGGGAAACATGGCGAAGAGCACCACGGTTTCGTCGTCGGTGGGCAAGCCCTTATCCGCGCACTGCTGGCGGTAACCTTCGAGGCCGGGCTGGAGCAAATCCGCGGGGCGTGTGGTGATGGCCTTGCTGTTGGTTTGCTTTTCCACAAGAGCGAGAATCTCCGGATTGATGGGGCCGGGGGGCTTGCCGTATTTACCCAGCGCGATGTCCTGCGCGGGCTGGCAGATCATTTTCCAGCGGCCGAACTTGATGTTCATCATCGCCTGGGTGCCGACGATCTGCGAGGTGGGGGTGACGAGCGGGATCCATCCTAACGCCTCGCGGACGACCGGGATCTCGCGGACGACTTCGTCGAACTTGTCGGCCATGCCTTGTTCGGCGAGCTGGTTGCGGAAGTTCGAGAGCATGCCGCCGGGGACCTGGAAGACGAGGATGTCGGAGTCCACGCGCTCGTTGGCCGGGCTGGTGAATTTCGAGAGCTGTTGATAGACCTCCTCGAAGTGCAGGCGGAGTTCCTGGAGCTTCGCGGGATCGTAGTCCGGGCGGCGCGGATTTCCTTCTAGCAGGGCGAGCATGCGCACCGTGTCCGGCTGGCCGGTGCCGTTGGCGAAGGGGACGATCGAGGTTTCCACCGTGTCCACGCCGGCCTCGATGGCGGCGAGATAGGCGGCGGCTCCGAGACCGGCGGTGTCGTGGGTGTGAAGGGTGATGGGCAGGCCGACCTTGCGCTTGAGCTCCTTGACCAGATCGTAGGCGATCTTGGGCGTCATGATGCCGGACATGTCCTTGATTCCGATAGAGTGGCAGCCCATTTTCTCAAGCTCGATGCCCATCTTGACGAAGGCTTCGACGGTGTGGACGGGGCTGGTGGTATAGCAGATTTCTCCTCGCGCATGTTTCTTGCAATCCAGAACCGTGTCGATGCAGGTCTTGAGATTGCGGGTGTCATTGAGCGCGTCGAAGATCCGGAACACATCCTGGCCGGCGGCGGCGTCGGCGCGGACGAAGGCCTCGACGACGTCGTCCGGGAAGCTGGTGTATTGGACGATGTTCTGGCCGCGCAGCAGCATGATTTGCGGCGTCTTCGGCGCGGCTTTCTTGAGCGCGCGGAGGCGGTCGAACGGGTTTTCGTTCAGATAGCGCAGGCACGAATCGATGGTCGCGCCGCCCCAGGTTTCAAGTCCGCTGAAGCCCATCTCGTCGAGAATGGGAGCGGCGTGAAGCATCTGTGCGGTGGACATGCGGGTGGCGGCCAGCGATTGGTGACCGTCCCGGAGGACGGTGTTGTTGAAGGTGACTGGTTTCATGGCGGTGTCGGATGTTGTTTGGCGTGTTGATTGTGTGGATTAGGAATTTTCGAAGGATTCCATGATGCGTCGGACCGCGGTGGCGGCGGGGAGGGTCTGGTCGGCGACTTGCCTTTCAAACTCTGGCAGAAGTTGTTTGACGCGCGGATCGCGGAAAAAGCGCTGGCGGAGTTCTTCCCCGATCATGGCGTGCATCCATTCGGTGGACTGGTGTTTGCGGCGCGCGGCGAAGGCTCCGGATTCGCGGGTGGCGGCGGTGAATTTCCCGATGGTTTCCCAGAGTGCGGCGAGCGACTCGGGAATCAGCGCAGAGCAGGTGGTGCAGCGGGTTTTCCAACCGGACGTGGCTGGCTGGAGGATGTGGAGAACCCGGCTGTATTCGGTGCTCGCGAGCTTGGCGCGCTGGACGTTGTCGCCGTCGGCCTTGTTCACGGCTAGCAGGTCGGCGATTTCGATGACGCCCTTCTTCATGCCTTGGAGTTCGTCGCCCGCGCCCGCGAGCATCACGAACAGGAAGAAATCCACCATCGAGCGGACGGTGATTTCATTTTGGCCGACGCCGACGGTTTCAACGAGGATCACGTCATAGCCGGCGGCCTCGCAGAGCAGCATGGTTTCGCGGCTTTTCCTGCCGACTCCGCCGAGCGATCCGCTGGAAGGCGAGGGGCGGATGTAGGCGTTCGGCTGGTGCGCGAGGTTTTGCATGCGGGTCTTGTCGCCGAGAATGCTGCCGCCGGTGACGCTGCTGCTAGGGTCCACGGCGAGGATCGCGACGCGGTGGCCCGCCTCACAGAGTTGGCAGCCGAGCGACTCGATGAGCGTGCTTTTCCCCACGCCGGGAACTCCGGTGATGCCGACGCGGATCGAGTTTCCGGTGCTCGGCAGAAGGCGGGTGAGCAGCTCCTGGGCGAGTGGCTCGTGCGCGGGGTGATGGCTCTCTATCAGCGTGATCGCCCGCGAGAGGATGGCGACGTCCGCCGCGAGGACGCCTTGCTCGTATTCGTCGAGCGTGAGCGTGCGGCGTTTGACTAACTCTTGTTTCACGGACTTGGAGCGTGCGGCGGCGGTCAGGCTTCGAGCTGCTCTAGCAACAGCTTGAGGATCTTGCGGGCGGAATCCGGGATGACCGTGCCGGGGCCGAAGATGGCGGAGGCCCCGTTTTGATAGAGAAAATCGTAGTCCTGTGCCGGAATGACGCCGCCGCAGACGACCATGATGTCGTCGCGGCCGAGTTTCCCAAGCTCGCCGATGAGCTGGGGGAGCAGGGTCTTGTGACCCGCGGCGAGGGAACTCATGGCGACGATGTGGACGTCGTTCTCCACGGCTTGCTTCGCGGTTTCGGCAGGCGTTTGGAAGAGGGGTCCGATATCGACGTCGAAGCCCATGTCCGCGTAGGCGGTGGAGACGACCTTGGCGCCGCGGTCGTGGCCGTCCTGGCCCATCTTGGCGACCATGATGCGCGGGCGGCGGCCTTCGGCGGCCTCGAATTGTGCGATGAGTTCGGGGATGTCTTTCATGTCGCCCTGGTGGTTGAATTCCTTGCCATAAACGCCGGAGATCGAGCGGATGACGGCTTTGTAACGGCCGAAGTGGACCTCCATGGCATCGGAGATTTCACCGAGCGAGGCGCGGGCCTGGGCGCACTCGATGGCGAGGGCGAGCAAGTTCCCCTCCCCTCCTCCGGCGCAACCGGTGAGCGCCTTGAGGGTGGCCTGGCATTTGGCTTCGTCGCGCTCGGCACGGAGTTTCTTGAGCCGCTCGATCTGTGAGAGCCTAACCGCCGTGTTGTCCACGTCGAGGATGTCGATCGGCGCTTCTTTCGCTAGACGGTATTTGTTCACGCCGACGATGGTTTCCTCGCCGGAGTCGATGCGCGCCTGGCGGCGGGCGGAGGCTTCTTCGATGCGCATCTTGGGGATGCCGGCTTCGACGGCTTTGGACATGCCGCCGAGTTCCGCGGCTTCCATGATGTGGGCCCACGCGCGGTGGATGAGTTCGTGGGTGAGAGCCTCCAGATAGTAGGAGCCGCCCCACGGATCGATCACGCGGCAGATCGAGGTTTCGTCCTGGAGGAAAATCTGGGTGTTGCGGGCGATGCGGGCGGAGAAATCCGTGGGCAGGGCGATGGCTTCGTCGAGCGCGTTGGTGTGCAGCGACTGGGTGTGGCCGAGCGTGGCGGCCATGGCCTCGATGCAGGTGCGCGAGATGTTGTTGTAGGGATCTTGCTCGGTCAGGCTCCAGCCGGAAGTCTGCGAGTGGGTGCGCAGGGCGAGCGACTTCGGGTTCTTCGGGTTGAAGGTCTTGACGATTTTGGCCCACAGCACGCGGGCGGCGCGCATTTTCGCGACTTCCATGAAGTGGTTTTTCCCCTGCGCCCAGAAGAACGAGAGCCGTGGCGCGAAGGCATCGATGTCGATGCCGGCCGCGATGCCGGTGCGGAGGTATTCCCAACCGTCGGCGAGCGTGTAGGCCATTTCCAGGTCGGCGGTGGCTCCAGCCTCCTGCATGTGATAGCCGGAGATGGAAATGGAGTTGAACTTCGGCATCTTCTGCGAGGTGAACTCGAAGATGTCGGCGATGATCTTCATTGAGGGCTCCGGCGGATAGATATAGGTGTTCCGCACCATGTATTCCTTGAGGATGTCGTTCTGGATGGTGCCGGCCAGTTGCTCGAGCGTCGCGCCTTGTTCGAGCGCGGTGACGATGTAGAACGCGAGGATGGGCAGCACCGCGCCGTTCATGGTCATGGAGACGGACACCTTGTCGAGCGGGATGCTGTCGAAGAGCACCTTCATATCCAGGATGGAATCGATGGCGACACCGGCCTTGCCGACGTCGCCGACGACGCGCTCATGGTCCGAGTCATAGCCGCGGTGGGTGGCGAGGTCGAAGGCGACTGAAAGCCCCTTTTGCCCGGCCGCTAGATTCCGGCGATAGAAAGCATTCGATTCCTCGGCGGTGGAGAATCCGGCGTATTGGCGGATGGTCCACGGCTGGAAGCAATACATCGTGGCGTAGGGGCCGCGCAGAAAGGGCGCGATGCCTGCCTGGTATTTCAAGTGCTCCATGCCGTCGATGTCGTCTTCCGTGTAGAGCGGTTTGACGGGGATTTTTTCCATGGTGTCCCAGACGATCTCGCCGACGGGTTTGCCATGTTCTTTTTCGAGTGCCTTGGCCCACTGATCATAGCCGGTCTTGGACGGAGTGGCGGTGTAGGGAATGTCTGCGAATGTTGGACGGCTCATGGGAAGAGTGATTTGAGATATGAAATTTGAGATTTCAGAGGACTCCGGCGACTTTCAAAAGTTGCTCGTTGAGCTCGTAGTTGTTGCTGCGGACGTTGACGAAATCATCGACACCGGCGGCACACCAGGCGGCTTCGTTGTCACCGGGCGCGCCGGCGACTAGCAGGGTGATATCCGGTCTGGCGGCTTTCACGGCGGTGGCGAGCGGGGCGACGGTTTCCAGGTAGGTGGCGTCGTCCGAGGTGATGACGGCGATGCCGGCCTTGCTGGCGGTGAGGGCTTTGACGGCTTCCTCGATGTTTGAAAAATCGCGCGCGCCATCGATGACAAATCCGGCGGCCTCGAAGAACGAGGCGGTCCAGTCCGCCCGCAGGCGGTAGCGGCCGGACGGGCCGATGTTCAACTGCAGGATGCCGGGAGCGGCGCCGGTCTTCGCGGCAAATGCGGCGGAGGCGTCGCGCTGCGCCTCGTATTCTTCCGCGGCGCGGTGGGCGGGAAGCGCGGTGACGGCGGGCGCGCCTTGGCCGTTAGTGAGTCCGGTGGCGATGGCGATGGAAACCTTGCTGCCTCCATTTTTGGCGGCGGCGATTGCCTGCTCGACCATCGACGCATCCGCGGAAGGGGTGACGGCGGCGGGTTCCGGCGTGCTTGGCGGAGTCTTGGCCGCCTTGCACTCCGGCGCGAGCACCGCGAGTTTTTTGCCTTTCAAATCGGGATACATGTTCGCGCCGACGATCTTGTCCTTGCGGCGGCGGATGTTCTGGAACTTCGCCTGGCAGACGGCTTGCACCGACTGCTGGACGGAGCCGTTTTCAAGACAGACGAGCATGCCGCCTTGTGACTCGATGCCTTGGAAAATCTCCCAGCTCTTGGAGGCGATCTGGTCGGTGAGCCACTCGATGTAGGTCGAGCCGCCGGCGGGATCGATCACGCGGTCGAGTCCGCACTCCTCGCGGAGGATGGTGTGGATGTTGCGGGCGATGCGGCGTGAGAACTCGTCGGTCTTGCCGGAAATCTCATCGAAGGGACCGATGTGCAGGCTGTCCACGCCACCGACGACGGCGGCGAAGGCCTCCGCGGTGACGCGCAGCATGTTAGTGTGGGCGTCGTAGGTGGTTTTGTTCCACTTGGACGTGCAGGCGTGGATGTGGACCGGCGCGTCTTCCACGCCGTAAGCGGCGGCGACCTTGCTCCAAAGCCAGCGCGCGGCGCGGATCTTGGAGATCTCCATGAAATAGTCCGAGCCCACCGCGAGGCGGATGCGGATGTGCGGCAGGACCGCCGAAGGTGACAGACCGCGGGCCTTCATTTCCTCAAGGTAACAGACGAGCGTGGCGACGATGTAGCCGAGCTCCTGGGTGGCGGTGGCACCGGCGTTGTGATAGACATCGCCCTTGACGGTGATGGTGCGTAGCTGCGGCGCGTTTCGGATCGCGTAGTCCGTGAGCGCGGCCATGTGGTCGAAGCGGGTCTGGAGCGACTGATGGAGCGCGCCCGTGGCGACGAGTTCGCCTAGCGGATCATTTTCAAATCCACCGCGCAGCTGTGAGACGGGAACTCCGAGCTGCCCGGCGGCGGCGATGACGAGCGCGGCGACGGGCACGCTGGACGGGCCGGTCTGCCAGTAAGTCGAGACGGCATCGATGGCGACACCGGCGAGCGCGGTTTTCACGTCGTCCACGGTGTGGAGGGCGACGCCGCCCTTGCAACACTCCGCCTGGCCGCAGCCGACGGCGATGTTCAACTCGCTTTGTCCGCCATTGAGGCCTTCATGGATCATCGAGTTGAGCTCCACGGGGCTGCCCGCTTTGAGTTCCTGCGAGACTTCCCAGCCGGCTTTGAGAAAACCCTCCGCATGGCTGCCGCGGACGAGCGAGTCGGTGCCGGGGAAGTGCTGCAGGTGTTCCAGGCCGGCGATGTCATCGCGCCGATAGATCGGCTGGATGGTGATGTCCTCGTAGGTCTTGGTGACGAGGAGTTTCTCGAAAGGCGCGCCCTTAAGCAGGGCCACCGCGGCGGCGTGCCATTGTTCGTAGGTGTGCTCGGGGAATTCGGAGAGGAGGTGTTCCATGTTGGTAAATGCTAAGAAGCTGAAATACTGAAAAGCTGAAATTAGAACTTGGTGTTCCGCATGTCGCCGCTTTCGAGGAAGGTTTCATGGAAGGCGAAGGCGGAACGGAAGGATTGCGGGGTGTGGCCGTTTTCGGTGAGCTTGAAGTAAGTCCAGAGCAAATCGCGGTAGGACGGATCGACACAGTTTGCAATCACGGCGGCGGCGCGTTCGCGCGGGTCCTTGCCGCGGAAATCGGCGACGCCGTGTTCGGTGACGAGCACCTGCACCGAGTGTTCGCTGTGGTCCATGTGCGAGCACATCGGGACGATGGCGGAAATGTTGCCGTCCTTGGCGGTGGACGGGCAGGTGAAGATGGAGATGTAGGCGTTGCGGGTGAAGTCGCCGGAGCCGCCGATGCCGTTCATCATCTTCTGGCCGAGCACGTGGGTGGAGTTGATGTTGCCGAAGATGTCGGCTTCCAGCGCGGTGTTGATGGAGATGATGCCGATGCGGCGGACGATTTCCGGGTTGTTGGCGATTTCCTGCGGGCGGAGGAGCAGGCGTCCGCGGAAGTTGTCCAGGTTGTCATAAATTCCTTGGAGCACGGGATCGGTGACGGTGAGTGAAACACCGCTGACGAAGGAGCAGCGGTCTTGTTTGACCAGTTCGATGACCGAATCCTGAATCACTTCCGAATACATCTGGAAGCGTGGGATTTCCGGGTGGTCCCCCATGGCGGCGAGCACGGCGTTGGCGACGTTGCCGACACCGGACTGGATGGGCAGGAATCCCTTGGGAATATGTCCGTTGCGCAGTTCGGCCGCGAGGAACTCGGCGACGTTGAGGCCGATTTTGGTGGTGACATCGGTGACCGGGGAGAAGTCTTTGACCTCGTCCTTGCGGTCGGAATACACGATGCCGACGATTTTCTTGGGATCGACCCAGACGCGCTGGGTGCCGATGCGGTCATCCGCGGCGCAGATGGGGATGGGGCGGCGGTGGGGTGGGGAGGCGGGTTCGTAGATGTCGTGGAATCCTAACAACTGTTTGGGGTGACGACTGTTGACTTCGATGAGGATTTTTTTTGCCTGGGTGAGGAAGGTGGGGGCGGCACCGACGCTGGTGGTGAGGAGGATTTTCCCGTCCACGGAGACATCGGCGGCTTCGACGATGGCCCAATCGAGTTCGCCGAGGAAGCCGTAGCGGACGTATTGGGGGAGCAGCGAGAGGTGCATGTCGAAGAAATGCGTTTTGCCGGCGTTGATGCTGGCGCGGAGGTCCTTGTCCGACTGATAGGGAGTGCGGAATTTGATGGCGTCCGCTTTGGCGAGAGCGCCATCGAGTGACGGGCCGGTGGAGGCGCCGGTGATGACGCCGACTTTGAAATCGCGGCCTGCGGCGTGCTCGGCGATGGCTCTTTCCGCGATGGCGGAGGGGATCACCTTGGCGGCGCCGGCGGGGGTGAATCCGCTGAAGCCGATGTTTTCGTCATGCTTGATGAAGGCTGCGGCTTCTTCCGGGGTGAGGACGGGGAATGGAGGATTCATGATTGGAAAAGCGGGTCGTTGCGGCAGGGGAGCCGGTTATTTGAACATTGCGATGAAGTAGCCTGCGGCGAGGGCGCTGCCGATGACGCTGGCGACATTGGGGCCCATGGCATGCATCAACAGGTAGTTCGTGGGATCATACTTTTGTCCGACATCCTGGGAGACACGGGCGGCCATCGGCACGGAGGAAACACCTGCGGAACCGATGAGCGGGTTGATCTTGTTCTTGCTGAAGAGGTTCATGAGTTTCGCCATCAGGACACCGCCGGCGGTGGCCAGGTAGAGCAGCACCGCGACGACCACCCACATCACCACCATCTGCCATTGCAGAGAGGGGAAGCCGGTCGTCATCCAGAGTTCGTGAAGCTTGTCCATGGATTCGCCGGGGTGGCTGTTAGCCGATGGTGTAGAGAATCTGTCCTTCCTCGACGGCATCGCCGACCGTCACATGGATCGCGGTGAGGGTGCCGCTCATGGGGGCGTTGATGGGGGTATACATCTTCATGGCCTCCAGAGTGATGATGAGGTCGCCCTCGCTGACCACGGCGCCAACCTCGACCTCGATGGCCTGGACGATGCCTGCGAGAGGACTCGGAGCATCACCGGAGCCGGCGGTAGCGGGTTTCGGGGTTGGTGCGGGAGCGGGAGCGGCGGCGCGGGCGGGAGCGGCGGCGCGGGCCGGAGCGGCGGAGGGTGCGGCGCTGCGGACGACCGGCGCGGGCGCGGCGGAGGAGTCGGAGCTGATTTCTTCGACGATGACGTCGTAAACTTTACCTTCGACGGTGATACGGAGATGGTCCATGGCGGTGTTTTGTTAGCGGATGCGGTGTGAGGTGAGAACGGATTGGCGGCCGGCGCGCTCCCAACTGGTGCTCATCGGTTTGATGGAGATGATGCGGACCGGTTGGTTGCCGGTGACGGTGGCGACGGCGGCGGCGATGACGGCGACGATTTCGGGGGTGATGCCGGACTCGGCTTGGGGAGCGGGTGCCGGGGCGGGTGCCGGGGCGGGTGCCGGGGCGGGTGCCGGAGCGGGTGCCGGAGCGGGTGCCGGAGCGGGTGCCGGAGCGGGTGCCGGAGCGGGTGCCGCGGTTGGCGCGGTCGCTGGTTTCGGCTCGCGCAGCAGCAGCTTGATGATGGTGGCGGTGAACGCGCAAACGCCCCAGAGTAAGGCGAGGATGACCATCACCATCAGCATGCCCGCCAGGTGGGGCAGGGCATCGAGCAGCGAGTGGGAGTGGGCGGCTTCCTCGGTGGCGGCGAGCAGCATGATCGGTTGCATGAGCTATTAGAGTGGGATGTTGCCGTGTTTTTTTGGCGGACGGGATTCGTGCTTGCCCATGATGCCGCGGAAGGCGAGAGCCAAGGTGCTGCGGGAAACGATGGGGTTGATGACGTCGGTGATCATGCCGTTGGACGCAGCCTGATAGGGCGAGGCGAATTTCTCGGAATACGCGGCCCGGAGTTCCTTTTCGAGGGCGGCGGGGTCCTCGGCTTCTTCGAGTTCCTTTTTGTAGAGCACTTTCAACGCGCCCTGGGCACCCATGACGGCGATCTCGGCGGTGGGCCAGGCGAACACGAAGTCCGCGCCGAGGTCGCTGGGGCACATGGCGAGGTAGGCGCCGCCGTAGGCCTTGCGGCAGATGAGGGTGATTTTGGGCACGGTGCCGGAGGCCCAGGCGAAGAGCATCTTGGCTCCATGGCGGATGATGCCGCCGCGTTCCTGGGCGAGCCCGGGCATGAAGCCGGGAACATCGACGAGCGAGAGAATCGGGATCGAGTAGATGTTGCAAACGCGGATGAAGCGCGCGGCTTTGTCCGATGCGTCGATGTCGATGCAACCGGCTTTGGCCATCGGCTGGTTGGCGACGATGCCGATGACGAGGCCTTCGAGTTTGGCAAAGCCGGTGAGCATGTTGGGCGCGAAGTCCGGCTGGATTTCAAACCAGGTGCCCGGATCCATGAGGCGGTCGATGACCTTCTGCATGTCGAGCGGTGATTTCGGATCGGCGGGGATGATTTCGTTCATTTCCGGATCCTCAATGAATGGGATCTCATTCCTCATCTTGTGCGGCGGATCTCCAAGATTGTTGGAAGGCAGGTAATCGAGCAGTTTCTTGGCAAGCTCGATGGCGTGGGCGTCATCCTCGGCGATGAGGTGGATGTTGCCGCTGATCTGGGCGTGGGCTTCGGCGGAGGCGAACTGGTCGAGCGAGGCGGATTGGCCGGTGGCGGCCTTGATGACGTCGGGGCCGCAGATGAACATGTTGGAGTTTTTCCGCGTCATGATGATGAAATCGGTGAGCGCGGGCGAGTAGGCGGCACCGCCGGCGCAGGGTCCGGCAATGATGGAGATCTGCGGGATGACGCCGGAGGCGAGCACGTTGCGGAAGAAAATCTGGCCGTAGCCGGAAAGCGCCTCGATGCCTTCCTGGATGCGGGCGCCACCGGAGTCGTTGATGCCCACGACCGGGATGCCGGCCTTGATGGCGAAATCGAGCAGGTCGCAGATTTTCTTGGCGTGGATGGCGCCGACGGCACCACCGCCGACGGTGAAGTCCTGGGCGAAGGCGGCGACAGGGCGGCCATCGACGTAGCCGGTGGCGCAGACGACGCCGTCACCGGGCATTTTGCGCTTTTCGAGGCCGAAGTTGATGCACGAGTGGTGGGCATGCATGCCGAACTCGATGAAATGGCCGCTGTCGAAGAATGCCTCGAGGCGTTCGCGGGCGGAGAGCAGGCCTTTTTCGTGGCGTTTTTCGATGCGGTCAATGCCGCCTCCGATGAGGGCTTCCTCACGGCGGAGTCTGAGGCTTTCAAGAAGTGATGGATCGATGGGCATGGCGTGGCGTGTGTGCTAGAGGTGAGGAGGCGGAGCGGGTCTTAATGTGCGTGGGCGGGTTGGCAGAACTCGGTCAGCACGCCGAAGGTGGATTTCGGGTGTAGGAAGGCGACGAGTTTGTCGGCCGCGCCCTCGAAGGGGACTTCGTGGATGAGGCGCGCGCCCTTGTCCTTGGCTTGGGCGAGCTGGCCGGTGATGTCGTCGGTGGCGAAGGCGATGTGGTGAATACCGCCCGAGGGGGTTTTCTCAAGAAACCTGGCAATCGGGCTTTCGTCGGAAGTCGGCTCGAGCAGCTCGATATGGACGCCTCCGACGGCGAAGAAGGCGGTGCGAACCTTTTGGGATTCGACCTCCTCGCGACCTTCACAGGTCAGGCCGAGGGTGTTTTCATAATAGGCGATCGCCTCATCCAGTGACTTTACCGCGATTCCCAAGTGGTCGATTTTCGTGATCATTGCGTCGTTGAGTTCTATCTGGGACCAAGGAACCGGAAAGCCGGCCGCCCTGCACCGCAGGAAGCCGCTTATCTTCCGCATATTTCATCCCGGGATGAAATTCTCTGGAAGGTCCATGAGTGAGCTTCGCGGGAGGTCGCCTCACAGATCCGGTCGCTGCCGGTCAGGGTGCTTGGAGCGGTGGGAAGTGTCAGGTTCACTTGTGCGGGACATCCGTTTCGTCGGGCGTTAGCCAGCCACTGGCGATCCGGCCCGCGGCGACCCGTAATGGCTGCGCGCAAATCCATTCTTTCGCGCCTGATTTGCACTTGCGCGCCCCGAAATGCGGGGCGAGAACAGCCGAAGATGACCGCATCCGTAATCACTCACCCGCTTATCACCTTTGTCGCAGGCCTGCTCGTGGCTTTGGCCGGGGTCTTCCTGTTGCTGAATTCGTGCGCGTATCCGAATCGCTCCGCCGAAGACGTGGCCGCTTACCGAAGCCGGATGGAGAAGGTCCCGGCCAGCGGTCTCCAAGCTGGTAGTCCGGGGGAAAAGGCAGCTCTTGAGCGCTTCAAGGCGTTTCTCCAAGGCATCGGCGATGTGAAATACATCCGTGAAAACACCCTCAAAGTCTATGCGGCGGACGCCTATCTCGACGACACGCTGGCGCTCCATCACGGCGCTGCCGAGATCGAGGCATATTTCATCAAAACCAGCGAGGCCATGACGAGCTATCAGGTGACGATCGATGACATGGCGCGCTCCGGCGATGACTACTACGTCCGCTGGACGATGGTCTTCGCAGCTCCGGCGCTGAGTGGTGGCAAGCCGGTGCACTCGGTGGGCATCAGCCAAGTGCGCTTCAACCGGGAGGGAAAGGTCGCCTTCCATCAGGATTTCTGGGACTCCGGAAAGAATTTTCATGCCCATCTGCCGGTGGTCGGGGGAGCGGTGGGATTTGTCCGCAAGCGCCTGGAGTCGAACTGAACGAAATCGCGCGATGAAATCCAACAGCCCGTTGTCCTGCCAGCCGAAGATGAGTCCTTGGGGCGTTTTCGTCTTAACCGTCTGCCGCTGGCTCGACTCCGACTACCGCCGCGAGGATCTGCCGGATCCCTCTCAGCTTCCTGAAAAAGTGAACTGGCAGCGGACCTTGCCGTTCATTTTCCTGCACCTCGGCTGCCTCGCGGTGTTCTGGGTGGGGATCAGCCCGGTGGCAGCTGGGGCCGCCGTCTTTCTCTATCTCATCCGGATGTTCGCGATCACCGGCTTCTATCACCGCTATTTCTCCCACAAGACCTTCAAGACCTCGCGGGCCGTCCAGTTCGCGTTTGCGGTGTTAGGAAACAGCTCCATGCAACGCGGCCCGCTCTGGTGGGCGGCCACCCACCGCCACCATCACAAGCATTCGGATCACGAGGAGGACATCCATTCTCCGGTGATCAGCGGCTTTGTCTGGTCGCACATCGGCTGGCTGACTTCGATGAAGAATTTCCCCACGTCCTATAAGAGCATCCCGGACCTCAGCAAATATCCGGAACTTGTCTTCCTCAACCGCTACGACCAGACGGTGCCGTTTGCCTACGGGTTGCTCATGCTGGCGATCGGCTGGGTGCTGGAGACTTTTTTCCCGGCGCTTGGCTTGACGGTCGGCCAGTTCTTCATCTGGACATTTTTCATCAGTACCACGGTCTTGCTGCATGGCACGCTGTTCATTAATTCGCTGGCGCACGTGTGGGGGCGTCGCCGCTATGAGACCGACGACGACAGCCGTAACAGTTGGTTGCTGACATTCATCACGCTGGGAGAAGGCTGGCATAACAATCACCACCGCTACCCGCATTCGGTAAGGCAGGGGTTCCGCTGGTGGGAGTTGGACATGACTTACTATGGGTTGAAATTTCTGTCATGGACCGGGCTGATCTGGGACTTGCGTGCGGTACCCAAGGCGGTCATTGAAGAAGGACTCCCGTCCCAACAGCGCAGCGCATGAGCCGGGAACGCATTGCCATCATCGGAACAGGAATCTCGGGAATGGCCTCCGCCTGGTTCCTGGGCCGGGAGCATGACGTGACGGTGTTTGAGAAGGACGACCGCGTGGGCGGTCACTCGCACACGGTGATGGTGGACGAGGGCCAAAGCCAAATCCCGGTGGACACCGGCTTCATGGTTTACAACGAGGTGACCTATCCGCTGCTGACCCGCCTGTTCCGTGAACTGGACGTCATGACCAAACCGACTTCCATGTCCTTCAGCGTGCAGCATGTGGGCGAGGGGCTGGAGTTCAATGGTGGCAGCTTGAACCTGCTATTCGGGCAGCGGCGGAACCTTTTCAACCTGCGCTACTGGCGGATGCTCGCCCAGATCGCGCGCTTCAACCGCGAGACTGTGGAGGAGCTTGGAAATCCCGCCTATGGCGACATGGCGCTGCGTGACTACGTGAAGGCGCGCGGCTACGGGGACGATTTCCTCCACTGGTATCTCTCGCCGATGGCCGCGGCGGTGTGGTCCAGTCCGCCGGAGAGAATCGATGAATTCCCCGCCCGGACGCTGATGCGGTTCTGGCACAACCACGGATTCCTCGGTCTCGACACCCAGCATCCGTGGCGCACGGTGTCGGGCGGATCGAGATGTTATGTTGAAAAACTGACCCAACCGTTCGAGCGGAATATCCAACGTGGGGCGGGAGTGCGAGCTGTCAGCCACTCATCCAATGGAGTTCATGTGATATTGAATGACGGCAGTCATCATCAATTTGACAGGGTCGTCATCGCCGCGCACGGCGACCAGGCCTTGCGGATGACTGCCGATCCGACGGGCTTGGAGAGCGAGTTGCTGGGACGCTTCCGCTATCAGGAAAACGAGGCGCTGCTCCACACTGATCCGCGGTTCATGCCGAAGACGCGGCGTTGCTGGGCGTCCTGGAACTACCGCATCGAAGCCGGCGGCAAAGCCCACTCGACGCACTATTGGATGAACGAGCTGCAAGGCGTGTCGGAGCTCGAGCAATACTTCGTTTCTATCAATCCATCCTCGCGACCTGCCGGAGAGTTTATCAAGCGGCGGCTGGTTTACGAACATCCGTTGTTCGATCTGGAGGCGGTGGCCGCGCAGGACCGCTTGCCCGCTCTGCATGCCGCGGGTGATGAAACAAGGCGCTACTTCTGCGGCGCGTGGCAGCGCTACGGCTTCCACGAGGACGGCTTGTGGTCGGCGGTAAACGTGTGCGCGCAAATCCTCGGAAGGGACCCGTGGCGATGAACTCCCTCTACGAATGCACCGTCTCGCACTGCCGGTTGAAGCCGAAGCGGCACGCGTTCGACTATCGGGTATTCATGTTCGCCGTGGACCTTGACGAGCTTCCCGCGCTGGCCGGGAAAATCCGCGGCTTCAGCCACAACCGGTTCAATTTGTTCTCGATCGATGACCGCGACCACGTGGATCTCGGCAAGCCGGACGGCATCCGGGCGAATCTAATCGCCTGGCTGGCCGGCGAAGGATTCGCTTGTCCTGACGACGCGCGGATCCAGCTGGTGACTTTCCCGCGGGTGCTCGGCTACGGCTTCAATCCGGTTTCGTTTTACTATCTTTATTCAAAGTCCGGACAACCTCTCGCGGCCGTGGCGGAGGTGGTGAACACATTCCGCGAGATGAAGCTCTATGTCATGCAAACCGTCGATGCTGACGGTCTTTGGCATCGCAGGGTGACCAAGAATTTCTACGTCTCGCCGTTTTCCGATCCCGGGATGGAGTTTGATTTCAAGCTGGGGTCGCCGGCGGAAAAGTGGCGGGTCAACATCGATAACTATGCCGAAGGCGAGCGGACACTGCTCAGCGCCGTCCGCGGGGAGCGGCGGGCTCTCACTTCGTCGAGGCTGGTTGGGTATGCTTTCAAATACCCGCTGTTATCGCTCAAGATCATCGGCCTGATCCATTGGCATGCGATGATACTATGGTTCCGAAAGGTGCCGTTTCTCCGGAAGTCCGACCGGCGCGAGGCCCAGCTTGACGTGATGCGGCCTCATTCCACTTTAAATAAACATCAACCATGAATGCCACGATAGAACTCAATGACGAACGGGTGCCGCACGAGTCTGCGGGTCATCCGGTGCAAGGATTTGCCGGGCGGATGGTGGTTCGCTTGTTGGAAACAATGCCCCGCGGCGGACTTCGGTTGCAACATGAGGACGGCCGGGTGCGCCACTTCGGCGAGCCGGGCGCGCCTGTCACCGCGCGGGTTGTCCTGCGGAATGACGCGGAGTTTTTCAAGCGTTGCGCCTTCTATGGAAACATCGGCATGGGCGAGGCCTATACCGCGGGGCTGTGGGATACGGATGACATCGCCGCGGTGATTTCATGGTTCATCCTCAACGTGAACGCGCTCCAAGGAGCTAACACTTCATCGGCCAGCCTCCCCGGGGTGAACCTTTTGAAAATCGTCAACTGGTTCCGCCACCTCCGGCGGGAGAACACGGTGGATACCAGCCGAAGAAACATCGCCGAGCATTACGACCTGGGCAATGATTTCTATCGCCTATGGCTCGATCCGAGCATGACTTACTCCAGTGCCAGGTTTGAAAGCCCGGAACAATCGCTCGAGGACGCCCAGCGCGGGAAATATGACGCGCTCTGCCGGAAGCTTAAACTCAAAGCGACCGACCATGTCCTCGAAATCGGCTGCGGCTGGGGCGGATTCGCGGTCCACGCTGCCAGAAACTACGGATGCCGCGTCACCGGCGTGACGATTTCCGAGGCGCAGGCGGCCTACGCCCGCAAGCGGATCGCCGACGAGCGGTTGCAGGGCCGGATCGAGATCCGGATTCAGGATTACCGGCACATCACGGGCAGCTTTGACAAGATCGCGTCGATCGAAATGTTGGAAGCCGTCGGAGACAAATATCATGATTCGTTTTTCGCGAAATGCGCGGAAGTGCTGACTCCTGACGGATTGCTCGGCGTGCAGATGATCACGGTTCCGGATTGCAGCTATGCCAGCCTGAAGAGGAACGTGGACTGGATTCAAAAGCATATTTTCCCGGGCTCGCTGTTGCTCAGCGTCGGACGGATCAACGAGGTGCTGATGAGAACCGGCGATCTTTTCATGCACGATCTCGAAGACATGGGCGCCGACTACGCGCGCACACTTTCGACATGGCATGTGAATTTCAACGCGGTGAGGAACCAGGTGGATCAACTTGGATTCGGAGAGCCGTTCATCAGGTCTTGGAACTACTATCTGAAATACTGCGAGGCGGCATTCGCGACCCGGAACATTTCCGTGGTGCAGGCGGTTTACACCCGTCCTAACAACAAGTTGCTTCATCACCGGTTCGAGGAGGGCCGGGGGTGATGGCGGAGGCGGTCGCCGATCCGGGGAATGGCTGGTGGAGGCGCAGGCTGGTGGCTCCGGTGGTGGCCCAGTTGATGGTGGGGATCTCCCCCGAACGCGTCGCCTGGGCGATTTCGCTGGGGGTGGTTCTCGGAGTCTTCCCGATCATGGGCACGACCACGCTCGTTTGTCTGGTGGCGGGTTGTCTGTTACGGCTGAACCAGCCGATATTGCATGTTTTCAGCAATTTGGTCTATCCGCTGCATTTGGTGTTGATCCTGGTTTTCATCCGTCTGGGAGAGCGCTTGCATGGAGCGCCGCGGATGTCTTTTTCGATCACGCAGCTGCTTGATCGATTTAAAGACGACCCGCTGCAATTTGCGCGGGATTTCGGGGTTTCCGCCTGGCATGGTGTCAGTGCCTGGCTGCTGGTCGCACCGGTCGCGGCGGTGCTGGTGAAGTTTGCGGTGATGCCGGTTTTGAAACGGCTAGCGGTCGCGATCCAAAGGCGCAGGGAGGCCGACGCATGAATGCTTGGACCGCGCTATGGATGGGAACGGGAATGATGGCGGTGGTGTTCGCCCTCGGCTGGGCCTTGGCGCGGAGGTGGGACAACTACTCGCTTGTGGATGCCGTGTGGGCATTCGGGATCGGCCTAACCGGCTGCTTCTGGTTGGTGGCCGGCGGGGGGGCTGGCGCGAAACATTGGATCGCGGGCGGGCTGTTGGGGTTGTGGAGTTTGCGGCTCGGCTGGCACTTGCAGCGGCGGATCCGCAGGGCGCATCCCGAGGAAGACGCCCGCTACCTGAAGCTCCGCGAGGTGTGGGCCGGGCGGGTGGCTTCGGCGTTCTTCTGGTTTTTCCAGGCGCAGGCGGTTTCGGTGGTCCTGCTGGCCTTGCCGTTTCTTTTGATCACTGTCGATCCGGACGGGGCGTGGAGCGCCTGGGAATCGGCCGGGCTAATCGTCGCGCTGATAGGGATTTCCGGGGAAGGGCTGGCAGACTTGCAGATGTCGCGCTTCAAGGCCGGGAAGCCGGATTCGCAGGCGGTGTGCCGGGAAGGCTTGTGGCGCTATTCGCGGCATCCCAATTACTTTTTCGAGGCGGTCATCTGGACCGGATTCTATCTTTACGCCTGTGGCTCGGACTGGGGCTGGGCCACCGTCCACGCCCCGGCCATCATCGTTTTCCTGCTGCTGCGGGTCACGGGGATTCCGCCGACGGAAGCCGCGGCCGTGCGGCGCAAGGGCGACGCCTACCGCCGCTATCAGGAGACGACGAGCCCGTTCATCCCGTGGCCTCCTTCGAAAGAGCCGAATGATTTTCCAGCAAAACAACCATGATTCATACCAACGAACTCCTCGCCAAGGGCGTCATTCCCGACGCATTGATCCGCATTGGAATCCGCCATCGTCTGGCGGGAACTCTCGCCCCGTTTGAAAAGCTCGACTGTGAGCAGCGGCAGGCGAAGGTCATGCGGCACGTCGATGAACTGCGCGCTAGCCCGATCGCCATCGCCACCGACGAGGCCAACGAGCAGCATTACGAGCTGCCGACGCGGTTCTTCGAGCGGGTGCTGGGCAAGCACCTGAAGTATAGTTCCGGCTACTGGGACGACGGGGTGACTGGCATCGACGAGTCCGAGGCGCGGATGCTCGGCATCACCTGCGAGCGCGCCGGGCTTGAGGACGGGCACCGGATTCTCGAACTCGGCTGCGGTTGGGGATCGCTGACGCTGTGGATGGCGGCGCACTATCCGAACGCGCGGATCACGGCGGTTTCCAACTCCCGGACCCAGAAGATCCACATCGAAGCCCAGCTCGCGGCGCGCGGCCTGACCAACGTCGAGGTGCGGACGGTGAACATGATTCACTATCAAGGCGAGGGGGATGCCGAGTTCGACCGCGTGGTCTCGGTGGAGATGTTCGAACACATGAAGAACTACGAGCAGCTCATGCATCGGATTTCCGGCTGGCTGAAGCCGGGCGGGGCCTTGTTCGTGCATATTTTCACCCACCGCGAGTATGCCTATCACTATGAGGCGGAGAGCGAGGACGACTGGATGGCGAAATACTTTTTCACCGGCGGCCAGATGCCGTCGGACGACTTGCTGCTCTATTTCCAGGACGACCTCAGGATCGAGGGCCACTGGCATGTCAACGGCACCCACTATCAGAAGACCTCCGAGGCGTGGCTTTCACGGATGGATGCCGCGCGCGACGAGCTCATGCCGCTGATCGCGAAAACCTACGGTGAGGACCAGCAAACCCGCTGGTGGGTCTATTGGAGGGTCTTCTTCATGGCCTGCGCCGAGCTGTGGGGCTACCGAGACGGCGACGAGTGGATCGTCTCCCACTACCGGTTCCGCAAACCGGCGTGAGTCCGCTAGAACGTCTTTCTCAGGTGGGAGGGAAGGATGCTCAGCTGCTCGCGGTATTTCGCGACGGTGCGGCGGGCGACCTTGATGCCTTGCTGATCGAGCGCCTTCATCAGGATCTCGTCGGAGAGCGGTTTGGCGGGGTTTTCGGCGGCGACCAGCTGTTGGATCGCCTCGCGCACCCCGGCGTTGGAGACCTCCGCGCCGTCACTCGTTTGATAGCCGGTGGCGAAGAACGCGCGCATTTCCATCAGCCCGTGTGGCGTTAGCACATACTTCCCGGCCACGGCCCGCGAGATGGTGGTGGCGTGCAGGCTGAGTTCGTCGGCGATGTCGTTCATCGTCAGCGGGCGCAAGTGGCGGGGGCCTTTCGTGAGGAAAAGCGGCTGATGCTCGATGAGCTTGTGGGCGATGGCGAGGATCGTCTCCTGGCGCAGCGAGATGGCGTGGATGAGGCTGCGGCCGTCGCGGATCTGGTCGCGGAGAAACTGGCGGGCTTTCGCGTCCGTGCCGTTTTTGCCAATCATGTCCTTGTAGAAATCATTGATCCGCAAGTTCGGCAGGTGCTCGCCGGTGAGGCGGGCATACCAATTGCGGTCGTCGTCGCGCTCAATGATGACATCTGGCAGAATGTAGGGATTGCCGGTGGGATCGAATTCGCCGCCGGGATTCGGCGTCAGGCGGCCGATCCGCGAGGCCGCTTCCGCGATGCGCTCGACGTTGGTGCCGAGCGCGCGGGCGATTTGCGGGTGGCGCTTGCGGGCGAGGTCTTCCAAGTGGTCGCGGACGATCTTGTATTCGATGGTTTCCGTGCCGGTCGAGCGTTCCAATTGCAGCAAGAGCGACTCGGGAATTCCGGATGCCCCGATGCCGGCCGGGTCAAACGACTGGACCAGCGTGAGCGCTTCATCCAGGTGCTTGGGCTTGAGTCCCATGCGGATTCCAAGCGTCTTGACGGGCAGGTCGTGAAATCCCCGTTCATCGAGATTTCCCAAAATCGCCTGCGCCGCCTCGCGGATTTCGGGATCGACCATCGAGAGGTCCAGCTGGTGTTGGAGGTGCTGCGGCAGCGTTTCCGGCGCGACGATGGAGTCATACATCCGCTGGCGGCGCTCCTCGTCCTCGTTGGTCCACGGCGAGGATTTCCCTTCGAGGATGGTGCGGTCGCGCCAGTCGTCGTCGGTCTCGTTCATGTAATCCAGCGAGTCCGCCTCTTCGGGATCGGGTCCTTCCTCGTCGAGGGAAATGGTCTCGGTGAGGTCCTCCAGCACCGGGTTGGTCTCCAGCGCCTGGCGGACGAGTTGGGAGAGCTCCAGCGTTCCCGCCTGCAGGATTTCCAAGCTCTTGCGCATCTGCGGCGCAAGCGTCTGCTGCTGGGAAAACGATTGATGGAGCGAGGCTTGCGACATAGCCGTCAGGTGGTTGACGGCAGGAGCTTATCACACGCTCCGTCCAATCCGAAGCAATAATTGTGCCATTTTCGAATGTTTGTAACTTGCGCGCGCCGCCTCCCGCGTCAGACCGTTGCCGGAGTGTCCCGCTCCGACGCCATCAGCCGCCCCTCTCAACAGGCGGGGACGCGGCGGGAGACTTGAGTGGATCGCTTGCCGTTCAAAACCCATCACCAGCCGCCACCGAGCGCCTTGTAGAGATTCACGGAGTTGATCTCACGGGCGAGGCGCAGGCGGATGAGCGTCTGGCGCGAGTTGAAGAGATCGAGCGTGGCGGTGAGGACCTCGAAATAACTGTCCACGCCCTTTTCATAGCGGGCGGTCGCCAAGTCGGTGCGTTTCTGCTGGGCGGCGACGAGGCTTTCCGTCGCGGCGATCCGCTCGGCCAGTCCGCTGCGGGCGGCGAGGCTGTCCGCCACTTCGCGGAAACCGGTTTGGATCGAGCGCTCATAGCGGGCGATGCCGATGTCCTTGCGGATTTCCGCCGTTTCCAAGTTCGCCTTGTTGCGGCCGCCGGTGAAAATCGGGACCGTCACGTTGGGCGAGAACATCCAACTGCCGGTGCCGTTGGTGAAAAGATCCGCCAACTCCCGGCTCGAAGTGCCGCCGCTGGCCGTAAGCGTGACGCTGGGGAAAAACGCCGCGCGGGCGGCGCCGATGTTGGCGTTGGCGGCGCGCAACTGGTGCTCCGCCTCGCGGATGTCAGGGCGGCGGCGCAGCAGGTCGGAGGAAACCCCGGCTTTCACTCCGGCAACGACGACCTCATCCAGCGTGCGGCCGTCAGGCAGGCTGGCGGGCAGCGAACCGCCGGCGAGAAAGACCAGCGAGTTGTTGATTTCCCGGCTGCGCTGGCGGAAAGCCGCTAGATCGGCCTTGGCGGTTTGGCGCTGGATTTCCATCGAGCTGAGATCGAGCTCGGAAACCGTGCCGGTGTCGAAGCGCTGTTTCATCAAATCGTAAGCGGCGTTCATCCCGTCCAAGGTCTGCTGGGCGAGCGCGATTTGCTCATTCAGCGCGCGCTCGGCGAGGTATTGGTTAGCCACCTCCGCCACCAGGGAGATCTGCGCGCCGACGCGTGCGGCGTCGCTGGCGAAGTAGCTTTCCAGTGCCGCGCTGTTCAAACTGCGGACCCGGCCGAAGAGATCGAGCTCGTAGGACACCAGCCCGACGGAAACGTCGTAGGAATCCGAACGCATCAAGCCGCTGGAGCCGGGAGCGCCAAGCCCCTGCTTGCGCTGGCCCGAGGCGAAACCGCTGACCGTCGGGAACAACTCGCTGCGGGAAATCGCGTATTGGGCGCGGGACTGCTCGACGTTCAAGGCCGCCAACCGCAGGTCGCGGTTGTTCGCCAGCGAGGTTTCGACGAGTTTCCTCAGGCGCGGGTCGGCGAAGAATTTCTGCCAGGCAATGTCGGCGGAAACCTCGCCGCCGGTGTCGCCGGGAAATTTCGCGGAGACCGGCGACTTGATGGGATCGAGCGACGGCACGAGCGAGCACGCGCCTGATAGCAACGCCACGGCGAGGATGGAAACGGATGACTTACGCATGAGGGATTGCTCCTTTCTTCCCGCTGAAGCGGGCGACGGTTTTGCTAACGAACACGAAGAACACCGGCACCAGGAAGATGGCGAGGAAGGTCCCCGAGATCATCCCGCCCGCCACGCCCGTGCCGATCGCGTTCTGGCTGGCGGAGCCCGCGCTGGTGCTGACGACCAGCGGCACCACGCCGAGCACGAAGGCCATCGAGGTCATCAGGATGGGCCGCAGCCGCAGCCGCACCGCCGTGAGGATGGACTCGATCAAGCCCTTGCCCTGACTCTGCAGGCCCATGGCAAACTCGATGATCAGGATGGCGTTCTTGGTGGAAAGTCCGACGGTCGTTAGCAGGCCGACCTTGAAATAAACGTCGTTGGGCAATTCGCGGAACGAGACGGCGGCGAGCGCGCCGATGATTCCCAGCGGCACGACCATGATCACCGCCACCGGGATCGACCAGCTTTCATACAGCGCGGCGAGGCAGAGGAACACGATGAGGATGGAAATCCCGTAGAGCATCGGCGCCTGGTTGCCGGAGATCCGCTCTTCCAGCGACTGGCCGCTCCACGAGTAACCGATCCCGGCGGGCAGCTGCGCCGCCATGGTTTCCATTTCCACCATCGCGTCGCCGGAGCTCAGGCCCGGGGCCGCGGAGCCGACGATGTTGATCGACGGAATGCCGTTATACCGCTGGAGCTGCGGCGAGCCGAAGGTCCAGCGGGTGGTGGTGAACGACGAAAGCGGGACCATCCCGCCGCTCTTGTTGCGGACGTAAACCTTGCCGAGATCCTCGGGCTTCATCCGGAACGGCGCGTCGAGCTGCACGATCACCCGCTGCACCCGCGGGCCGTTGACGAAGTTGTTCACGTAGGACGAGCCGAAGGCGGTCTGCATCGTGGTGTTGATATCCGCCAGGGAAACGCCGAGCGCCGCGGCCTTGTCTTGGTCGAGGTCGATCTTCATCTGCGCGGCGTCGGCGAGGCCCTGCGGCCGCACCATCATCAGCTTGGGATTTTGCGCCGCCATGCCTAGCAGCTGACCGCGCGCCTCGTTGAGTTTCTCATGGCCGACGCCGCCCACGTCTTGAAGCCAGAAATCGAAGCCGGACGAGGTTCCCAGCTCGGGAATGGCCGGCGGGTTGAGCGGGAAAACCATCGCGTCCTTGATCCCGCCGAGCCCCATCATCGCCCGCTGGATCACGGCCTGCACGCGGTGTTCCTTGCCCTCGCGCTCTTCCCACGGCTTGAGCCGGAGGAATGCGAGCGCGGAGTTCTGCGCGCGTCCCGCGAAGCTGAATCCGGCGACCGTGAAGTAGTGGTCGATTTCCGGCTGCTTGGAGAAATACTCCTCCACCTTTTTCAGCACCTCGCCCGTCCGCTCGTCGGTCGCGCCGACCGGCAGGGTGATCAGCGTGATGAAATAACCCTGATCCTCTTCCGGGAGGAACGATGCCGGCATTCGCTTGTAGAGCAGAACCACCAGCAACATCACCAGCGCCAGCGCGATGACCCCCGTGAACGAGCGCTTCACCAGCACGCCGACCCAGCTCTGATAGCGCGTCGTGAAGGCGTCGAACGCGCGGTTGAACCCGCCGAAAAACCCGCCCTTCGCGTGATGGTGGCCGGCGTCCACCTGTTTCAAAAGCGTGCCGCACAGCGCCGGAGTGAGAGACAGCGCGAGAAACACCGAGAGCAACATGCACGACACCATCGACATCGTGAACTGCCGGTAAATCGTCCCCACCGAGCCGCCGAAGAACGCCATCGGGATGAACACCGCGGTGAGCACCAGCGTGATTCCTATCAGCGCGCTGGTGATCTGGCCCATCGCCTTGCGCGTCGCCTCCTTCGCCGGCAGGCCCTCCTCGCTCATGATCCGCTCGACGTTTTCCACCACCACGATCGCGTCATCCACCAGAATGCCAATGGCCAGCACCATCCCGAACATGGTGAGCACGTTGATGGAGAATCCGAACGCCGCCATCAGGCCGCAGGTTCCTAGCAGCGCGACCGGCACCACCAGCGTCGGGATCAGGGTGGCGCGGAAATTCTGCAGGAACAGATACATCACCAGGAACACCAGGATGATCGCCTCGATGAGCGTCTTGAGCACTTCCTCCACGGAAATTTTCACGAAGGTGGAGGTGTCGAGCGGATAGATCACCTTCACGCCCGGCGGGAAGAACTCCTTGAGGCGGTCCACCTCGGCGCGCACGGCGGCGGCGGTGTCGAGCGCGTTGGCGGTGGGCGAGAGCTTGACCGCGGCGGCGGACGCCGGCTTGCCGTCGATGCGCGCCTTGATCGAGTAGTCCTGGCCGCCCATTTCCACGCGGGCCACGTCCCGCAGATAGACGCGCGAGCCGTCGGGATTGACGCGCAGGACGATGCCCTTGAACTCGTCCACCTCGCGCAGCGTCGCGCGGCCTTGCAGGATCACGTTGAGCTGCTGGCCCTCCACGGCGGGCAGCTGGCCGAGCTGGCCGACGGGCACCTGGGTGTTCTGCGCCTGGATGGCGGCGGCGACGTCGCCGGGCGTGAGTTTGAAACTCACCAGCTTGTCCGGGTCCAGCCAGACGCGCATGGCATACTGCGTGCCGAACTGGATCACCTCGCCCACGCCGGCCACCCGGCGGATCGGGTCGAGCACGTTAGACGCCAGATAGTTGCCGAGACCGATGGCATCCATGCTGCCGTCCTCCGACGCGAGCGTGATGAACATCATGAAATTCCGGGTCGCCTTGGCCACCACCACGCCCTGCTGTTGGACGGTCTGCGGCAGGCTCGGCGTGGCGAGCTGGACCTTGTTCTGGACCTGCACCTGCGCCACGTCCGGGTTGGTGCCGGGCTTGAAATAAAGCGTGATGATCGCCGTGCCGTTCGCATCGCTGGCGGACGACATGTAGAGCAGGTTGTCGATGCCATTGAGCTGCTGCTCGATGACGGAGGTCACCGTGTCGCTCAGGATTTCCGACGACGCGCCGGCGTAGTTCGCGGTGATCGAAATCGATGGCGGGGCCACGCTCGGATATTGCGCGACGGGGAGGCCGGTGAGGGCGATGCCGCCGAGAAGACAGATCAGAATGGCGATCACCCAGGCGAACACCGGGCGGTCAATGAAGAAGCGGGCCATGAAATTGAATGATTAGTTTTTGCTAGCAGGAACAAACGGCTCCGGGACGACCGGCTCGCCGGGCCTCGCTTTCAGGTGGCCTTCCATGATGACCCGCTCGCCCGCTTTCAGGCCGGAAGCCACCACCCACTTGTCGCCGGCCATCTCCGCCGTGCGGATCATGCGGACCTGGGCGAGATTCTGGTCGTCCACGATCATCACGCTGCCCATGCCGCCGGCGGCGCGGGTGACGGCGCGCTGCGGCACGGTGACGACGTTTTCCCTAACCGCCTGGATGATCCGGGCGCGGGCGAACATGCCGGGCAGCAGGTCGTGGTCGGGATTGGGAAACTCGGCGCGCAGCGAAACCATGCCGGTGGTCTCGTCCACCGAGGCGTCCGAGAATAGGATGCGCCCGGTTTTCCCATACTCGCTGCCATCTTCTAGCAAGAGAGTGACTTGGCTTTGATCCGAGCCGGCTTTTTTCAAGGCGATGAGATCCACGCTGGACTGGGTGAAGTCGAAGTAGATCGGGTCGAGCTGTTGGACGACGGCCAGCAAGGTCGGACTCCCCTGCCCCACCAGCGCGCCTTCGGTCACTTCCGCCTTGCCGATGCGGCCGGAAATCGGCGCGGTCACGGTGGCGTAGCTGAGGTTGAGCTCGGCGGTGTCCAAGGCCGCCTGGGCCGCCAGCACCTCGGCGTTGGCCATGGTCAGGGCGGATTGCGAGTTGTCGGCGTCCTGCTTGCTAACCGCATTGATCGCGACCAACTCGCGGAAGCGGCTGACGAGGTTTTCCGCCTGTTTCGCGCTGGCCTCGGCGCGGGCGAGAATGGCCGTCGCCGCGTCATGCACCGCTTGCAGTGGCGCGGGGTCGATCTGGAAAAGCACGTCGCCCGCCTTGACGTCGGCTCCCTCCTCGAAGGTTTTCTTGAGCAGGATGCCGGCCACCCGCGCGCGGATTTCCGCCACCCGCACCGCATCCATCCGGCCCGGCAAATCGCGGGTGATGGTGACGGTCTCCGCGGTGGCGGGCAGGAAGGAAACCGCCGCGGGCGGCATTTGCGGCGGCTTGGCCGGCGGCTTTTTCCCGCAACTCGGGAGCAACAGCCAGATGACGGACAAGGGAACAAATAAAATCGGGCGCATGGAAGGTGAAGGGATCAGGCCCGAACGTTTGTTCGGACAAGCCAGGCTGTCACCCCGATTTGCCATCGCAGAATGACTTTGATGTTTCCATGGTGGTAACTTTTGATTACCAGTCCCGGCGGATGGAACTCCGACATTTGCGATATTTCGTGGCGGTGGCCGAGGAACTGAGTTTCCGCAAGGCCGCCCAGCGCCTGCACATCAGCCGGCCCGCGCTGAGCAAGCAGATCAAGGATTTGGAACACGAAATCGCCGTCAAATTGCTG
This sequence comes from Akkermansia muciniphila, assembly GCA_945873305.1. GTDB lineage: Bacteria > Verrucomicrobiota > Verrucomicrobiia > Verrucomicrobiales > Akkermansiaceae > Luteolibacter > Luteolibacter muciniphilus_D. The sequence goes on from CAMCCX010000029.1 coordinate 30,441, forward strand.
GAGCGCGACACCGTCAACGTCGCGCTGACCCAGGCCGGGGAAGTTTTTCTGGAGGACTCCCAAAAACTGCTGCACCAGGCCGGGCAGGCCGTCGAGCGGGCGAAACAGGCCCAGTCCGGCCACCGCGGCAAGCTGCGGATCGGCAGCGTGGGCGTCATCGCCACGGATTTCCTGCCGCGAACGCTGAAGATTTTCCATCAGAAATACCCCGGCGTGGAAGTCGCCTTCGTCGAAATGCTGCCTGCCGAGCAGCTCGCCGCGCTGGCCGCCGGCAAGATCGACATTGGCTTCGCCTACGGCAACGCGGTGGCGAACAACGCGAGCCTGCGCCGCGTGCGGGTGATCCACTCGGTTTACGGCGTCGCCATGTCGCGCCAGCATCCGCTCGCCGGCCGCGAGGAAATCACCCTCGACGAAGTCCTCACGGAGCCGCTGCTCTGCCTCAGCCGCTCCGGCCACGGCGACGCGATCTGCCAGTTCTATGCCGACGCCGGGCTCCCCCCCGCCAAGATCCGCCAGGTCGATGGTTTCGACTCGATGGTCACGCTCATCGCCGCGGACCAAGGCGTCTCGCTGCTGCCCTGCGTCTTGGATCTAGCGAACCAAAGCATCGTCATCATCCCCGTCAAGCCGGGTGCCTCGGATCTCGATTTCCACATGTGGGCCGTCTGGCAGCGCCACCTGCCCTCGCACCACATCAAGCATTTCGTCCAGTTGCTCGAAGAGCGGGCGCAGGCAACCGGCACCAGCGGATGAGCGCACCCGAGGAAGGGCGATATCGGATCGCCCAGCCCATGGGGAGCCAAAAGGGTGCGCGGAACACGCGGCTCATGGGCGGGCCGATGGCATCGGCGGACGGATTCCGCCGCTCCTTGATTTGGGGAGCACACGCTGCGGGCGGCGGAGGCTCCGGCGAATTTTAAGCGTGCCATCCGCCGCCACCGTGCTTCAC
>CAMCCX010000030.1 GCA_945873305.1 Akkermansia muciniphila
GAGGCGCGCGCTTGAGCGTGGCGAAAACGTCGGCCATCGCGTAGCGCTGATAGTAAGTGGAGCGGGTCGTCTCCAAGGTCATGATCAGGCTGCGCGTCATGATCATCATCGCCAGCCCGCAAGCCATCACCAGACTGACCGCGAAGACCTGGCCCTTCATCTTGGCGAGGTCTCGCAGGAGTTTGCGGTCGAGGGGGGAGATCATGGGAAGAGATGGGACTTATAGGTCCTATAAGTCATATAGGTCCTATCACCATTTCAGCTGCGACGCGGGCAGGCGCACCTCATTCCGGTGGGAACTGACGATTTTTCCATCAGAAAGATGCAGCACGCGGTCGGCCATTTCCGCCATCACGGCGTTGTGGGTGATGATGACGGTGAGCGTGCCGAGCTCGCGGTTGATGCGCTCCACGGCTTCCAGCACGACGATGCCGGTGGTGACGTCGAGCGCGCCGGTGGGCTCGTCGCAGAGCAGGACTTCCGGGCGCTTCGCGATGGCGCGGGCGATGGCGACGCGCTGCTGCTCGCCGCCGGAAAGCTGCGAGGGGAAATGGTCCATGCGCCCGCTCAGTCCGACCATGTCCAGCGCCTCCTCCGGCGTCATCGGATCGCGTGAAATGGCGGTGATGAGCGCGACGTTCTCGCGGGCGGTGAGGCTGGGGATGAGGTTGTAGAACTGGAAGACGAAGCCCACGCAGTTGCGGCGGAAGAGGGTGAGCGTGTTCTCGTCCGAGCCGTCGAGCGGCCAGCCTTTGTAGATCAAATTGCCGGAAGTCGGCACGTCGAGGCCGCCGAGGATGTTGAGCAGCGTGGATTTCCCGCTGCCGGACGCGCCGAGCAGGCAGACGAGCTCGCCGGCGTTGAGCTCGAGGTCCACGCCGCCGAGGGCGACCACGTCGAGCTCGCCGGTGTGGTAGATTTTCCGCAAGTCACGGGCCTCGAAAACGACGCCGGTGGAAACCTGCGGTGGGGAGAGTTCGGCATTCATCGGTCTGCGGGATGATAGCTGACTTCCGGGCGGGCACAACGTTTTGCAACGGCGGCGCGGATCACGGATTCAACAACGCCCGCACGGTCGCGGCGTCGAGGCGGGTGGAGATGTCCGCGTCCGCCAGAATTCCGGCGGCGAGTCTGCCTTTTTCCTGCTGGAGCTTGTGGATGCGCTCCTCGACGGTGTCCTGGCAGAGCAGTTTGTGGACGAAGACCGGGTTGTGCTGGCCGATCCGATAGGCGCGGTCCGTCGCCTGCGCTTCGGCGGCGGGGTTCCACCACGGGTCGTAGTGGATGACGGTGTCGGCGGCGGTTAGGTTGAGCCCGGTGCCGCCGGCCTTGAGCGAGATGAGGAAGACCGGGGCTTTGCCGTTTTGGAAATCCTCGACCAGTTTTCCGCGGTCTTTCGATGCGCCGGTGAGTTTCAAATACGGGATTTTCTCCTTCACCAGATGCGCCTCGATGAGCGCGAGCATGGTGGTGAACTGCGAGAATAACAGGATGCGGCGGCCTTCCTCGATCAGCACGGCGAGCAGCTCGGTGAGAAAATCGAGCTTCGCGGATTCCACGACGTCGTTGGAGTAATCTTCCGGCAATAGCTTCGGATGGCAGCAGATCTGGCGGAGCTTGAGCAGCGCGTCGAGAAAGACGATCTGTGACTGCTCGATGCCGCGCGCGGCGATGGCCTCGCGGACCCGCTTGTCCATCGTGGCGCGCACGGTTTCGTAGAGATCCTTCTGGCCGGTGTTGAGCTCGATGAGGTGGACGAGCTCGGTTTTCGGCGGCAATTCCTTGGCGACCTGGTCTTTGGTGCGGCGCAAGATCAGCGGCGCGACGCGCGATTTCAAAACCGCGTTGCGTTCCATGTCGCCGTCTTTTTCGATGGGCGTGCGGAAGCGCTTGTTGAACGCGTCTTCGGTGCCGAGGAAGCCGGGGACGAGGAAATTCATCAGGCTCCACAACTCGCCGAGGTGGTTCTCGATCGGCGTGCCTGATAGGCAGAGCCGGTTCCTTGCATCCAGCTTGCAGGCGGCCTGCGCCATCTTCGAGCGCGGGTTCTTGATGTATTGCGCCTCGTCGAGCACGACCATGTGGAAGGGGACGGTCGCGAGCTTGTCGATGTCGCGCTGGAGCAGGGCGAATGAAGTTAGCACGACGTCGGCGTGCGGAATGGAGCGGAAATATTTCTTCCGCTCCGGGCCGTTGAGGACTAACACGCGGAGGTCCGGCGTGAACTTGAGCGCTTCCGCACGCCAGTTCGGGACCACGGAGGTGGGCGCGATGACCAGCGTCGGCAAGCCGCGCGAGTGGCCGGATTGTTTCTCGGTGAGGATGTGGGCGAGCGTCTGGAGGGTTTTTCCGAGGCCCATGTCGTCGGCTAGAATCCCGTGCAAGCCGTGGCGGGCGAGGAACTGCATCCAGTGGAAGCCGGCGAACTGATAGTCGCGCAGGGTCGCCTGCAGGCCGGTGGCCGTCGGCACCGGATCGATGCCGGAGAAGTCCTTGAGCTTGGCCGCGAGCTCGGCGAGTTGCGGGGGCGTGTCGATGCCGAGCCCGTCCAGGCCGGCGAGCGAGGCGGCGTCCAGCGCGTGGAGCCGCGCCTTGTCGGGGAATTTCGGGTCGATCAGCGCGGACAGGTGGTTGAGGATTTTCCGCACCCGGCCAATCGGGAGCTTGAGCGCGTCGCCGTCCGGCAGCGGCGCGTAAATGTGGCCGTTGTCCGGGCGGTCGAGGGTTTCCTCCAAGAAATCATTTTCCAAGAGGCCGGCGAGGATCGGCAGCAGATCGTAGCGCTGTCCGGCGACATCGAAGCCGACCGACAGGCTGAACCAGCCGCCGTCGCCGGGATCAAGCGAGCTCTGCCAGTTCGCCGGGTCCGCTTCGTGGACGCGGTGGCCGACGTTGTCCGACACGGAGACGAGCCAGCCGAGTGATTCTAACTTGGCGACCATTTCGCCGCGGAACTGGTGCCAGAACGCGTCGGTCGGGACGCGGCCGGGATCGGGAAACCAGCGGTCCGGCGACTTGCCATGGCTGGTCTCGCGGGACTTCAGGTTGAGCAGGAATTTCCACGCGGAGTTGGATTGGAGCGAGGAAAGCCCGGTGTCGCGGAGCTGCTGGGTGGCGGCGTTTTCCGCGGCGGCGTCGTGCTGGAGGATCGCGGCGCGGCCTTCGTGCGTGATCGAGCTGACCCAGTCCGGCGCGCTGGAGCGCAGCGAACTCCGGTGCGGGCCGTAAACCACCGACGCCTCGGCGGAAATCCAGAAGTCCACGTTAGGCTGGCCGAGCGATTGCAATAACAGCCGCGTCGCCTTGTCCACCGGCTCGCGGTTCACCCGCAGCTCGAAGCGCGCTTCCATCCTCAGCCGCGGCAGATCCGGCGGCGGGTCGTGCATCAGCTCGCGCGCGCTGGGCAGCGCGGCGGCGACCGCTCCCGCGATGCCGCGGCCTTGCAAGCGCGACGGATCGCGCTCCTTCGCCGCCTTGGCGAGGAGCGCCGCCGCGTGGTGGCAGAAGTTTCCGATGTCGCACGAGCAGAAGGTTTCAAATTCCCATCCGCCGCCGGACTGCCAGAGATTCACCTCCGCCTCGTCCTTGGCGACCATGCCTAGCAGGCTCACCGAGCCCGGCGCGGTTTCCTCCGTCCGCAAGTCCCTCACCTTGCTAACAAGCGAATTCGCGGCGGCGAGAATCTCGTCGTCGAAGCGGTCCCGCCACCGGGACTCCCCGAGAAACGATGAAATGTCAGTCAATGGGATCGAGCGGCGGCAGGGTGGCGGACTCGACGGCGGCGGTTTGTTTTTTGCGGAACTCGGCGAGTTTCGCGGCGAGGCCGGCGTCGTTGTTGGCGAGCATGGCCACGGCGAAAAGGGCGGCGTTGATCGCGCCCGCCTTGCCGATGGCGAAGGTGGCGACCGGGATTTCGCCGGGCATTTGCACGGTGGCAAGCAGCGCGTCCATGCCTTTGAGCGCGCCGGATTCCAGCGGCACGCCGAGCACCGGCAGATCGGTGAGGGCGGCGGTCACGCCGGCGAGGTGGGCGGCGCAGCCGGCGCCGGCGATGAGGCATTTCAAGCCCTGCGCGCGGGCTCCGCCAGCGTAAGCGACGAGCTTTCCGGGCGCGCGATGGGCGCTGATGACCTGGGCCTCCCAAGGGATTCCGAAGTCGCGCAAGGTGCGGGCGGCGTGTTCCATGGCGGGCCAGTCCGAAGCGCTTCCCATGATGATTCCGATAACCGGTGCTGTATGCATCGCCGCAACGTGGAGACCCGGTCGCGGGGCGTCAATACCCGGCTCGTCGCCGTCTTCTGTTGGGCCGCCATCGATCACCACCGCCGGGGACGTGGTGCGGACCATCGTTCCCGACGATTCGTAGGACCGACCCATAGCGTATTATTCGCCTGATTCGTCTTGTCCTGATTCCGTTCCGGCTTCCGCGTCTTCGCTGGATAGATCATCACTACTCGAATCCTCTCCATCGGGGATGACGCGGGAGATGTCCTGGAGTTTTTCGTTGCCCTTGAGTGTCAGGAGCTTCACGCCTTGGGCGTTTCTACCGGTCTCGCGGACCTCGGCGGCGCGGATGCGGATGCTTTGGCCGCTGGAAGTCATGAGCATGAGCTCGTCTTCCTCGGTGACGGTGACGGCACCGACCACGGGGCCGGTTTTGTCGGTGACCTTCATGGTGATGATACCTTTGCCGCCGCGTGATTGCTTGCGGTAGTCTTCAAAGGTGGTGCGCTTGCCGATGCCGTTTTCGGAGGCGACCAGCAGGGTGGAACCTTCGGTGACGAGGGCGAGGCCGATGACGAAATCGCCTTCGCTTGGCCGGATGCCCATGACGCCCGCGGTGCCGCGGCCGAGCGGACGCGTGTCGTCCTCGTGGAAGCGCAGGCTCATGCCTTCGTGGGTGACGAGAATGATTTCATCGCCGCCAGATGTCAGGCGGACGCCGATGAGCTCGTTGTCCTCCTCAAGGTTGATGGCGATGATGCCGTCCTTGCGGTAGTTGCGGAAATCGTTGACGGCGGTTTTCTTCACTTTGCCGCTGCGGGTGGCGAAGAATACGTAGCCGGCTTCCTCGCGGAAGGTGATGTCGTTGCCATTCTCGTCCACCGTGCGTTCGAGGCGGAGGAGCGCGGCGATTTTTTCCTCGGGCTTGAGGTTGAGCACGTTTTGGATGCTGCGGCCCATCGCGGTGCGCGAGCCTTCCGGGAGCTCATACACCCGCTCGACATACATGCGGCCGGTGTTGGTGAAAAATAACAGATAGTCGTGCGCCTGGACGCTGAAGAGGTGCTCGATGAAATCGTTCGCCTCGTCCTTCTTGGTGGCGCGGGTTTCCATGCCTTTGAGTCCTTTGCCGCCGCGGCCTTGGACGCGGTATTCGCTGGAGAGGGTGCGCTTGATGTAACCGCGGTGGGAGAGGGTGACGATCATCGCGTCGTTAGCAATGAGGTCCTCCATGGCGACCTCGCCGACTTCGGCGACGATGTTGCACTTCCGGGGAGTGGCGAAGCGGTCCTTGATGGCGCGGAGCTCGTCCTTGATGATGACGAGCACGCGTTCCTCGCGGGCGAGAATGTCCATCAGGTCGAGGATGTCGGCGAGCACGGCGTCGTATTCCGCCTTCACCTTGTCGCGCTCCATGCCGGTGAGCTGGTAGAGGCGGAGTTCGAGGATGGCGTTCACCTGGCGCTCGCTGAAGGTGTAGGTGTCGCCGGAAATGGATGCCTGCGAACGGATCAGAATGCCAAGCGACTCGGCGGTGGCGACGGGGAAATTGTAGGCGGCAAGGCGTTCGCGGGCTTCGTCGCGGTTTTTCGAGTTCCGGATGATTTTGATGAAATCGTCGAGGTGACCGAGCGCGAGCAGGAAGGCTTCGAGCAGCTCGGCGCGTTCCTCGGCCTTTCCTAGCAAATAACGGGTCCGGCGGATGACGACCTCGCGGCGGTGCTCGATGTAGGCGTCGATGGCCTCCTTGAGCGAGAGTTGCTTCGGCCGGTTTTTGTGAATCGCCAGCATGTTCACGGAGAACGAGGTCTCCATGGAGGTGAGTTTGAAAAGCTGTGCAACGACAACTGCCGGGCGGGCATCGCGTTTCAGTTCGATTTCAATGCAGGTGTCCTCGGCGGATAGATCCCGCATGCCGGAGATGCCGGTGAGGATCTTCTCGTTGACCAGCTCGGCGATCCGCTCTTGGAGCACCGCGCGGTTCACGCCGTAGGGAACTCCGCGGATGATGATCATCGCCTTGCCGTTGGCGTTTTCCTCGATTTCCATTTTGCCGCGCATGCGCATGGAGCCCCGGCCGGTGCGGAAGTATTCCTCGATGCCGCGGATGCCGCGGATTTCGCAGGCGACCGGGAAGTCCGGGCCCTTGATGTAATGCATCAGCTCCGGCAGCGTGATTTCCGGATGGTCGATCTGGGCGCAGATGCCATCGACGACTTCGCCGAGGTTGTGCGAGGCGAGGTTGGTGGCCATGCCGACGGCGATGCCGGTACTGCCGTTGACGAGGAAGTTAGGGAATGCTGAGGGCAGGACGGACGGCTCCAACTGCGAGCCATCGTAGTTGGGAATCATGTCGACCGTGTCCTTGTCGAGGTCGTCCATCATCGCGATGCCGAGCGGATGGAGGCGGGCTTCGGTGTAACGCATGGAGGCCGCGGAGTCGCCTTCCACCGAGCCGAAGTTGCCCTGGCCGTCGATGAGCATTTCCCGCATCGACCATGGCTGGCCCATGTTGACGAGCGAGGTGTAGATCGACATGTCGCCGTGGGGGTGGAAGTTACCCATCGTTTCACCGACGATCTTGGCGCACTTGACGTGGGCCTTTCCGGGACCGACGCCTAACTGACGCATGGCGTAGAGGATGCGGCGCTGGGAGGGCTTGAGGCCATCCCGCACATCGGGAAGGGCGCGGGAAATGATCACCGACATCGAGTATTCCAAGAAGCTCTTTGAGAGTTCTTCGGCGACGTTGATCGGTTTAATGTTAGCTTCGGACATTGTATCAAAAATGGGTCAGGAATCAGGGGAAACTCAGACGTCGAGATTGCGGACGTTTAGGGCGTTGTCTTCGATGAAGCGTTTGCGGGGCTCGACGATGTCGCCCATGAGGACGTCGAACATTTTGTCGGCTTCGACAGCGTTGTCCTCGTCGAGACGGACGCGGAGGAACTGGCGGACTTCCGGGTCCATGGTGGTTTCGAAGAGCTGCTTGGCGTTCATTTCACCGAGTCCCTTGAAGCGCTTGATTTGGACGCCGCGGCTGGCGATTTCGAGGACCTTGCCGAGGATTTCGGGGACGGCGAAGACCGGGGTGATCTTCTGTTTGTCACCGTCGCCTTCGATGAGTTCGAAGATCGGCGTGTCGTCGTTGAAGAAGACGTTGGTGTCGATGCCGCACTCGGTGAGGCGGGAGAAGATGCGGGCGATGGCGTGGGACTCGTGGAGTTCGTGCAGGTTCGCGCGGCGTGACGGGCCGGTGTGGGCGGCGATCTCTTCTTCGGTTAGAATTTCATCGAACAGTCGGAGGTCGCGGTTCTGGGCGGCGAAGGCGCGGAGGTCGGCTTCCTTGGAGAAGTAGGTGAGCGCTTCGTCGTTGCCGGTGCGGATGCGGATCATGAACTCCGGCAGCGCGCCGTTGACGCGGGCGGCGAGGTATTCTTTGAAGTTGCCGCCGTTGCCTTCGATGGTGGTGGAAAAGCGCGAGAGCGAGGAGAGGTTTTCAAGGATCACCTTGAGTTCGTCCGCGGTGAAGCTGCGGGATTGGTCGAAGGTGCGGAGCTCGACTTCGCCGGCACCGAGATCGATGAGGATGCGGTTGAGCTGGTCGTTGTCCTGGACGTATTCCTGGCGTTTTTTTCGGCTGACCAGATAGAGCGGCGGCTGTGCGATGTAGAGGTAGCCGCTTTTCACGAGGGCCGGCATGTGGCGGCAGAAGAACGTTAGAAGCAGCGTCCGGATGTGCGAGCCGTCCACGTCGGCATCGGTCATGATGACGATTTTGTGATAGCGGACTTTTTCGATGTTGAACGCGCCTTCCTGTTCGCCGTCGCCGATGCCCGCGCCGATGGCGGTGATCATGGACTGGATTTCCTTGTTCTGGAGGGCGCGGTGGAGACGGGATTTCTCGACGTTGATGAGCTTTCCGCGGAGGGGAAGGATGGCTTGGGTCCGCCGGTCGCGGCCTTGTTTGGCGGAACCACCGGCGGAGTCTCCTTCGACAATATAGAGCTCGGACTTCGCGGGATCGCGCTCGGAGCAGTCGGCGAGTTTGCCGGGCAGGCCGCCGCCGGAGAGGGCGGACTTGCGGACGGTTTCACGGGCTTTCCGAGCGGCTTCCCGGGCGCGGGCGGCGTTGACGGATTTTTCGATGACGCGTTTTGCGAGGCCGGGATTCTCGTCGAAGAACTGCATCAGGCCTTCGTAAACGATGGAGGAAATGACGCCTTCGATCTCGCTGTTGACGAGCTTGTCCTTCGTCTGGGAGCTGAAGCGCGGGTTCGGCATTTTCACCGAGATGATCGCGATGAGGCCTTCCCGGACGTCGTCGCCGGTTAGGGCGGGGTCCTTGTCCTTGAGGATCTTGTTGACCTTGGCGTACTGGTTGATGCCGCGGGTGAGGGCGGTGCGGAAGCCGGTGAGGTGGGTGCCGCCGTCGCCGTTAGGAATGGAGTTGGCGAAGCAGAGGATCTGGTCGTTGTAGGAGTCGTTGTATTGGAAAACCACGTCGGCGAAGACGTCGTCGGTGGTTTTCTTGCCGTCGTAATCCAAGTCGATGGCGCGCTTGCCGTGGAGGATGACCGGCTCGTCGTGGATGAGGGTTTTGTTTTCGCCGAGCTGGGCGACGAACTCCTCGATGCCTTTCTGATAGTAAAACGTGGCTTTCTTGGCGGACTCGGGGCGCTCGTCCTCGAGGTCGATGGTGAGGCCGGGGTTGAGGAAGGCGAGTTCGCGGAGGCGGGTGGCGAGGCGGTCGAATTTGAATTCGATGGTGTCGACGAAGATGGTGGCGTCCGGGAAGAAGGTGATCATCGTGCCGGTCTTGCCGGGATCGACATCACCGATGACGTGCAGCGGAATGGTGGTTTTTCCGCGCTCGAAGCCGATCAGGTGGACTTTGCCATTCCGCATGATTTCCGCTTTGAACCAGTCGGAAAGGGCGTTGACGCACTTGGCACCGACGCCGTGGAGGCCGCCGGAATATTTGTAGGCGCCCTGGCCGAACTTGCCGCCGGCGTGGAGATTGGTGAGCACGAGCTCGACGGCGGGCATGCCGAATTTCTGGTGCATGTCCACCGGGATGCCGCGGCCGTTGTCGGCGATGGAAACGGAGCCGTCGACGTGGATGGCGACCTTGATACGGCTGCAATAGCCGGCGAGGTGTTCGTCGATGGAGTTGTCGAGGACCTCGAAAACGCAGTGGTGGAGACCGCGCTCGTCGGGGTCGCCGATATACATGCCGGGGCGCTTGCGAACGGCATCGAGGCCTTCCAGCTTATCGATTTGGGCGGCATCGTAAACCTGCGCTGCGGCTACCTGGGTTTCGGCTTTTTGTGGCTCGTTCGAGGACTCGGACATAGTGGGGCCGAAAGGTCTGAAATTCAGCCCCGGGAGACAAGGAACTTCTCGCGAAAAAGGCGCTTTTTTTTAGTTCGCTTTTTCGAACTTAAGTCACTTGTGGTAAGTTATTTGTATGGGCGTCACCGGCTGCCCGAGTCCTTCAAAAACCAGGACACCGCAAGGCAGGCGCCAATCGCCAAAATAAACAGCATCAGGATCCACAAAGTTTTCCCCGCTTCCTTCCGATCGAGGTATTGGTGATCGATAATCGAGTCTCCGGCGATGCGGCCTCTTTATCGCCTGGAGGTGACTTGGGGAGGAGCCGGGGAAGGGGCGCTGATTTGCACTCCGCAGGCGGGGCACGGGCCGCTCACGCCGGCCAAACGACGTTCCGCCGTGAGTGTCAGACCGCAGGCCGAGCAGTTGAATGCGAGCCGTCCATCGGAGTTCGAAGCTGGAGTCGGCTCGGTCAGCATGGCTTGGTTTGGGGCCTCCTAACCGCAAGCGGGAGGGCTCAGCGATCCATTCCGAGGCACTCGCGTTGCCAGTTGAGAAGCGCCTCGGCAGGCTGGACGTCGCCCGCCGCAAGGGATTCCAAAACGGCGCGCGGCGCGATGAGTGAGCCCTCGATGTCGAGCTTGGCGGCGGCTTTTTCACGAGCTGCGATCAGCGCGTCCACTTTCGCCTCAAAGTCGCGGTCGCGCTTGCGGCGCTTGCCAGCCGGCCGCTCCGGCCACTCCGATTCAGGGAGTTCTTGGGCGGCATCCAGAGACGCCTGGAAGCGTTTGACCCGCTCGGGGCGGAAATGGTTCGGCAGCGAAATGTTCTTTTTGGCGGCCAAGTCGATGCTCCATTCGAGGAGTTGGCGATTTGGCGCGACCATGAATGACGGGCGGTCCCAGGCTTTTGCTTCGGCGTCCCGCCATTGCCAGAGCGCGCGGAGGCAGGCGAGTCCGTAGGGTTCAAGCTTGCCGGATCCTTGGACCCGCCAGTTTTCTTCTTTCGAATCATCCCGGTTCAAGACCTTCTGGCGGGCGGCGGTGCAGCTTTCTTCAAACCACTCGTAGCGACCTTTGTCCTTAAGCGCGGCAACGATCATGTCGCCCATTTCCAAGAGGTAATGCACGTCATTGAGCGCGTATTCGATCATCTTCGGCGATAGCGGGCGCTTGCCCCAATCCGCCTTTTGGGAGGATTTCGAAAGCTCGACTCCGAAATAATGGCTGACCAGATCGCCCAAGCCAAAGCGCCGGACGCCGAGTAATCTCGCGCCGATCTGCGTGTCGTAAACCACCGCCGGAAGCGCGCCGAACTGCCGCTTGAACATCGTCATGTCGTAGTCCGCGCCGTGCATCCAGACGACCGCGTCCGAGAGATATTCACCGAGAGAAGAGAGGTCCTTGATCGCCAGCGGATCGATCAGGACGCTCTGACCGCGGTCGGCGAACTGGATCAGACACAGCGATTCCCGGTAGCGATGCAAGCTGTCCGCCTCGGTGTCGATCGCGCAAATCGGCTGGGCGGCACCCTGTCGGCTGGTCTCAAGATGGCTTATAAGCCGGTCTGCGGTATCGATCATGTCCGAACTCATCAACTGAAAATCCACGGGGTGAAAAGACCAGCTCGGTGGAGGTTTTCAAGCTGTATCATAGGCGCAGAATGGAACGGGTGCTCAGAACTGACAAGGGCAAATTAGAATCTCCCGACGTGAAAATGATTAGACCACTTGGAACGCCGCCGCTTGGTCAGGAGTCAGTTCGATGAACTGCCATGGTAAGCCGTGGACGTTCAGGTCGGCCATGAAGGCGTCCGGATCGTGCTGCTCGATGTTCCAGACGCCGGGTTTTTTCCAGTCGCCGGCCAGCACTTGCTTGGCCCCGATCATCGCCGGGACGCCGGTGGTGTAGGAAATCGCCTGGGAGCCGACTTCCGCGAAGCAGGCTTCGTGGTCGCAGATGTTGTAAATATAGATCGCCTTCGCCTGGCCGTCCTTGAGGCCGGTGATGACGTTGCCGATGCAGGTGCGGCCTTTGGTGGTCTCGCCGAGGTCGCTTGGATTCGGCAGGACCGCCTTGAGGAATTGCAGCGGGACGATTTCCACGCCTTGGTAAATTACCGGGTCGATCCGGGTCATGCCGACGTTCTGGAGCACTTCCAGGTGTTTCAAGTAGTTCGGCGAGAACGACATCCAGAACTGCGCGCGCTTGATCGTCGGAATGTGCTTCACCAACGACTCCAGCTCCTCGTGATACATCCGGTAAATTTCGTAAGTCCCGACTCCGTCCGGGCAGGTGAACGCCTGGTGCTTGGACATCGGCGCGGTCTCAACGAAATCGCCGTTTTCAAAATGCCGGCACTCGGCGGTGACCTCGCGGATGTTGATTTCCGGGTTGAAGTTGGTGGCGAAGGCCTTGCCGTGGTTGCCGCCGTTGACGTCGATGATGTCGAGCGTGTGAATCTCGTCGAAATGGTGTTTGAGCGCCCAGGCGGTGTAAACATTGGTCACGCCGGGATCGAAGCCGGAGCCGAGCAGCGCGGAGAGTCCGGCTTTTTCAAATTTTTCCTGATACGCCCACTGCCACGAGTATTCGAATTTCGCGACGTCGAGCGGCTCGTAGTTGGCGGTGTCCATGTAGTCGCAGCCGGCGAGCAGGCAGGCGTCCATCAGGTTGAGGTCCTGGTAGGGGAGGGCGACGTTGATGAGCAGCTTGGCCCCGGTTTTGCGGATGAGCGCGGCGGTTTCCTCGGCGTTGTCGGCGTCCACCTTGGCGGTGGCGATGACGCGGCCGGTGCGGTTTTTGACTTCTGCGGCGATGGCGTCGCACTTCGAGAGCGTCCGCGAGGCGAGGGTGATTTCCCCGAAAACCTCGGGGACCATGGCGCATTTGTGGGCGACGACGCTGCCGACTCCGCCGGCTCCGATGATGAGGACTTTGTTCATGATCTCGAAAATGAGGCCCGAAGCTCGGGAAATCCGGAGCCGCTGGCAAGAAATTGTTCCGAATGTGTTCCGGCTGTCTCAGCCGGATCCTTCCCCCGACTGAGACAGTCGGGACACATTTATTTCCGACAACTTTTGGTTCGCATGGCGTTTTCATCCCTGAAAGGCTAACGCCAGACGCAAAATCACACTCTTCATGAATATCCAAAATCCAGTTCTCAATTCCCGCCGCCGCGCCGGTTTCACCCTGCTTGAAATGGTCATCGTGCTTGGCATCATCGCCATGATCCTCGGTGGCGCGATCTTCGCCATGCGCGGCATCGGTGACGCCGCGAAACTCCGCCAGGTGGAGGCCGACTTCTCGAGTTTCGAGAGTGCTCTGGCCATGTACAAGCTCAACGCCGGCTCCTTTCCGACCACCCAGCAAGGGTTGAAGGCGCTTCAGGACAAGCCTTCGAGCACGCCGGTGCCGCGCCGCTGGGTGCAGGTGATGAGCAAGCTGCCTGCCGACCCGTGGGGCGCGGAATACGGCTACCGTTTCCCCGGCAAGAAGCGCGCCAATGATTTCGAAATGTTCAGCAAAGGCCCGGACGGTCAGGAAGGCACTCCCGATGATCTCAGCAGCCAGGACGATTAAGCCGCAGCGGGGCTTCACGCTGATCGAAATCGTCATGGTGCTCGCCATCGCGGCCATCGTCATGGGCGGCGCGGTCGGGCTGATGATTTATTCCTCCGACGAGCGGATTTTGCGAAACGCCTCCGCCGAAATCGAGCTGCTGGCCAAGCGCGCCCGCACCATCGCGATCCTCCACCAAACTCCTTACGCCCTCGAATTCCGCGAAGGCGTCGTCCGCCTCCTGCCGCTGGCCCAAGCCGGATTGAGCGAAAAAGCCAACCGCCGCAACGAGCCCGAACCCGAGGTCGTTAACTCCGACGAAAACCGCCAGTTCGACCTCGATGGCGGGATGGCCGTCCTGATCCGCCGCTGGAATTCCGACGCGTGGCTGCCCACCGTCAAAAAAGCCGTCCACGTCTGGCGCTTCGACCCCGACGGTCTTTGCGAACCGATTTCCGTCCGCCTCGTCCTCGGTCAAAGCTGGTCGGAAGATATTTTCCACCCGCTCACCGCCACCATCCGCGACAGCCAACTCGAAGCTCGATGACCCGCCCTCTCCATCCCGGCAAACGCGGATTTCTTCTCCTTGAGATGATTCTGGCGCTGGCGGTATTTGGCATCGCCGCCACCGGTTTCGCCGTCGCGCTGCATCGCATGGCCGATGTCGCCGGGCTCGCCCAGAGCGAGCTGCGGATCACCCGCGTTTTGGAAAGCGCGCTCGACGAGACGCTTTCCCTGCCGGTTCTGGAAATCGGGACCACCAATACCACCGTCGGCGAGACCGGCATCGAGCTCGACACCACGGTCGAGCTCATCGAGGACCTGCAAAACGAGGACGGCCAGATGCTTCAGGAAATGTACCTCATCAAAGTCGAAGCCAAGTGGTTCGACACCGGCGAGTGGCACAGCCGGAGCGTCGATACCTGGCGCTACGGCCGCATGTACCAGCCATGATTACCAGCCCCGCCAGCCCCCGGCCCCGCGGTTTCACGCTGCTCGAACTCGTCATCGCGATGGGCTTGCTGGCGATCCTCGTCGGCATGGTTTTCACCACCGCGCGGACCTCGCTGGCATTGGGAAACACCATCGTGGAGACCCAAAATGAGGAAATGCTCCACCAAGCGTTTTTCGAGCTGCTCAACCAGCGTTTCACCTCCCTCCCCGGAAACACCCGCTTCGACCTCAAAGTCCAGGATTCCGGCTCCCACTACATTTCCGACCTCACCCTCCAAAACGTGCCGCTCAGTTTCTCCTGGGGCGGCGAGACGCGGATCGCCAAGGCCGTCCAGCTCAGCACCGTGAAGCGCCGCAGCGGCTATCTCGACATCGTCCTGAAATACTACGAAAACGAAATTCTCGAAGATTCCGCGTCCGCCTTCAAATCCTCCGCCGGCGACAACAAGCCCTTCGCCGAAATCGTCCTCCTCACCGACGTCCGCTACTTCGAGTGGAACGTCCTCGATGGCCGCTCGATGGAGTGGCAATTCGACTGGGAAATCCAAGGCCGCATGCCGTTGCAGATCGAACTCATCATGGCCATCGGCTCCAAGGGCGAGGAAATCCGCCAGGTTTTCTGGGTCCCGCCCAAGCAAAACCCGGAGGTCCTGATGCGCCAAATGCAGCAAGGCGGCGGCGCTCCTGCCGGCGGCGGCCAGGAAGGACAAATCCCGCCCATCCAGATCGCTCCCGGCGGAATTCCCGGCGGCGGTGCGCAACCTCCTGAGCTTCAGATCCCTTCGCAATGATTTCCCCACTCGTCAGCACCCGCAAATCTCGCGGCGCAGCGCTCATGGCGGTGCTCTGGCTGATCGCGATTCTCTCGATGGCCTGCATGGCCACGCTGCGGGTGATCTCGTTCGACATGGAGCTCGCCTCCGCCAAAGTCCACGGCTCGCGCGCCCGCCAAGTCGCGGAAATGGGCATCGCCATCGGCGCAAACCCCGTCGTCAAGCGCTCCGACCCGCTCCTCCGCTACGATAACGGCGAAACCGGCGAGAGCTTCGAAGTCAAAGTCACCTCCGAAGGCGGCCGCTTCAACATCAACTCCGTCATCCTCCAAGACGACAAAGCCCTGCTCAAATCCATGTTCATCGACTGGGGACTCGAGCTCGAAGACGCCCAGGAAATCGCCGATGCGCTCGCCGACTGGGTGGACGCCGACGACGACGAACAACTCAACGGCGCGGAAAAAAAATACTACGAGGGCGAGGGCCGCATCAACCAGCCCTTCAACCGGCCGTTTTACGACGTCGATGAAGTCAGCCTCGTCCGCGGCATGGATCTGGTCGAAGCGGTCCGCCCGGATTGGCGCAACTGGTTCACCATCTGGAGCGGCGGCCCGCTCGACCTCAATGAAGCGCCCGCCGAACTCATCGCCGCCGCCGCCGAGATTTCCGCCGACCAAGCCGACATTATCCCCGAAACCGTCCGCGGCACCGACGGCCAGCGCGACACCCTCGACGATGTTCCCTTCCAAAATGCCGGCGCCGCGCTTGATCTTTTGGGAATAGACGCAAATGGTCGCCCCGACATTGCCAAACGATTCACCGTGAACGACACCACCACCCGCATCGAGAGCATCGGCTTCGCGGAAGGAGCCAAACGCAAAATCACCGCCATTGTCCGCAACCGCACCGGGAAACCGGCCCTCCTCGAACGCACCGAAGAAATCATCCCGTGAGCAAACCCACTGAAAACGTTCTTCTCGTCCCCGGCGAATCCGGTTGGGAAATCTGGACCGGCCCGTCCGCCGGCGCGCCCTTCACCCTCCACGCGGCCACCGCCATCGAGCGCGCCGCCGATCTCACCGACCTTCCCGGCGGCGACTTGCTGCTGCTTTTCCCGGTGAAATCCATCACCGCCATCCCGATGCGCGTCTCCAGCGACGACGACGCGCTTTTCCCCGATCTCGCCGCGCTCCACGCCGAGCGCCTCGGCCTCCGCCCGGACCCGATGGCCGGCCAGCTCACCGACCTGTTCGTCATCGCCCGCGAGGCGGAAAACACCGCCCTCGTCTCCATCCAGCTCCGCGCCCCCGGCGAGGGTGAAATGCCGCCCCGCGGACCGAAAAGCTTCGATATTTCCGCCCGCGCCTATCCGCTCGCCGGCGACACGCTCGCCGTCTGGAAAGAATTCGGCCGCTGGGTTTTCGCCCTCTCTTACCAAGGAAATCTCGTTTATTGCCAAGCCACGTCCGGCACCTCCGCCGAGCCGGACGAGGCGCTCGCCCGGGAAATCCGCCTCGCGCTCATCCAGCTTTCCATGCAAGGCCTTGAGATCGAGCCCGCCCGCGTCGCCTTGTGGACGAGTTCGCAAAATCCCAACGCCGCCGCCGCCCTCGCCGCCGCCTTCAAGGCCCCGGTCGAAATTTCGCCCCGCCCGGCACCCGCCTTGCCGGCTCCGCTCAGCAAACTCCTCCCGGCCGACGTCCGCGCCGCCCGCCGCGAGGCCCAGCGCCGCCAGACCATCATCCTCGGCGCCGCCGCCGTCGCCCTGATCTACCTCGGCATCCTCGGCTGGTTCGGCTACGGCCTGTGGAAGGACAACTCGGAAACCCAAAAACTCCTCAAACAAGCTGCCGAAGCCGCCCCCGAGGGCGAGGCCTACGCCGCCCACATCGCCAGATGGGACGAACTCGCCCACGCCATCGATCTGGCGAACTCGCCGGTCGAGATCCTCAGCCGCATTTCCGCCTGCATCCCGGCCAACAGCGGCCTCCGTCTCAAAACCGCCGACATCAGCGCCACGGAAATCAAGCTCATCGGCGAGGCCCCGCAGCTCCAGGCCGTCAACACCTTCAGCCTCAACCTCGGCAAAAACACCGACCTCGCCAACTTCAAGTGGCAGACGCCCGAGCCCAACCAATCCACCCGCGGCTGGGAGTTCGTCTTCAGCGCTGAAGTTCCCGCCGCGCAGCCCTGATTTCACCGACAATATCCGCCCGCTCCGGCATTAACCGCTCAACAGCCCGTCCATTTTTCTCTTCCTCTCCATGTCACCCCGCGAAAAAAAACTGATCACCTTCTTCGCCATCGCGGGATTTGCGATTCTCAATCTGCTCCTTTTCAACTTCGCCACCGCCCAGCGCCAAGCCGTCAACACCCGCCGTGACCAAGCCCAACAAAAGCTCGCCACCGCCGAAATGTTCCGCGAAAGCAGCGCGCAAGTGACCGACCAAATGGCTTGGCTCGCCGAGCACGAACCCGAGCCCGCCGCCAACCAAGACGTCCAGACCAAGCTCCAACAGCTTGCCGAGAGCGAGGCCAAAGCCACCGGCCTGACCATCAAAACCCAAAAGCCCCTGCCCACCGATTCCGCCGAGGGCCGCCACTACCACCGCGCGAAAATCCAGATCACCGTCTCCGGCACCGAGGAGGCGCTCTACCGCTGGTTCGACAAACTCAACATGCCCGACCAGCTCCGCATCGCCTCGCAAATCCGGCTCACGCCCAACCAGCAGGACGACACCAAGATCGATTGCACCGCCACCATCGAGCAGTGGTTCGTCCCGCTCCCCACTTAAAAACCCGCGCGCATTTTGAAATCTCCGCTTTCCAATCCCGTCCTCCTGCTCCTCGCCCTCACCGGCCTGGCCGCGGCGGATTTGCCCAAAAAAGCGCCCATCAGCCGCTACACCAGCTTGTGGACCAATTCCCCGTTCACCTCCAAGCCGCCTCCACCAGGCCCCGGCGAGGTGGCCGACCCGCTGGGTGACTACGCGCTCATCGGCGTTTCCCCCATCACCGGCAACGACGGCTACCGCGTCACGCTCATCAACAAGAAAAAACCCGATGAGCGGATCACCGTCGATTCCAACAAAACCGTCGGCGGGTTCAAAATCCTCGGCGTCACCCGCAAGCCCGGCGACCCGCTCGGCACCGTCGTCCGCATGTCCTCCGGTACCACCACCGGCACCGTCGCCTTCGACGAAAAACTCCTCACGGTCGTCGCCGCCAAAGCCCCGCCGGCGCAGGTCGCCCCGCCGCAAGTCCCCGGCCAGCCAGCTCAACCCGTTCCACCCGGCCAGGCCCAACCCATCCGGCAACCGCGCCCACGCGTCGTCCCGCCGCCCGCTCCCCAAGCCGGCGGCGCTCCGGCCCAGCCCGCCCAGCCCGTTCCTCAACCCAGCCAGCGCCCGTCCCGCCGCGGCAACTAATTCTCCAATCTGAAATTTCCACTTTTCTCCATGTCCGTCACACGCTCCATCGCCCTCTTTGTCCTCGGTCTCGCCTCCGCATTCGGCCAGGAACCCGGCCCGGTCACTCCTCCCGGGGTTCCCGTTCCCGGCGTCGTTCCTCCCGCCCCGGCTGGCGCTCCCGCCGCGAACCAACCCGCCGCGAAACCCGCCGCCAACTTGGGTGAGACCAAAATCATCGCCGACATCAACGAGCCGAAACTCAGCGGCAACGCCCTTGCCGGACTTTACCGGACCTACACCGGCCGCCGCGTCATCGTTTCCGCCGCCGCCTCCGTCGCCGAGTTTTCCTTCGTCCAAGAAGCCACCCCGCAAGATCCGCTCACCTTCGCCGAGGCCGCCGAGCTCCTCAAAAAAGCCGCCACCATCGAAGGCTTCGTCTTCGTCCCCGACGCCGAGAACCCCAACCTCGACATCCTCACCCACACCAGCGGCATCCGCCCCACCAACCGCGGCGTCGCCGTTTATAACGAAAACGACACGCTGCCCGAGGGCGACGCCGTCATTTCCTACGTCATGACGCTCAGCTACATCAAGCCCGCCGAGGCCGTCAACACCTTCACCCAGATCATCGGCCAGTTCGGTGCCTACGGCTCCATCGCCGCCGTCGCCAACGCCTCCGCCGTCGTCATCACCGAAAACACCTCGCTCATCCGCAAGCTCATCGACCTCAAAAAGGAAATCGACAAGCCCGGCTCCGTCCAAGGCACCCGCTTCATCAAGGTCCAATTCGCCGACGTCACCGAAATCGCCGACACCCTCACCAACCTGCTCACCGCCCAGCAGTCCACCCAGAAAACCGCCGGCATCCAGCGCGCCGACGCCGCCCCAGCCGCGCCTCCGGGAGGCGTTCCGCAAACCGGCGCCCCAGCCGCCGCCGGCGCCGGTGAGGACACTCCCGTCCAAATCATCCCCGACCCGCGCACCAACCGCATCTTCGTCATGGGTCGCCCGGTCGATCTCCTGTTCGTCGAAGGCCTCGTCCGTGAATTCGACGTGGAAACCAGCGAGAAAAACTTCCTTCGCCGCAAACTCCGTTTCCTCACCGTCTCGGAATTCCTGCCCATCGCTGGCGACGCCCTCACCCGCGCCTTCAGCGGCACCGGCGACAGCGGCGGAAGCGGTGGCAGCCAAAGCGGAGCCTCCGGAGGCGCGCAAAGCGGCGGAAGTCGCTCACAATCAACCGGCAGCCAAGCATCCAACTCCAGTCGCTCCAGCGGTTCAAGCAGCGGCAGCAGCCGTACCGGAGCCAACTTCGGCGGCTCCTCGTCCGGCGGCGGCGGCCTCGGCGGCGGATCCAGCGGTGGCGGCGGCGGAGGCCTCGGCGATCCCGACGTCAGCTCGGCTCCCGAGTCCGTGCTCGTCGGTCGCACCCTTCTCGTCGCCGACAACATCACCAACTCCATCGTCGTCCAAGGCCCGCCATCCGGTCTGGAAATCATCGAACGCCTCCTCGACCAGATCGACGTGAAGCCCGACCAAGTCATGATCTCCACCGTCATCGGCCAGCTTTCGCTTACCGATACCAAAGACACAGGTTTCAGCTACCTATTCCGTGGCAACGAATTTGCCACCGGTGGGGGTGGCGGTTTCCCAATCATCCCAATAGTCGACGACATCAAGGATGGTTTGACCTCGGAAGCGATTAAAGGTCTCGGTCTGACGGATTTCGGTCTCCGCGCCTATGGCACCGTTGGGGATCTCAGTATTTTTGTGAAAGCCCTCCAGTCCAAGACCAATTTCACAGTTCTCTCGCGACCGAGCATCTTTACTTCGAACAACCAGAAGGGCACCATCTCGAGCGGCCAGAGAATTGCAGTTCCCACCAATAGTTTTAATTCGGGAGCCACTGGGCAAAGCACAAATATTGAGTATCAAGATGTGGTCTTGAAATTGGAGGTCATTCCTCTGGTGAATTCGGACAACGAAATCACCATGCAAATCGCGCTAATAAATGACGATGTGATCGATACTCAGTCAATTGAAGGGATTGGAGATGTTCCAATTATTGCGACTCGCGAGATTCTCACTACGGCAACCGTGCCGAATAACCAAACCATTGTTTTAGGGGGACTCATTATTGGTCGGGACGAACAGAAAAGTAGCGGGATTCCCATCCTGAGTGACATTCCCTACTTAGGCAGGCTATTCGGCTCCAATGGAAATGTGGACAATCGCAACGAGCTGATGGTCTTCATCCAGCCCTCCGTCGTCAAAAACGACCGCTCGCTCAATGCCGTCCAAACGGACATGGATGCCCGCTACAAAGTCTCCGGCAAGGCCCGCGAATTCGCCGACGGACCCGGCGTGCTGCCTCCGGTGGACGCCATCCCCGTCTCAGACAAGGTCGGCACCGGTGACGTCCAACCGCCACAATCGACCACCAGCACGGTCAAGCCATCCATCCGTCCGGCCTTCCGGCGCTGAGTTTTTTAAAAAATTCTCATTTTTTTGAACGACTCCTTTTCCCGGGAGTCGAATGCCCGTGAAGACCGTTCGAAAGTTCGTGTTTTCATGTAAGGGTGAACAGCAGTTGTCAGCCTCATTACGGTTCGCGAATCAAATCGCGGGTGTGTTGAAGTTGTTCAGCTTGGCCGTCGGGGTGGGTGCTCCGGCGGCCTCTTTTTGTACGTTAAGGGGCGTGGACGTCTCGTCCATGCAAGTGGGGACGAGACGTCCCCACCCCTTAAGGAATAAGCATCGCCCGCGGGCTTTCCCATAAAGTGAAAACGCCTTCCTTCAAATTCGCCTTCACCGGATTCTTCCGGATATACCTCACCGCGTTTTGAAAATGCTCCCCATCCCGGATCAACGTATCACGGTAATTTGCCTGCCAAATTGAACCCTTGCCGATCCGTTTGGAAGAGACCGACTTCCATGCCTGAACCAGTTTTGCAAGCGGAGCCATCGGCTTGAAAAGTAAGTGCACGAGGTTAGGCATGATGACCCACGAGTGATGCTCGACACGCTCACCTTGGAAACACATGAAAATTTCCGCGAGAATTTCTCTCGCCGCCGCCTCCCTCAGCAAGCACGAGCCCGAGCCCTGGTCGAGCCAGCGTTCCAATTTGACCGAGAAACGCCGGTGATATTCGGCCTCGACTTCAGGCGTCCATGGCGGTGGCCAAGTCACTCGCCAAGCCGGGCTTTGAGTCTTCCATTCAAGGATTTTATCTCTCGGCAGCGAATCGCCGAGGCGAAAGGTGACAAACTGAATGACCTCATTCTGCTCCCAATGAGGAAGCGGCCCCCGATGCTTTTCAATAGGCGCGTCAGGATTGAGATAATCACGCGACATCCCGCAAGCCTAAGGGGAATGGACGTCTCGTCCATTCAAAAAAGGCATTCAAAAGAACGGACGAGACGTCCCTTCCCCTTAACCCCCTCACGGCAATTCCACCTTTTCCCCGAGATGACTCGGCCGGGTGTTGAGGAAATTCACATCCAGCCACATTTTCACCCGTGCGCCCACCTCGCGGATCTTGGTTTTCCAGCCCGCCTGGGTCTCGACATCGCGGGCGTTGAAACCGAAAGCCTCGATGCCATTCGCCTGCGCCAGATAGATCGCCCGCTCGTTCTGAAAGCGCTGGCTGATGAACAGCATCGAATCCGCGCCGAAAATCTCCTTCGCCCGCACCACCGAATCCAAGGTCCGCAAGCCCGCGAAATCGCACACGATCCGCTCCTCGGGAATCCCGCGCTCGATCAGCGCCTGCTTCATCTTGTCCGGCTCGTTGTAATACCGCGACCGGTTGTCGCCCGAGACGATCAACGTCTCCAACTTGCCGGATTTCCAAACCCGCACCGCAGCGTCGATCCGGTAGCGGAAATACAGGTTTTCCCGGCCGTTCACCCGGTCGGTCGTGCCGAAAACCAAACCCACCTTCGCCGCGGGAAGCTCCGAGACATCACTGAAAAGCCGGCCGCGGGACGCCCATACCGCCGTGAAATTCGCGTAAGCCACCACCGCGGCAAGCAGCGCGAACACCGCCAGCAACCCCAGCACCAAACGCCGCGCCCACCGCCGGAGAAATCCCTTTCCCGCTGCCTTCATCGGCTGCGCGTGGTTTGGAGTTCCACCGCCTTGCGCGGCCATTGCAGCAGCGATTTCACCGAATCCGCGAAGCCGCCCGCCAACGGCTCCTCCGGCGCGATCACCCGCAGCCGGTTGGCCGACTCCGCGAACCGGATCTCGGAAAACCGGCCGAGCCACTCGCCATCCACCTCCACGGGCACCTCGCCCGCCGACTTGACGACGAATTCCCGCGCCTGGAAATAACTCGTCGAAGCCATCAGATCGATGCCCCCGAAGGCCAGCCCGCGCAGCGAATCCAGCACGATCCGATAGCCCGCCTCCTTGTAAACGAGCACGTCGAGCTTCGAGTCGTGGTTGTTCGCGTTGCGGAAAAATTTGAACGGCCCGCCATACAGCGCGCCGTTTCCGGCAAGCACCGCCACGCCTTCCTCGCGCCGGCCGTCCGGCAGGATCACCTCCAGCTTCGGCGGCGTCTCTCCGAGCACCTTCATTCCCGCTAACAAATAAGCGAGCGGGCCTAACCTTTTCTTCGCCTCCCACGTCGTTTCCTCGATGACCTTCGCGTCGAATCCCACGCCCGCCATCTGCACGAACGGCGCGCCGTTAGCCTCGAACAAATCCACCTCCTGGATGAAGCCGCGCTCGATCACCTGGAACGCCCGCTCCAGCGAATCAAACGGAATGCCCATCTCGCGGGCGAAGACATTCATCGTTCCCGCGGGCAAAACCCCCAGCACCGTCCGCGATCCCGCCAGCCCGTTGACCACCTCGTTGAGCGTGCCGTCGCCGCCCGCGGCGATGAGCACCGGCTCGCCCGCCGCGGCGAGGCGGGCCGCGATTTCCCGCGCCTCCCCGGCGTGATGCGTCGTGTGCAGCGCGAGCCGGTCCGCGTGACTCTCGATGAAGCGCAGCACCCGCCCGCCCTTTTGGCTGCGGGCCTTGGGATTGAAAATGACCGGATACCGGTGCGGCGACTGCATGCTGGATTCTTCGCTCATGGCCCGCAGCCGCGCAATCCGATTTCATCCCAGCGCCGCAATCACCTTGGCCACCGGCAGACCCATCACGTTGTCGAAATTTCCGCGAATCCCGGCGATGATCCGCTCGCCGGATTCCTGGATCCCGTAAGCCCCGGCCTTGTCCAGCGGGTTGACCAGCGCGAAATATTCCTCGATCGCCGCGTCATCGAGCGTCAGGAACGTGACCTCGGTGGTGTCATGAAACACGTTCTTTTCTCCGCCGGGATAAATCACGCAGACGCCGGTGCAGACCCGGTGCGTGCGGCCGGATAGACGCCGCAACATCCCGCGCGCCTCCTCCAAATCCGCGGGTTTCCCCAGCGGCAGATCGTCGATGAATACCAGCGTGTCCGAGCCGATCACCGTCGCGTCCGGCCGCCAGAGCGCCACGGCCGCGGCTTTCAAAGTCGCATTCAGCTCGCACAGCAAATCCGGCTTCATCGCCGCATCGTGGATTTCCTCCGCCGGGGAAGCCACCACCTCGAAACTAACACCCGCCTGTTCCAGCAATTCACGGCGGCGGGGAGA
The DNA here is from genome assembly GCA_945873305.1 of Akkermansia muciniphila. GTDB lineage: Bacteria > Verrucomicrobiota > Verrucomicrobiia > Verrucomicrobiales > Akkermansiaceae > Luteolibacter > Luteolibacter muciniphilus_D. The sequence continues at coordinate 23,896 of CAMCCX010000030.1, forward strand.
TGAAGACGCGAGCACGACGGGCATGCCGCCTGCATGGCGGGAAACCGGCCGGTGGGCAAGCCGCGCTTTCATAAGGGGCATGGACGTCTCGTCCATGCATGAAGGGACGAGACGTCCCTTCCCCTTAAGGTTGTTCGAGCGCTTCCATTTCCAAACGCAGGTGATCCATCAGCCGCTGCATGTCGCTCAGATGGCGGCGCATCCGGTCCTCGCCGCCGGGCATCGCCCGCCCGCGTTTCGCGTTTCCGCGCGCTGCCGCAGGCACTTCCTTCTCCTCCTGCCGCACTTGGGCCAGCGCCGGATTGCCCGCTTCTTTCTTGAGCAAATCCACCACCGCCGCGGCCGGCATCACGAACGAGCGGGTCCGGTCCGCGCGCGCCATCGTGATTCCTAACACCCGGCCTTGCAGATCCACCACCGGCCCGCCGACCTGGTTCGGCTTGGGCCGCATGTCGGTCTGGATCACCTGGGTGAACGAATCCCGAACCTGGCTAACAGCGCCGCCCATGCGCTCCATTTGTTCGAGCCGGCCGTTGGCATACTGCGGCAGCTGGGGGCGGTTTCCGACGGTCACTGCCACAGCTTTCTCCCCGTCGCTCGTCGCCACGAGCAGGGAAATCTTCGCGCCGGGAGCGACTCCGGTCATCGCGTTTTTCAGTTCCAACAGACCGGAGATCGGCCGCTCGCCGACTTTCAAAATCACGTTTCCCGGCTTCAATCCCGCCGCGTGCGCGCCGGAATTCGCGTCCACGTCCTTGATCTTGACGCCTTGGCCGTTGAAGCCCGCTTCCCCGATCACGCCGAGATAGGCGAGGTCCGTGTCGCGCAGATTCCGGCTCAACACACTCACCACGCCGAACGCGGCGAGCCGCCCGTCCGGCTGCGGCGCGGCGAGAAATCCCCCGAGCCTGGGAGTTTCCAACGACCAATTCACCGGAGTGAGCGGCTTGCCTTCGATCTCCAACAGCACCAGATCCTCGTCTTGATAGACTCCCGCGAGCTTGACGGCGCGGCTCTCGTCCCCGGCGTCCACACGCAGATCCTGCCGCGCGCGGGCGACCTCGCTCCACTTGGTTAGCACCTTGCTGCCGTCCCCGACCACGGTGCCGTAGGCGAGCCGCCGAGAACCCGACCAGACCCGCACCGTGGACTTCGCCGCGGCGGCGATGGCGGGCTTGATCGCTTCGTTGAACTCGTCGGCTTGCGAATCGACGGCCTCGCGTTCCTCCGGCAAAAGCAGCGGGATGTCGTCCTGCGCGCGCACTGCGTTAGCCAGTCCGAGGGCGATGATGAGATAGACAGTCGGTTTCATGGCGGTGTTTCTTATCGTTCTTCAAAAAGGGCTTCGCGGCGGGCCAATACGACCTGCACTTCCAAAGATTTGCGGTCGCGCAGCAGGCCGAGCTTCACCTTCTCACCCGGCTGCTTTTTCGCGAGCACCTGGAGCAGCTTGTTCGCATCGCCGATGGCGCTGCCGTCGAGCGACTCGATCACGTCGCCGGATCTAACACCAGCGGCGGCGGCTGGAGATTGCGGAACCACGCTCTCCACCGGCACGCCCTTCGACGCGCGGCGCATTCCCATGCCGATGCCGAGCACCGGCATTTCCGGATTGGCGAACGGATTCATCGAGAGCCTTCCCCACGCCTCGCCGGCGCGGATGCGGTCCCAGTCCTCTTTGAAGCCGTCGATGCCGGCGTGGTTGTTATTTGTGAGTGAGACGCCGATCGAGGAATTGATCCCGACGATTTTCCCTTCCAGATCGAACAGCGGCCCGCCCGAGTCGCCGCCGATCAAGGTGCAGTCGGTGGTCAGGAAATTCCCCGGGCCTTTCGAGACCACGCGGCCGAAGCGGACCGGCGGCGTGCGTGCCGCGTCGAAGCCCGCCGAGTGGCCGAGCGCGATCACCCAGTCGCCGGCGGCCAGCGGCTTCGAAGCGCCCATTTCCACAAACGGCCACGGCCCCTTGCGGGCGATTTGCACCATCGCGATGTCCTTGGAATAGTTAGCGCCGAGGACTTTTCCCGGGACTTGCTCGCCGTCCGGGAAAACGACTAGCAACTCGTCCGCGCCTTGGATGACGTGGGCGGCGGTCAGGATCAGGCCGTCCGCGGTGGTGATCACGCCGGAGCCAGAGGCCCCGGTTTTCTCCGCCAAAAGCGCCACCGTGGCGGGCATCACCTTGGCGGAAACCGCCTCCACCTTGCCCTCGAGTTGCGTGAGGTCTTTCAAATCACGCACCGGCTCGCTCGCCGGCAAAACTCCGGGAACCAGCCACAAACAAGCGCAGGCGAGGGGAGGGAAGAAGTTCACTTTCATGGTTGTATGCTTCACAGCGCCGCCGCCGCGCCACTTCGTCTGTCTTGATAACAAGGGTGGATCGTCGGCGGAGGATCGCTTAGGATTCGCACGCAGATGCCAAAACGCAACCCGCCAGAAACCAGCAGCCTCCGCAAAAACGCGCCCGAAAGCGCCCCGTCGCGCGGTCCCGGCGGCCTGTCGCTGCTGCTGTTCTGGCCCTTCCACCTCTTCAATCTGTTCACCCGGCCGTTCGCCACGCCGGTGAAATTCCTGCTCCGCCTCGCCGGATATCCGGTCGTCGCGGGCATTTACGGCCTCGCGTTTCTGGCCATCGCCTACGGCCTCCGCGCCCAGAAATACGACCTCGCGAAAATCCACGAGATGCCCGAGCGCTCGATCGTCCATGACCGCCTCGGCGAGGAAATCGGCCGCATCCACGGCGAAAAACGCTCGCTCGTCCCGCTCCACCAAGTCGCCCCGGATTTCCGCAAGGCCATCCTCGCCCGCGAGGACGAGCGGTTCTATCAACACGGCGCCGTTGACCTCATCGGCATCGCCCGCGCGGTTCTCAAAAACCTCGGCGGCAAAAAGGAAGGCGCCTCGACCCTCACCCAGCAGCTCGTTTCTGATATTTTCCAACTCAAGCGCGGCGAAAACCGCGGCGACACGGCCCGCCAGCTCGACCGCAAGATGCTCGAAATCGCCATCGCCTTCCGGCTCGAAGCCTCGCTGGAAAAGGACGCCATCCTCGAAGCCTACATCAACCAGATCAACTGGGGCCGCCAGATCAAAGGCGTCGGCGAGGCCTCGCGGATCTACTTCGAGAAACATCCGTCAGAACTCACTCTCTCGCAGGCCGCCCTGCTCGCCGGCATCGTCCGCGGCCCGGATTCCTTCAATCCCTTCCGCTCGATGGACGCCGCCACCCGCGAGCGCGGCACCACCCTCGACCGTATGGTCACCGCCGGGGTCATCACCCGCGCCGAGGCCGACGCCGCCAAGGCGGAACCCATCGAAGTCCGGCCGGAATGGCGGCGCGAAAACCAGGAATCCTACGCGATGGACGCCATCCGCCGCGACCTCGAGGTGATTCTCGAAAAGGAAAACATCGAGCTCGGCGGACTCAACATCACCACCACCATCGACCTCCGCATCCAGCGCAAAGGCGAGGAAGCGCTGGACAAAAAGCTCCGCGAAGTCGAGCGCCTGTCAGGCTATTCCCATCCCACCCGCACCGCCTGGCGGGAGGCCGCGACGGAAAAGCGCAAGGAGCCCGCCTACATCCAGGGCGCCGCCGTCGTCGTGGAAAACCGCACCGGAGCGGTGCTCGCCATCATCGGCGGCCGCGACGCTAACGAATCCCGCTTCAACCGCGCCACCCAGGCCCGCCGCCAGATCGGCTCGCTCTTCAAGCCCTTCGTTTACCTCGCCGCCTTCGACAAGGGCCTGCGCCCGGACACCAGCATCAGCGACGGCCCGATCCAAAGCGGCGAGATCAAAGGCGGCGGCACTTGGCGCCCGGACAACTCCGACGGCAAATTCGGCGGCATGCAGCCCGTTTCCTACGGCCTCATCCGCTCCCGCAACACCATGTCCGTGCGGGTTGGCAACTACGCCGGCATCCCCGCGGTCAAGGAAGTCGCCCGGATGGCCGGCTTCACCACGCCGATGCCGGAGAACCCGTCGTCCTTCCTCGGTTCCTGGGAAGCCTCGCCCTGGGAAATCGCCACCGCCTACACCATTTTTCCTAACGACGGCATCCGCTACCGCCCGTATTTGATTTCCGAAATCAAGGACCGCGACGGCAACGTCCTCTACCCGGCCAACCAGATTTCCTACCCCGCCGCCAAAGCCGGCTCCGCGTGGTCCGTCTCCCGCATCCTCAACGAGGTCGCCACCCACGGCACCGCCGCCTCCGTCACCCGCCTCGGCTTCGACAAGCCCTGCGGCGGCAAAACCGGCACCACTAACGATTTCAAGGACGCCTGGTTCGCCGGATATACCTCCACTCTAACCTGCGCCGTCTGGGTCGGCTTCGACACCCCGCAGAAAACCATCCACGGCGGCTACGGCTCCGCCCTCTCTCTGCCTGTCTGGGTGGACATCATGAAAACCGCCGACCGACTCGGCTACAAGGCCGGCAAGCTCAACAGCAAGTCCAACCTCGTGGAAATGGAACTCTGCCGCCACTCCGGAAAGCGCGCCACCAACGGCTGCCAAATCGCCGGCAGCGCCTATCAGGACCGCGTCCCCGCAGACATCGCCCTCCCCGCCAACGACCTCTGCCCGCTGCACCCCGCCAGAGCCCAGGCCGTGGACGAGTCGTCCCTAACCGCCGTCGAGCCTGTCCCGCTCCGCGCCCAGCCCGTCGAGGAAGACGCCGACATCCCGCTCAAAGCCATTCCCGTCGAATAGCCCCGACTTTCAGCGTTTCAGCATTTACCCCACCATGTCCACCTGGCGTCCCATTCATCCACCGTCGTTTTGGAAGCGCTGGCTTCCCGGATGGCTGCACGGCCCGGTGAAATTGCTGTTTCAACTTTCGCTCGCGGGATTCATCGCCCTGTTCGGCTTCGCGTTTTTCTACTTCATGCTCGCGATGCGCTTCGACATGGACGAGGTCGCCAAGCTCCCCGCCGGCACCACGTTCTATGACCGCAAGGGCCAGGAAATCACCGCTCCCGGCAGCAACAGCGGCAAGCTGGTGAAGCGCGACGACATCCCGGACTTCCTCGTCAAATCGCTGCGCGCCCGTGAAGACGCGCGGTTTTTCGAACACCACGGCGTGGACGTCCGCGGCCTGGCGCGCGCCACCGTTAGGAACATCAAGGACCGCGACTTCACCCAGGGCGCCTCCACCCTCAGCATGCAGCTCGCGCGCAACAGCTTCAAAATGAAGCAGAAATCCCTGCACCGGAAGTTCCTCGAAATCGCCCTCACCCTCCGCGTCGAGCAACGCTACACGAAGGACGAGATTCTAACCCACTATCTGAACCGCATCTACTTCGGAGCCGGCGCCGACGGCATCGAACAAGCCGCCCGCACTTATTTCGGGAAAACCACCCGCGAGCTCAGCGACGGCGAGTGCGCGATGATCGTCGGCATCATCCGCGGCCCGCACATTTTCTCGCCCTTCCGCAATCTCGACGCCGCCATCGAACAGCGCAACCAAACGCTCAACCGCCTCATCGCGATGAAGCTCATCGATCCCGCCCGCCGCGATGCCATCATCGCCGAGCCCGTCAGACTCGTCAGCGACGACCACCGCGAAACCCAGACCTCCTACGCTCTCCAAGCCGTCCGCCGCGAACTCGACGCCATCCTCGAAGACGACGACATCCGCTTCGGCGGCCTGCACGTCCACACCACGTTAGACGCTGCCTGGCAGGACCGTCTCGAAGTGGAGCTCACCCGCGCCGTCGAGGATCTGGAGCATGAGAAAGCCTGGCCGCACCCCACCGAGGCTGCCCACGTCACCGGCACCGAGCCCGCCTACATCCAGTACGCCGCCGTCACCACCGAGACCAAATCCGGAGCCACCCTCGCCCTCATCGGCGGGCGGAATTACAGCGACTCGCGCTTCGACCGCACCCGCTCCAGCCGCGATCTCGGGTCCGCCTTCGAGCCCTTCGTCGCCGCCGCCGCCGCCGAGCGCGGCAAGCTCGTGCTTCCCGGCAAGCCCGTGCAGACCGGCCGCCAGATCGGCCCCGCGGAAGTCGAGCGCCTCGCCAAACGCTGCGGCATCGCCGGCCCGTTTCTCGAAACCGAGGATTTGTTCCGCGGCTCCGTCGCCGCCACGCCGCTCGAAATGTCCGTCGGCCTCGCCACCCTCGGCAACCAGGGCAAGCGCGCGAAACCCTATCTGATTCAGGAAATCCGCGACACCACCGGCGAGGTCATTTACAAGGCCAAGCCCGTCCTGAGCGCCGCCCTCAGCCCCGCCGCCGCGCTCGATGCGACCAGCGTCCTGCAGAAATCCGGCGGCACCCGCTGTTTCACCGGAGCCACCGGATCCGAGCGCGACGCCTGGACCCTCCGCCTCGGCCCCGGCGGCGCGACGGCCATCTGGCTCGGCTTCGACAAGCCCGCCGCCATCGCCCGCGAGCCCCGCCTCAAATCGCTGCTCGACGAGTTCGTCAAGCGACTCGGAAACAACTGAGCCACTTCAAAGTGTTCCGGCTGTCCCAGCCGGTTCCAAAGCCACCGCTCCCGGCAGCGCAAAATAAGGGGAGTGGACATTCTGTCCACTTGCCGATGTGTAGTGAAAGCGGGAGCGCGAAGCTCATTTCTTTCTCCTCCCATCGTCCAGGCGGACAAAATGTCCGCCCCCCGTAAAGCTGATCCGCCCTCTAACCCTCAAAGTGTCCCGGCTGTCTCAGCCGGAACCAAAGCCACCGCTCCCGGCTGAGACAGCCG
>CAMCCX010000031.1 GCA_945873305.1 Akkermansia muciniphila
TCCCGCAGATTTGGGAAGTCAGCGGCGCCACGACGGTGAGGGAACGGGCATCCTGGTCACCGGGAAATGCCAGAACCAACACCGGACGGCTTTTCTCCACCATGCCGAGTTCGGCAAACCAAATTTCTCCGGGTTTGGGATCAGTAGGCGCCGAGAGCCTCCTGCCATTCGGTGGCTTGTTGTTCGGGAGAAAGAACGGCCGGAGGGCGAGTGGTGACTTCGAAAGGGAGTCCTTCGCGGAGCTCGATCTGTGCGAGCAGCATGTTGAAGGCGTCGCCCGGCTTCATCCCGAGGCGGGCAAGGATTTCCTCGGCCTTGCGCAATCGCTCGGCGGGAACCCGCGCTCGGAAGAGGGAGGTTGCTTCTGTTGTCATGCTCAAAAAATGCTCGGAACGGTCCGAATTGTCAATAAACGGCACCTGGGTTCGAGGTCGTCGATTCGTGACGGCTTAAAACAAGCTCGACCTCTCGCCTGACGAGCTTCGGGGTCAGTCCCGGCTAACAAGCATTGGAGGAAATTGGATTCATTGGACCTTGTCTCGGTCTTTGCCAGACGCGGTCGTTTCCCTAACTTTCAGGCACCCGTTGGCTGGCGAATGAAGTGTCAACAGGGTGTCGCTTACGGCTTTTTCGTTGGCTTTCTCATTCGCCGTGCCGACGAGGACGTCTGCGCTCCCAGGTGGCTGGAGCGTCTCGCCCGGACTCAGAATGCATGAGGCGAGGCGCCTCCGCAACGGTCTGGCGCGAGACGCGCCAGCCACTTTCCCGCCATGGGCATTTCCACAGATCCTCATGCGCGGTGGTATAGCGACAGTCACAGACAGCCGCTCCAGTTTCGGGGGAAGCCGGTGGAGCCGGCGGCGGTGCGCCGCCCGTCAATTGGCCGGCGTGATGTCGAGCATCAGCGAAATGTGCATGGCGGTGAGCTCGCCCATCGAGGTGCAATCGCCGAAGCCGCTGGTGGCGTGCATCCGGTCGAGCTCGCGGGCCAGCGTGACGACGTGCTCGCGCGGCGCGATGTCCTCGCGCCGCATTATCCCGAGCAGCGCCCGCAGCCGGCCGCTCTCGACCTTGGCGCGGCGGGCCATCTGTGCGTGTTCCTCCGCCACGTATTGGTCGATGCTCTTGCGGTTGAGCACGTCGAACGCGAGGCGGGTGACCTGGCGGTTCGAGTTGAAGCGGAACGCCAGATAGATGTTGCCGTTCCCCTCGTACGACTGCTGGTCGAAATCGATGGCCCGCACGCGGTATTGGACCTCCTCGAAGTCCGGCGTGATATCGACCACGTAGTTCACGCTGCGCATGTCGCCGAGCAGGCGGATGAAGCTGCGCTCGGTGAATTTCGTGAACTCCTTGGCGATCCGCACCTTGTTGATTCCGGGCTGGTTGAGGTAGTCGCGGATGAACACATCGCCCGGAACCCCCGCGATGTGCTCCTCGATCAGGGTGTTGCCGTTGACCAGATAGTTGATCCGGTTAGGCGAGAGGATGTGTTCGAGCTCCAGCCCGTAGATGCGCGAGGCGTCGGCTTGCTTGACGTAGAAATAGTCGGAATTGTCGTTGAAAAGATTGGTGACGCGGATGCGGAAAGGCTTCGAATTCCCGAAATCCCCGAAGTCGATGCGGTCCACCACGAGGTGCTCGTGCTGCTCCACGTCGCGGCCGAGTTTGAGCTCGGTATAGATGCTGGTGAGCCGCGGCCGGAGCTCCTCGAGGACCTCCGGCGGATACATCACGGTGAGCCAGAGGGTTTCCTTGCCTTTGGGGTCCTCGTAGGGAATCGCCCCGCTGAATCGGCAGAGCTCCTCATAAACCCGCGGGATTTCCCGGTAGCGGTCGAAGTGATAGAGATACTGCCGCAACGATTGGGAAACCGGATACTTCGTCTTCTGTCGCGCGATCACGGCGGTGAAAATAAGCACGCTCCGGCCCGAAGGCGAGCGCCGCCTTAATGCTGTCCCGGCTTCGGCAACGGCTCGTCGCCCAGGATTTTATCCAAATCCGCCACCCGCTCCCACGGGCAGCGCTTGCGTTGGTATTTCTTCCAAACCACGTCGCGCAGCTCGCGCCACACCGCTTCCGACGGCGGTTTCAGGTCGGTCCACGTCGGATTGCGCTTCTCCCGCGTGGTCATGATCGTCCAGCGCGTGCCGAGGTAATTCGCCCGGTAGAAGACTTTCCCGTCGTCGGTGTTTTCGAACCATTCGTGACTTTCCATGGCCGGAGACTGGCGGCGGGGCAAACCAGAGACAAGCGGCGAATCCGGCACAAATCGCCATCGACTCGCCATCCCCGCGAGTGCATCGTGCCGCCATGGCAACCATCGGCGAGCGCGCGTCCCTTCCCATCCTCCACGAGAAAAGCTTCGGGCTCTTTCTCGACGGCGGCGAGCTGGGCGAAATCCTCCTGCCTCACCGGGAAATCCCCCGTGGTTGCAGCATCGGCGAGTCTCTCGACGTTTTTCTCTACACCGATTCCGAGGACCGCCCGGTCGCCACCGTCAAGTCGCCCAAGGTGATGCCCGGCCAGTTCGGCCGGCTCAAATGCGTGGCCGTCACGGGTGTCGGCGCGTTCCTCGACTGGGGCTTGCCGAAAGATTTGCTGGTCCCCTTCCGCGAGCAGAAAGTCCGCATGGACGTGGGGAAAAACTACCTCGTCCATGTCCACGTGGACGACCAGAGCGGCCGGATCATCGCCTCCAGCCGCATCGCCCGGCACATGGATCTGACTCCGCCCGACTTCCGGTTGGAACAGGAAGTGGACCTCATTATTTTCGGTAAAACCGACCTTGGCTACAAGGCGATCATCAACGGCACCCACAGCGGCCTGATTTTCGCCAACGAGGTTTTCCAGCCGCTCCAACCCGGCGAAGCCCTCAAAGGCTACATCACCGCCATCCGTCCTGACGGGAAAATCAACCTCAGCCTGCACCCCGCCGGCCGCGCCAAGGTCGATGACTTGGAAAGCCGAATCCTCGCCGAACTCGCTGCCCGCGGCGGATTCTGGTCCATCGGCGATCACAGCCCGGCCGCGGAAATCAACGACGAGCTCGGCGTCAGCAAGCGCACTTTCAAGCAAGCCACCGGCGCGCTCTTCAAAAAAGGCCGGATCACCATCGACAACAATGGCATCAGGCTGGTGAAGGACTCCGACTGAGGCGCAGCCGTGTGAGCGGCCGTTGCCGACGCTTCACTTCCGCTTCTTGACCGCTTTTTTCTGCTCGAAACTCACGGTTTTCGGATCGAACGCCTCGGGGTCGTATCCCGGATGCGCCCACTCGATTTCGCCGTGCAGCGCCTGCATGTATTGGAAGGTCCCGCCGAAATCCTCCGGCGGACAGGCGCGCTCGCCTTCGAGGACTTGCGGCCCGCCTTCGCCGGCGGCCCATTTTTCAAACACGATCTCGTGGATCCACTCGTCGGCGAAATCGTAGCGATAGAGGATGCGGATCGGCAGCCGGCGTTTGCCGAGGAATTCCTTCACCGTCAGCACCGCCTCGTCCTGGAACTCGCCGGCCGTCTGGTCTTCGAGGCCGATCGGCCCGATCACATCGACGAGGCGCTTGCCCTTGCCGTGGCGGAACTCGTGCGGGCTCTTGTTATCCCAACCCATCACCGACTGGATCGCGTCGCTGAACGCGATGAAAGTGACGTCCGCGGAAATCGAAAACCGCCGCCAGATCTGCGGTTGAATCCCGTATAGAAACACCTTCACCACCACCCGGTTCTCGTCCTTTGCCTTCGCCATGCCGCGAGCTTGTGAACGCTGCGCGGAAAAAATCAAACCGGAATTCCTACGATCTCCCACGCCGCCGCGCCAACAAATCCCTTGGCAGGGTGGGCGGGAAAGCTACGCTCCCCGATACTTCCAATGACCCGTTTCCTTTCCGCCCTCGGCCTACTCGCGCTTGCCTCGTCCGCCTTCGCCAAACCCATCGACTCGCTGCTTACGGCCGACAATCTCTGGGCGCAGACGCCCGACGAGTTTTTCGCCGCCGCCGACCCGCTCGACTATGAATGGACGTCCAACAGCCGCGATTCCCTGCGGCTGGCCGGGAAGGAAATCACCGCTTACGGCCTCCCCGCCGTCGAGAGCATCGTCCGCTTCAAGGATGGAAAACCCACCGAGATCACCGTCATGCTTTATGCCCGCGGCGATGCCGGGGAGCTGGCCAAGGAGAAATTCGACGCCCTCGTCCGGACTGCCGCCGAGACGCTGAACAAGATCACTAACACCAAGTTCACCCCGCGGGGACAGGATCCGAAAAACGCCGTGAAAGCCGACGGATTGATCTGGCAGACCGACCAGGCGCACTACCTCCTCGAGTTCAGTTTCACCAAGGAAGTGAAGAGCCGCGACATCCCGTTCCGCGCGGAATTCTTGAGGCTGGAAATCACGCCGCCGCAAATGAACGGCGATCGCGTCGCCCCGGTGAGAAGCATCTCATCCACGAAGTTTTCCGGTGCCGCCCACATCAAGCGGGACACCGCCAGCGGCGACGTCTGGCTCGGCGACGTGCCGATGGTGGACCAGGGGCAGAAGGGATATTGCGTCGTCGCGACCACGGAGCGGGTCATGCGCTACTACGGGATTTCCGTGGACCAGCAGGAGCTCGCGCAGGCGGCCAACAGCTCCGCGCAAAGCGGCACGAGCAGTGATGCGATGCTCGGCGTTCTCAAAAAACTCAGCACCCGCTTCAAGGTCCGCGTGCGTGAAGTCGAGAAATCCGACGTCAAACAGATCCTCGGACTCATCAGCGATTACAATCGGGCCGCCAAACGCGCCGACGCCGCGACTCTTCCCGAGCAAAGCAACATGATCGACGTGGGCGAGATCTATCGGGCGATGAATGTGGACGTCCTTCGCGAGGTGCGGACCAAAAACAAAGCCGACCTGACCCGTTTCCAGCGGAGCGTCCAGGCGAACATCGACCAGGGCACTCCCCTGTTATGGACGGTGATGCTCGGCAAGGTGCCCGAGCCCCACATCCCGCAAAACGCGGGCGGCCACATGCGCCTGATCATCGGCTACAACGCGAAAACCGCGGAAATCCTCTTCTCCGATTCGTGGGGAGCCGGCCACGAACTCAAGCGCATGTCCGCCGCCGACGCGTGGACGATCACGACCGGCGCGATGAGCGTCGAGCCGTTTTAAGCCGCCGCGGGGGTCGCGCGCCGTCAAATTTACCGCTTTGCCATTTCGCGGAACGGCGATAGCATCTCGCTTTTCCCGCGATTTCATGACCACTCCCGATCTCTACGCGAAACACGTGCTGCCCACCTACGGGCGGTTTCCGTTAGTCCCCGTGCGCGGCTCCGGCTGCCGGCTCTGGGATGAGGCCGGAAAGAGCTACCTGGATTTCTGCATGGGCATCGCCGTCTGCTCGCTCGGCCACTGCCACCCGAAACTGGTCGAGGCGATCCGCCACCAGGCGGGCGAGCTGATGCATGTTTCCAACCTCTATCAAAACCCGCTGCAGGCCGAGCTGGCAGAGGAAATCAACGAGTTCCACGTCCGCCTTCCGGGGAAAATCTTTTTCTCCAACTCCGGCGCCGAGGCGAACGACGGCCTGATCAAGGCCGCCCGCCGCTTCGGCCTCAAGCGCCCGCAGCCCGACGGCTCGCAGCGCTACGAGGTGCTCACGTTTTTGCAATCCTTCCACGGCCGCACGCTCGGCTCGCTGGCCGCCACCGGCCAGGCGAAGATCCAGGAAGGCTTCGATCCGCTGCTGCCCGGCTTCCGCCACCTGCCGTTCAACGACATCGCCGCGCTCGAAGCCGCGATCCGCCCGGAGACCGCGGCGATTCTGTTGGAGCCGATCCAAGGCGAGGGCGGCGTGAACGTCGCGACGCCGGAATTCATCCGCGCGGTCGCCGGGATCTGTGAGAAACACGACCTGCTGTTGTTTTTCGACGAGGTCCAAGCCGGCTTCGGCCGCTGCGGCGACGCGATGGCCTGGCGCATGATCGCGCCGGAGATCGAGCCCGACGGCATTTCCTGGGCCAAAGGCATGGGCGGCGGCGTGCCGATCGGCGCGTTCTGGCTCAGCGACCGCGCGATCGACGATGACGGCACCGCGGCGTCCTCGCTGCTAGGTCCCGGCTCGCACGGCTCCACCTACGGCGGCAACCCGCTCGTCTGCGCCGCCTCGCTCGCCGTGCTCAAGGAAATCCGCGAGAAGGAACTGCCGATGAACGCGATCCTCCAGGAAGTCCGCATCCGCGAAACCGTGCGCTCGTGGAACCTCCCCGTCGTCACCGAAGTCCGCGGCCAGGGCCTGCTGCTAGGCATCGCCCTCGACCCCGCGCTCATCCCGACACCGGAAGGCAAAACCCCCGCGCTGGTGGTGGTGAACAAGCTGATGGAACGCGGCCTGATCGTCCCGCCCGCCGGTCCATCCACCATCCGCCTGCTGCCTCCGCTCAACGTCACCGACGACGAGGTGGACGAGGCGCTGGCGATCATCCGCTCCGTTCTTGAGGGGCTGGGGATCGGGGGCTAGGGGCTGGAAAGAGAAGACCATACCGACGCCATGCACATTCAATATTACCGTGATCTGCTTGTTTGGCAGAAGGCCATGGATCTTTGCGTGGAGGTTCACAACGTGACGCTGGTTTTTCCCAAGCAGGAGCTTTTCGGTTTGAGCGCGCAGCTGAACCGATCGGTGGTATCCGTCCCGTCAAACATCGCGGAAGGGCATGGCAGACGCACCACGCCCGATTTCATCCACTTTCTCTCCATCTCCCGCGGCTCCATGAACGAAGTCGAAACGCAGCTGACTCTCGCGATGCGCTACAACTACCTGAGTGAGGCCGACTACGACGCACTTCTCGAACGTTGTGGCGAAGTCGGCCGCATGCTCAACGGCTTGATCGATGCCTTGGAACGCCGCCTCGCCTCTTCCTGATCCCTTCTTTCTCTTCCACCAGCCCCTAGCCCCTGGCCCCCAGCCACTCATCTTTCCATGAAACACCTCATCTCCATCGAGCAACTCAGCGCCAAGGAAATCCAGCGTTTGCTGGAATCCGCCGCGCATCTGAAAAGCCAGCGCGGCCGCGAAGGCCAGCCGTTGGCCGGGCAGACCTGGGCGCTCATTTTCACCAAGTCGTCCACCCGCACCCGCGTCTCGTTCGAGGTCGGCATCCGCGAGCTTGGCGGGTTCCCGATGTTTCTATCAGGCAACGACATCCAGCTCGGCCGCGGCGAGCCGATCAAGGACACCGCCCGCGTGCTCGGCCGGATGGTGCACGGCACCATCATCCGCACCTTCGCCCAGCAGGACGTGGTGGATTTCTCGGAGTATTCCGGCATCCCGACGATCAACGCGCTCACCGACGACGAGCATCCCTGCCAGATTCTAGCGGATTTGCTGACCATCCAGGAAAAGCTCGGCACTTGGGAGGGCAGGAAAGTCGCGTTCATCGGCGACGGGTTTTCCAACATGACGATTTCCTGGATGTGGGCGGCCAAGCGTCTCGGCTTCGAGCTCGCCGTGGCCTCGCCCGCTTCCTGCCAGCCGCCCGCGGAATTTCTCGCGAAACTCGACGCGCCCAACGTCAGCATCACCACCGACCCGGCGGCCGCCGCCCAGGGAGCCCACGTGGTCAACACCGACGTCTGGCTTTCCATGGGCCAGGAAGGGCAGAAGGAAAAAGAGCAGGAGTTCGCCGGCTTCCAAGTCGAGGCCGGACTGCTCGCGCACGCCGCGCCGGGCCACATCGTCCTCCACTGCCTGCCCGCCTACCGCGGCAAGGAAATCAGCGAGGAAGTGCTCGAACTCCACGCCGACACGATTTTCCAACAAGCCGAAAACCGGCTCCACGCGCAGAAGGCCATCCTCGTCGCGCTCGCCCGCTGAGAAGCGGCGCAAGCTAGGGCGACGCATCACCCCACAAGGAGGGGCGATATCTGATCGCCCAGCCCATGAGATGCCAATGAGATGAGCCAAGCCTTTGGCAACTTCTCAAACGCCTGTGGCAAACTTTCAAATGCCTGTGGCAAACTCTCAAGCGCCTCCGGCAAACTTTCACATGCCTCCGGCAACTTCTCAAACGCCACCGGCAAAAACTCAAATGGCAACGGCAAACTCTCAAACGCCATTGGCAGAAGGTGACGGGTCTCCGGCAACTTGCCATGCCACCGCCGCTCCCTGCCGAAGGCATGGGAATTCCCAAACCGCCCGGGTTCTCCCCGGATCTTCCCGCAAGGGGAGTCATCCGAGCCTCCCGATCTCCTGATTCCAGCCGTCTCCCGCTGCCGCGGGCGCACGCCGGCTCGTTCCCAAGCCAAGTCGCGCCAACGTCGGTCGCCCCTCACGTAAAGCCTGCCAATGTCACGAATCTCTGTCAGAAACCCCTTACTCATGCGACGCAAAGCGATCAAAAAAGCCATTCTCGGGATCGCGATTGGTAGCGGATTGATCTTAGGCACATGGGTTCTTAACAATCGGATCCGAATAGACCGTGAGGAGCGTGAGAGGCATTTTGTGTCGGTGCACTTTGTTGCGATGGAAGCCATCGGTGCGCCAGATGACGAAGCTCCAAAGACAATGGAAGAGCTGATGGCGCGGTATGCCGGGGGGCCGGATTCAGCCTTGCTGAAGCCTTTCCGCCATGGGCTGACCTACCGGCTCGTCAATGAAGGTTTCGAACTGAGCGAGCCGACGAAACTATTTGTGAGCCTGTTACGCCGGGATCGTCTGATTGCTTCGAATCACGCTTGGCCACATTGGGAGTCGTCAGGGCGCAAGGTTTGGAAGTTCTCAGGGCAGAAGATTCCACCGAACTACCTGCGACCTAACGCTGAACCCGTCGTGATTGGCAACGGGCGATAATATCAGTTGGCGACGATGTTGAAGATCTTGCCGGGGATGAAGATGATCTTGCGGACGGTCTTGCCTTCGAGGTGCTCGGCGACCTTGGCGCTGGCGAAGGCGGCGGTTTTGGCGGCTTCCTCGTCGGCGTCCTTGGAGATCATGAAACGGTCGCGCAGCTTGCCGTTCACTTGGACGACGAGTTCGATTTCGTTTCTAATGAGTGCTTCCGGGTCGTAGGCCGGCCACTCGGTTTCTGACAACATCGCAGTGCCGCCGAGGCGGGCGTGGATTTCCTCCGTGAGATGCGGCGCGAAGGGATTGAGGACGGCGAGGAGCTGGGTGAATTCCTTCAACGGCACGACTTCCGCCTGCGTGAAGGCGTTGGTGCAAATCATCATCTGCGAGATGGCGGTGTTGAAACTGAGTTTCTCGATGTCCTCGCCGACTTTTTTGATGGTCTCGTGGACGACGCGGAGCAGCGATTTGTCGGTGCACGGGATGTCCTGGATTTTTGCAGAGACGTTCCATTGGCCATCCTGCTCTTCAAACGCGAGACGCCAGACGCGGGCGAGGAAGCGGGAAACGCCTTCGACGCCTTTCATCTGCCACGGCTTCACTTGTTCGAGCGGGCCCATGAACATTTCGTAGAGGCGCAGCGCGTCGGCTCCGTATTCGGAAACGACGTCGTCCGGGTTGACCACGTTGCCGCGGGACTTGGACATTTTCTGGCCGTCCTCGCCGAGGATGAGGCCTTGGTTGACGAGTTTTTGGAACGGCTCGGGCGTGCGGACGTGGCCGAGATCGTGGAGGACCTTGTGCCAGAAGCGGGCATAAAGCAGATGGAGGACGGCGTGCTCGGTGCCGCCGACGTAGAGATCGACCATGCCCGGCTGGTCGCTGGTCCAGTAGTTTTCCGCCTCGCGGGAAATGAAGCGGCCGGTGTTTTTCGGGTCGCAATACCGGAGGTAATACCAGCACGAGCCGGCCCACTGCGGCATGGTGTTGGTTTCGCGGATGGAACCGTCCGGGAGTTGGACCCATTCGGTGGCTTTGGTGAGGATCGGGTCCGGAGTGCCGCTGGGTTTGTAATCGTCCAGCGGCGGGGCGAGCAGCGGGAGCTCGGACTCGGGGATCGCGGAGTGCTGGCCGTCTGTCCAAATGATCGGAAACGGCTCGCCCCAGTAGCGCTGGCGGGAGAACAACCAGTCGCGCAGCTTGAACTGGATGCGGCGCTGGCCGATGGCTTTTTCTTCCAGCCAGGCGATCATTTTGGCCTTGGCGTCGGCGGTGGGGAGGCCGTCGAGGAAGCCGGAGTTGATGGCGGTTCCGTAGGCGGTGTAGCCTTGCCAGTCCGAGTCGTCGGTTGGCTGGACGACTTGTTTGATTGGTAAACTGAATCGCTGTGCGAACTCGTGGTCCCGCTCGTCATGGGCGGGCACCGCCATGATCGCGCCGGTGCCGTAGCCCATCATGACGTAGTCGGCGATCCAGACGGGGATTTGCTCGCCGTTGACGGGATTGGTCGCGAAGGCGCCGGTGAAGACGCCGGATTTGTCCTTGTTGAGGTCGCCGCGGTCCATGTCGGACTTGGAGGAGCAGGCTTTTTGGTAGGCCTCGACAGCGGCTTTTTGTCCGGCCGTGGTGATTTCCGGGACGAACGGATGCTCGGGCGCGAGCACCATGTAAGTCGCTCCAAACAAGGTGTCCGGGCGGGTGGTGAAGACTTCGATCTCCAATTGGAAATCTGAAATCTGGAATTTCACCGACGCGCCTTCGCTGCGGCCGATCCAGTTTTTCTGGAGCAGTTTGATGCCTTCCGGCCAGTCGAGCGTGTCGAGTTCGTCGATCAGGCGCTGGGCGTATTTCGTGATCCGCAGCATCCATTGGCGCAGCGGGCGGCGCTCGACGGTGTGGCCTTTGGATTTCCATTCCTCGACTTCTTCGTTCGCGAGCACGGTGCCGAGGTCGGGCGACCACCAGACCGGCGTGTCGGCGACGAAGGCGAGGCGGACGTCGTCGATTTGCTCGCGGGTCCAGCCCTTGGCTTCGAGTTCGGAAACAGGTTTTGCCTTCCCGGTTTCCTCACAGAAATACGAGCCGTAGATCTGGAGGAAAATCCACTGCGTCCAGCGGACGTATTCCGGGTCGGTGGTGGCGATTTCGCGGTCCCAGTCGTAGGCGAAACCGAGGGATTTGAGCTGCCGCCGGAAGTTCTCGATGTTCGCCGCCGTGGTGATCGCCGGATGTTGGCCGGTTTTGATCGCGTATTGCTCGGCGGGCAGGCCGAATGAGTCGTAACCCATGGGATGCAAGACGTTGTGCCCCGTCATCCGCTTGAAGCGGCCGATGATGTCGGTGGCGGTGTAGCCTTCCGGATGGCCGACGTGGAGGCCCGCCCCGCTGGGGTAGGGGAACATGTCGAGCACGTAGTATTTCGGCTTCGAGGCGTCGAAATCCGCATCGCCGGGGCCGGGGGTGCGGAAGGTTTTTTCGGCTTCCCAGCGGGCTTGCCATTTGGGCTCGAAATCGCGGAAGGGGAATGGTTTACGTTCTGACATGGTCGGCAAAGGGCGCGAAATGTGCAACCCGGCCGCCTGATTGGAAAGAAAAACCCTTGGACTCACAAGCGGCTGACTGCCGCGGCGATGGCCGCTGAAATTTCCTCGGCGTCCTTGGGCAGGGGCGCGGTGTGGATTTTCTCGTCGGAAGCATTGAGCGCGGTGATCGTGGCAGTTGAGAAATCCACCAGGATTCGCCGCCCGGTCAGGCCGTCGCCCGTCGTGGTGGAGGAAATCATGCTGCTTTCGAAATCACCCGCAGCGACGAGCGATGATTGAAAACCGGTCGGCGGACTCAGCAGGACGATGCGGATTTCAGGAGATTCCGCGGTGCCGGACACTTTCCCGCGGAAGCCACCGGCGGGCGCGGAGTCCATCAGGCTGGGGACGGAAACTCCGAGAACGACGAGGGCGACGGCCGCCATGCCGAAGGCGGGACGGGCGATGAAGGATTGAATCCGGGCGAGCCACGAGTGCTGCTGGAGCGGTGCCGCCGCCGCCGGGGTGGCGCTGAAACGGCTGGCAAGGTCGTTGAGCAAATCGCCGGGAAGTGCTGGAGCTTGCTCGGAGGAATGAAGCTGCAAGCTTCCTGCCAGAAGGTTTCTGGTGGATTCCAGGTTTTTTGGAAGATCGTGATTCATGGCTATTTCTCCAATCGCAGAACTCCGGGGGCGATTTTCAATTTATTAAGTTTTTCCTAAGTTTTTCCAGCGCGGCCTCGACCAGCTCGCTGAGTACCCGTCGCCGGGTGGAGAGGGAGACGCCTGCCTTGATCCCGAATTTGGCGCAAAAAGCCGCGTCGCCGATGAGGTCCTGGATGGTGGCGGACTGGGTGACGAAGAGGATGAAAACGAGCTCCCACTCGGCGGCGGTGAGCGCTTCCTGGCACTCTTTGTAAATGCGCTCGAAGGTGTTGTTCTGCGGATCGGCCGAGCGGTCCTCGAATTGCATCCCATGCTCGGGATTGTCGGTGAGCGCGTTCAAGCTATCGCCGGTGTTCGGCTGGTTTTTTAAAGCGCCCCGGCGGCGATACCAATCAATGGAGCGGAAGCCGACGATCCGTGCGTGGAGCGGGATGATTTCTTCGAAGACGGTCGGATCGAGAATCGGCGACCTGCCGCTGCCTTCCCGCTCGCGGACCAGTTCCACGAGGGTGTCGCTGAAAACGTCCTCGGCATCCGGGCCTTTGATTCCCTTGCGGGTGAGGGTGGCGACGGCAAGCGGGCGTAAAATCGCGGGCAGATGGTTCCATTCGGAATCGCAGAAACCCTTGTCCGGATCGCGGCGCTGGAGTCGGTCGAGGTTGAGATTCCGGTCGTAGCGGCGGTCGGCGGGGTCGTGATGAAGCTGGTGATCCGCGTGCGTCCGTCGTTCCAGCGCAACGAGTTGGCGGGTCGCTTCCGCGGTTTCTTCCAGAGCGCGGGCGGTGAATTCCGCCTCGGTCGGGAATTCCTCGTAGTCGAGCGAAACGTTGCGGATCGCCCGGTCCGCGATGCTGGTGGCTTGCTCTTCGGAGACAAGAATCCCTTCGAGCGGGCGACGCGCGCGGTGCCAGCAGGCGTTCCAGCAGCGCTGAAGTTGTTCTTGTTGCATGAATGGCGCCACCCAGCCGGGGGCGGCATCACGTAACCCGAAGCCGGGGCTATTTGCAAGGAACTTGGTTAAGGCCGCCTGATTTTCAAAAGCTTTTGACCGCCGAGGTTCTGGAAATGAAATCGCCGCTCGACGTGGGAAGGTGAGCGGCGTGAGGGGGACCTTTATCGTCGAGGGCGATTATGGCGCGATGACTTCGATTCTCGCGAAGCAGGAGGACTGGGTGGCCGGAAATGTTGCGATGAGCCACGCTTGGCCGTTGGCGTCGGTGGTTTTCAACAGGCTGCCAACGGGAACTTCCCAGTTTTTGAAATTCGAGGTGCAGCGGATGCCCCAAGTGTAACCGTTACCCAGCACAAACGGAGTTGAGCGGTTGAAAAATTCGAAAGCAATGGGGAACTTAAACTGAACCTGCTGGTCGGCGGTGCGGCTGAGGGTCGGCGGCGCGGGGATCTTAGCGCTGTTGCCGCTGTGGAAGATTTCAATCATGTCCGGGATCCCGTCAGCATCGGCGTCAACGGTCGGGGTGATGATGCTGCCGCTTTGGATTGATGCGGTGGAGAGGGTTTGAGAAGCAACGGGTGGTGCCGGGGCGGTGAGCGCGACCGGGCTGTCGGAACTGATGACGGGACCGTCCGATTTGTTGAAGATGAACGCGGAAGCGGAGGTGGTGCGGAGCAAAGCCGGCCGACTTGCGGGAATCAGGACGCTCTCGACTTGAGCGGGAGTGAGTGAGCCGTTGATGGAAAGTTCCGCAAGCACACTGCCGGCGACGAGGGCGGCGGCGGGGCTGGTGCCGGTCATGGCAACAAATGGGGAATTCGCGCTTTCGCTGCGGGTGCGGACATCCAGACCCGGGGCCAGGATGTCAACGGGGGTGCCGAAGTTTGAGCGGAAGCCGGCGGGGGAGTTCGATGTTGAAAGTAGAGCATCGCTAGCGTCTGAGGAGCCAACGCAGATGACGCCGTTCTTGGTGCCGTTGGATGAGGGAAGGATATTCGCGGCGTCTTGGCCGAGATTTCCCGCGGAGAGGACAACCGGGATTCCTTCCTCAAGCGCTACGTTGATGGCATAATTGACGGAATAACTGTCTGCCAGGTCGCTGGAAGAAGTGGCGATGCAGATGACGGACCGCATCTTTGGCGTGTTCGGGTTCGTGTGGTGGTCAGTCGCGCGAGTGATGGCATCGACGAGGAGCGAGACGGTGGTCGTGGCGTTCGGGTAAATGTCGTAGTTGATGACATGGATCGGGGTGCCGGGCGCGATTCCGGTCTGGATTCCGGCGATCAAGGAAAGCAGTTGTGTGCCGTGCGCACGGGGCGTGGAAAGCTCCGGATCATTGCTGCCGCGCACGAGAATCGGGCCTTCGAAGGTCAGTTTGGGATTGGCCGCAACGAAACTCGCCGGATTCTTGACTGCGGTATCGATGAGATAAAGCCGGACGGGAACGGTCGTGTCCGGATAAGCGTAAGTGTTCGCGGGAGCGTTGGGAAAATTGTTGCCGACACGGCTCAGCGCCCAGTCCGCATCCGCGTTGACGCCGTCAGGGTGCAGGATGATTTCCTCGGCACCGGCCGGGAAAACAACTGCTGCCTGGACGCAGAAAACCAGCGCCAGGAACCTTTGGGTCAGGGGGTTCATTTCTTGGAAAAATGACACGCCGAAAATTCGTCTGCCCTACGCGATCGCGCAGTAAAATATGCCGGGAAATTCATGGATGGTTCATCTAGCGCGGGATGCGAATTCAAGGTTTCGTTAGAATTCCTCCGATGTTCTTGCGGGCAAACATCTTAGAAACGTCTCAAATTAAGACAGCCACTCTGAAAATCCGTTCAAAAATCGTGGCCTATCCCTCAGAATGAGCGAGTTAGCCCTTGGAACAATCTGGCGGATCGAAAATCGATCCGTGTCGAATCCGGATCACCGCCGCGCTTCACGGACTGACGTGCGCGAGGCCGTTCTGCCGGCCGGTTATTTGGAGTCCCTTTATCATCCAAGGCCTTACGAAATCAGGCAGGACGGGGGTATTTCACAAAATCTTCCTTTTCGCCAGCATGCGGCTGATGACGAAGAGGAGCAACGGGAGCGCGGTGATAGCGATGAGCCACGGGTTTTTCAGGGCGGAGGATCTGGGGGAAACGGCAATCGCCGGGCCGGTGGTGAGCGGGGAGTTTTGGCTCAGGACGAAGGGCGCGTAACGGAGCACGGCGAGTTCGAAATCATCGTCGCTCGGGACGCCGGAAAGGAGTTCGCCCTGGGTCTGCCAGAGCGATTGCGCCGGGCGGTTGGAGCGGAGCGCGAGTTGATAGAACCGCTCCATGAAGCCGGGGGTCGATTCATCGGAGACGGGCCAGAGGGCGACGACGATCTCGCGCGCGCCGGCGAGGGAAAAGGCGCGGCGGAGGCCTAGCAGCCCTTCTCCGGACACGGGTGTGCCGGCACCGGACTCACAGGAGGAAAGGGTGACCAGCCGGGTCTGTTGGAGCGGAAGCCGGGCGATTTCCGATGGGAACAACAAGTCGTCATCGTCTGCCAGACGCGGGCTGTCGGGACGGCGTTGGGCGCCTTGATAGAGGACGAGCCCGCTGGCGAAAAGCAGATCGGAGCGCTCGTCGAAATCGACGGGCATCCCGAGCGGGGCATTCTGGTTCTGAAGGAAAAATGCGTGGCAGCCGAGATGGAGCACCGAGGGTGAGACCGCAAGCTGGTGGAGGTTCGGTTCGGTTGCCTGGGAGCCGGTTAGGAATTGCGAGCCGGCAGGCGCGAGAGGGCGGAGTTTGTCGGCCTCGATGCGGGTGCCGGGCATGGGTTGGAGATCGGCGAGGAGGGCGAGCAGCGGATCGTCGCTAGTTTTGGCGGTTGGCTGCGGGAAGTCGGAGACGGTGAGGATGGTCCACGGGGTGTTGGAAAGGGAGGTGGTGGGTGCCGGCTGGATCAAATCCCGGGCGCTGGTGACGGTGGTGACTTGCAGGTGGCGGGCGCTGAGCGGGCGGTTTTCGCGATCCAGAAGGGCTGGCAGAGGTAGGAAATGGAGGCGACTGTCCGGGGAAAAGGCGATGTGGGCGGTGCCGGGCGGGAGCTGGAGGGGAGCCCAGAATTCACGCTCGAGGGCGCGGAGGATTCCCCGGATTTTCAAGGGCGGCGGCGAGCCGGGGTTTCCTGCAAGCGCACCGGAACGCCAGCGGATGCGGTCGTGAAAAGCGCCGAGCCAGCGTTCCAGGCTTTCGTCGGTGCCGAGCGGAACCCATTTCGGCGGGCCGGCTGGGAGAATGACAATCGCGCCGTAGCGTTTGGTTTGCGGGACGGCGGTGATGGTGAAACGGCAGGTGTCGATGAAGGCGGAGCCGGGCGGAAGCACGGCTTGGACGTCGCGCCAGGTCGGCCGCGTGGCGGGAACGCTCCCGGCGAGCATGGCGTCTAGCAGGCGGGCCTTGGTGGCGATGAGGACGTCGGCGATGAGCTCGGCGTCGCCGGTGGCGCAGGGCAGGGAGACGAGATCGAAGCGTTCGAGGAAATTGAGGCGCTCGTTTTCGCTGCCCTCGCGGATCAGGCGGTCGAGCAGATCGAGGCCGATGCGGGTGGCGCGGACGATGTGGTCGCGGGCGTCGGGCGAGGCGGATAGAAGCGCGTTGCGGGCGAGGTTGCGCTCGGTTTCCGCGACGCGGAGATGAGTGGCGGGAAGGTGTTTCGCTTGCAGGGCGGCGGCGCGTTCGAGGTGGGTGCGGGTGGATTGATAGTCGCCGAGGGCCTGCTCGGCGACGCCCAGATTGTTCAGCGGGGCGATCAAGCCGGGGTGATCCGGGCCGAAGGTGGCTTCGAGCATTTGCAGGGCTTCCTGGAAGGAGGATTTTGCGATGACCGGCTCGTTCTGGGTGAGGGCGATGGCGCCCAGGTTGGTTAGATAAGGGACGGCGCGGATGTGGTTGCTTTTGAAAAGCCGGCGGGCTTCGGCGGCGGCGGCTTCCATGCCCGCGCGGGCTTCCGGGATTTTCCCGAGCCGCAGCTGGGTGAGGGCGAGCTGGCTGTTCAGGGAAAGCCGCAGTTCGGGGTCCTCGAAGGGGGTTGCGAGAGCCTGTTGGAAAACGGCGGCGGCGCGGGCGTGACTGCCGAGCGTGTGATAGAGACGCCCGCGGTGGGCCGCCAACCGCGCGCGGAAGCCGAGATCCTCCGCGGCGGTGGCGGCCTCGGCTTGATCGAGCAAAGGCGCGACTTCCGGATAGCGGGCTTGATAGAGCAGGTTGAGGGCGAGGTGGTCGAAGGTGGCGGCGAGTTTCGGGCCAGCCGGAATTTCTTGGCGGCTGGCGAGCACTTGGCGGAGGAAATTTTCCGATTCCGCGAGTTTGCCGAGGTCCTGCAGGGTCAGCGCTTGCGCCTCGCGGGCGTCGGCCAGCATTTCCGGCGCGTGGGCGGCCATCAAATCGCAGGCGGCGGTGAGATGCTCGAGTGCTTCGTCCGGCTTGCCCGCCTGGCGCTCGACCATGCCGAGCGCTTGCAGGCTGGCGGCGAGTTCGCGGGCGCTGGCGGGCTCCGCTTTTTGGTTCCACTCCGTCTGCCACTCGCCGACCAGCGACTCGAGCTCCGCCTCCGCAGTGTCCAGCTGCGCGAGATCGAGAGCGGTCGCGGGGGTCCACGACAGGGTGGCGGCCGCGGCCAGGAGGCGGGAAAAATGCAAGAGGCGGCGCATGCGGGATCAGGAGGGAAGAAACTCTGTCTCGCCGGAATGTAAAATTTTTCGCAATTTTTGGAAATCGTTAATTTCAACTGCGATTGGAGTAGGGATGACAAACTTGATCGCCGCCGCTGAAACAAGCCCAGTCCAAGCTCCGGGGGGAGCGCGGGTGGGATCGGCGCACACGGCACGGTCGAGCGAGTTCATCGTGACTGGAGGCGGACGCCGGGGGGCAGCCGCTTTCCAGACGATTTGATGTGTTGATAGATCCCTGCCAAAATCAGGCCGAAATCTGCCAAACCCGGGGGGGAACGGCGGTTTCGGCCTGAATTGTTTCCCGGCCGGGGCGCGGGGGAGTTACGCGATCCCGTAATACCAAAAAGTCAGAATTAGTTAATTATCGGGGTTTCAGTTCCTCCTGTCCCCATGAAACTTATTCCAATTCCCGTTCGAGTGGCTCTTCTCGGCACCCTCGCAGGCATTCTTCATGCGAAGGATCCCGTTCTGACCACGCCCGGCACGGCGACGTGGACGACGGAAGCGACCGCCACGGGAACCCGCACGGTTTTCACGCTGACGAAGGACACGGTGCTCGACTGGGAGCATCTCGATCTCAAGACCGGCAGCGAGCTGGTGTTTAATTTCACGGACGGCAAAAGCGTGGTGAATTTCCTCGGCGGCAGCGTGACCCACCTGATCGACGGCGCGGTGACTTCGAACGGAATCGTCGCCTTTTTCTCACCTTCCGCGAGTTTGCAAATCCATGGCTCGATCATCGCGAAAGGAGTGACGCTTGCGACGCTCAATGCGGATGCCAATGAATTCTCCATTGGAAACGGCTACAAAATGAGCGGCCCGGCGGGATCCAAGTCGCTATCCGTTTATGGCCAGGTCGAGGCAACCGGCGGCGACGTGGTCCTGGGCGGTCAGCGGGTCAACATTCGCGACACCGCGCAGATCAAGGCCTCGCGGGATGTGTTGATGGCGGGTGGCACGGAAGTTTCCGTGGCCGCCGCCGGCGATCGCAGGCTCAAGGAAACCAGCGGGTTGGGTTTTGTGCTTCACAATGGCGAGAGCGGCGGCAGCCGGATCGAAGTGGCGGCCGGCAAGGAAATCCGCAATCAAGGGACGCTCAAGACAGGAAACGGCCGGATTTTCCTGGAGGTGGGCGAGGGCGGAAAGATCACCAACGAATCCAGCGGCCTGATCGTCGGCGATCTGGTTTTCAACGGGAATTTCCAGCAGGACGGGGTTGTTCTCGTTCCTGATGAAGCCGATATCGCTCCGCCGGTGGGAGATGCGGTGTTGACCCTTCCCAAACTTTCGCGGCCGGACGGAACCCAAGTGAACTCCGAACCGAAGACGCTCAATGTGACCACTTCGATGAGCGCGTCGAGCGATGCCGGGCGGGATTCCAACCGTGGCGATGGCGCTTCGGTGGCCAGTGTCGCAAGCTTGGAGCGCGAAACCGCCACTTACAGACAGCCGGTCAGCTCGACGGGCGCGACGCGCGGAGATGCCACCGAGCGGGTCGAAAAGCGGATGGCGCAACGAGGCGCTGCCAAGCTGATCCTTCAGCGCTCCTCGTTTTTTGGAATGCGCGGCGGCGAGGCGGCGCTCGCGAAACGCTGATCCGGCGCAGATTGTTTAGATTGGCTTAGTATTACGATTCCGTTAAGCATGAGCCGTGAGACGGCGGAAGTCACCCTTCCGCGGCTCCGAAAAGCGACCTGCAATGCGCCCGTTACTGGCAATTTTCCTCACCTCCGCAGCCCATGCGCAATTTCTGCCGGGGATCGACCCGCGCGTCCCGGAAGCGAAGCCGGTGGAGTCGCTTCCTGCGAAAAAAGTGGACGCGGGCGTGGCGGGAACCGGCGCGATCATCTGTCCGCAACTCCGGGAAATCCGCTTGGAATCCTGGAGCGGCGCGGGATGTGCCGCAGTCGCGCCCGGCTTGAGCGTGGCGGCGGATTTGCCCGTGCCGTCTCCGGTCACGCTCGGATCGAAGCTCGCGGCTTGGAGCGGGCGGCCGTTGGCGGAGGGCGATCTCGTCGCCATCGCGGACACGATTCTGGCCCATTACGACGTCGAGGGCTACCCGGTCGTGGGCATCGACGCGCCGGATCAGGATTTCAAGTCGGGAACTTTGCGGCTGCTCGTGGAGCTGGGGCGGATCGGGAACGTCGGAGTCACCCGCCCGAAATACGGCAATCCCAAGGCCATTACGAAAGGGTTGAGCCTCAGGCGCGGAAACATCATCCGGCGCTCCGAACTCGACGAGCAGATGGCTTGGTATGGCCGCAGCGTGTTCCGGGAGCCGAAATTGATGGTTTCTCCGGGCAGCGAGCCAGCGACCGCGGATTTGCTCATCGGCCTGGCCGAGAAAAAACCGTGGCGGGCGACGCTCGGCTACGAGAACAGCGGGCCGGACCAGCTAGGCAAGGACCGCTTCATTGTCGGAGCGGCGGGAATGACGAAAAACGAGCATGTCTTGGCGTGGCAAACGGTCCTCGGCGACCCGGTTTCCTCGCTGCAAGCGCACGCGCTGAGCTGGGAAATCCCGTTTCACCGCATCCATCAGTCGCTCCAGCTCGATGCGGTCTATGCGGAAGTCCTGTCGTATTCGATTCAAAGCGGGCTGCCCGTGGAGAACACCGGGATTTCATGGTCGGTGGCGGCGCTTCAAAAGCTGTCATTACCTAATCTCGGGAAATGGCGGCAGCGGCTGACGGCCGGCGTCGAGGTCAAGGCGACGAACCAATTCGTGCTTTTTGGCGGAGCCCCCTACTCGCCCGGCGAGGTGAGGCTGGTGAACGCGCGGCTCAATTACGGCTTGGCCCGCGATTGGGATGACGGCGCTTTCCAGATCGACACGACCCTGCTAGGCGCGCCCGGCGGGGTGATCCCGGGAAACGACGACGAGGACTTCCAAATCTACGACCCCGAAGCGGTGGCGAACTACGGAATCCTGCGGATGGCGACGCAGGGCTGGTGGGAGTTAGGCGCGGACTGGCGGATCGCCCTGCGCGCCGCGGGCCAAGTCGCTAACACCCGACTGCTCCCCGTCGAGCAATTCGCGGCGGGCGGCTATCAGACGGTGCGCGGCATCACCGAGCGCGAGTATTACGCCGACAACGGCTGGCAAAGCAGCCTGGAACTCTATGCTCCGGCGCTCACGATCCGGGCGCGCTATCAGATGAGGGTGTTGGGCTTTTACGATCAGGCGATGTTGCAGAACCGCGGCGAAGACGGGGTCTCGCTGTCGAGCGCCGGCTTGGGCGCGCGGATCAAAATGACCGACAAGGTGGACTTGCGCGTTGATCACGGCTGGCGCTTGGACGACTCCGGTTCGGAGGTGCATGTCGGCTTCCAAATGACCTATTAGCCCGGAAGGTAGTCCCGTTTTCCGTAAAGCGTTCGCCGACGAAAAATCCGGATATCAAAAAAGTTTAGCTAATTTGGAAATCAGGGCGCGCGGGCTGCGATTGGTAAAGAGATGACGAACTTCACTCCAACCCCAACCCCGCAGACCGGCGATGAAAATCCGGGGGGAACGATTCGCCAGGGGCGAGGGTTAGGGTTGGGTGAATTCGCCCTCTTTCCCACCGGCAATGCCGGGCGGGTTCATGTGAAAAACCAACAACCCGCCCGCACGATGGGGGAAGCGGGGCGGAACGACGGCAGCAGCGCGAATATCGGGGCCGGGGGGCCCTGCTCGCCAAGTCACTCGTTCAGCTCCGTCATCGGCAAGGGCGCCATGCGGATCGCGACGCACCGCCGGGCCGGGGGGCTCGGCGGCGTGTCACTCCGTAAATTTTTCGTGGCATTTAACGAAGTAGTGTTCTGCAGCGGAGCGGTGCCGGGGGGCGCCGCTTGCTGATCCCCTTCCTTGAGGGGTTTTAAATCCGCCACCAGACAGGGCCGGGGCCGGTGTGAAGAAATTCCACCGGTCCCGGCCCTTTCCTTTGCGCCTCACTCCTTCGTTTTAGCGAGGAGTTCCTTGAGTTTCGCGATGTAGGCGTCCGTCCCGCCTTTGAGCTCGCCGATGTCCTCGGAGAGTTTTTTGCCCTCGGAATCGAGCAGGTAAACGGTGGGATAACCGCCCGCGAGGTATTGTTTTTCGAGCGCCGCATTCTGCTTTTTCAGCTCGGCGGGCTGTTCCTTTTTCTTGGGGAAATCCGCTTCCATCAGAATCAGATTCTCCGCGGCGAAGTCTTTGAAGGCTTTTTGGGAAAAAATCTCCTTCTCGATCTTGATGCACCAACCGCACCAGTCCGAGCCGGTCAGGTTGATCAGGATCGGCTTGTTCTCGGCCTTGGACTTGGCTTTCGCAGCCTCCCAGTCGGTGTGCCAGCCCTCCCCGCCGGCGAGGGCTAGGGAAGTCGAGATCGTCAGGATGGAGAGGGATTTGAAGAGGAATTTCATCGGTGGCGGGGCGGTTCAATTTCAGTCGAGGTCCTTCTTTTCAAGCGACTTGTCGAGGTGCGTCAGGAAATCCGCGGTTTTGGGGAACTCGGAGGCGTAAAAGCGGGTGAACTCTTTCCCCTCCGGCGTGAACAAAATCACCGTCGGGAAACCTTCGATTTTGTATTTCTCGGCAAACGGCTCGTTTTTCTCCTTCACCGCCGCGTCGCCTTTGGGGAAATCGAGTTCGACGAGGATGTATTTTTTCGAAGCCGCCGTGACGAACTCCTTGGTGGAAAAGACGTTCTTGCGCATCGCGATGCACGGCGGGCACCAATCGGAACCGGTGAATTCGACGAGCACGGACTTTTTCTCGGCTTTTGCCTGTTCGAAGGCCTTGTCGAGATCAGTGGTCCAGCCTTGAGGGGTGGAAGCGAAGGCGGTGGCGGAGAGGGCGGCGCCGCAGCTGACGGCAGCGAGCCAAGTGATTGCTTTCATGTGCCTACTAAGTGCCGCCAAACGCCGGATTATTCAAAATTTTTTCGTCAGACCACCCCATTCGGTTTAGCAAATGGCCATGCAAGCGCCGTCACGTCTGATCATCGCCACCCGCAATGCCCATAAAACCGCCGAGATCCGCGCGATGATCGGCGGCGATTTCGAAGTCTTGGATGCGACCGCGTTTCCGGGTTTTCCGGAAATCGAGGAAACCGGGACGACCTTTCTCGAAAACGCCCGCCTCAAAGCCGAGGGCATCAGCGCCCGCGTGGAGGGCTGGGTTTTATCCGATGATTCCGGCCTCGAAGTGGACGCGCTCGCCGGCGCGCCCGGCGTCTGGTCGTCGAGCTATGGCGGCGAGGAGGGAAACCACGCGAAAAACAACGCCCGCTTGTTGGCGGAAATGACCGGGAAAACCGCCCGCAACGCCCGCTTCCGATGCACCATGGTGCTCGCCCGCGGCGGCGTGGAGCAGGCGCATTTCTCAGGGACCGTCGAGGGCAGGCTGGTGGACGCGCTGAGCGGCAGCGGCGGCTTCGGCTACGACCCGTTGTTCATCCCGGCCGGACACGAGCAGACGTTCGCGGAATTGGGCGACGCGGTCAAAAACTCCCTCAGCCACCGCGCCCGCGCCCTCCGCCAAGTCATCGCCTTCCTCACCGAGCAAGGGACAAAATAATTTACATCTCTTGATTATTTTGCAAATTGGCGGTCGTGAAAAATTTCCTTCTCGTTCTGGCAATCGGCCTGCCGTTTTCCATCGGACTTGTTTCCTGCTCGAACCAAGTCAAAGCCAAGCGGCCGGTTTCCTATCATTTTGAAAGCGGCCGCACGGCGCTGTTGAAGGACGGACTCGCCTACGCGCCGCGCAACGCGCCGACTCCCGTCAAGCGGGCCATCGCCGCCGGCAACCGCCTCCAAGGCAAGCCCTACAAATGGGGCGGCGGCCACGCGCGGCAGAAAGATTCCGGCTACGATTGCTCCGGCACGGTCTCCTACGTCCTGCGCGAAGCCGGCCTCATGAAAGGCAGCATCCCGTCGCGCAGCTATTTCGGCTACGGCAAAAAGGGCGAAGGAAAATGGATCACCATTTACACCCGCAAGGGCCACGTGTTCATGACTGTCGCCGGCCTGCGCCTCGATACCGGCGGCCCCGGCGGCGAATCCGGCCCGCTCTGGAAACCTGAAACCCGCCAAGTCCGCGGCCACGTGATGCGCCACCCGGCCGGTTACTGAAGCGCTCCGGCCAGCTCGACGAGCGAGGGGAAAATCCGGTCCGCCGCCGAGAAATCCAGCCCCGCGGTCACCCGGTTCGGCACCACCCACACGCTCATCCCGGCGGCCTTCGCCGACTTCACGCCGTTCAGCGAATCCTCGATCACGAGGCACTCCGCAGGCGGGAGTTCCAGCCGCTTGGCCGCTTCCAGATACAAGTCCGGAGCCGGCTTGATCCGCGCCGCGTCGCCCCGGCAAATGACCGTCTCGAAATGATGCGCAAACGCCAGTTTCCCCAGCCAGCCGTCCACCCAGTGATGCGATGAACTCGAAACCACCGCCCGCCGGCTCCCTCCGCGGCCGAGTTGTTCCAGCAAGCCGATCACGCCCGCCATCGTCCCTTCGTGGGTCAGGTCGCTCATGATCCGCTCCTGCCGCCGCGCGTCCAGATCGTGCCAATCAAAGTCCAGTCCCGAGAGCTCTTCCAAGTGGGTCTTCGGCGACCACGTGGCGAAATCCGAGCCGATGCAGCGCGTGTAAATTTCCAGCGGCAAGTCATGGCCGTGGTCCTCGAAAGTCTTCAGCCACGCCTGATAAATCGCCCACTCGGTGTCCACCAGGACCCCGTCGAAATCAAAAAGAACCGCGGAAAACGCCATGCCGGGGACATGGCGCTTGAGAACCCGATGGGCAAGGCGGAAACATCAGGGAATCACCAACAGCGCCGCCACGCCGCCAACCGCCATCGCAGGGTCGATCCGGCGATCGAACGTGGCGAAAACCGCAGAATGACGTCCCGCCAGCGCGAGCAAATAAAGATCCGTGAGTTGGGAATGCCCCGCTCCGGCGAGGGTCGTAATTCTCGCGGTGTCGCCCAGTGAAATATCGTCGGGCAGGAAAACATGCTGCGGGAGCCTGCGGATCGCGGCAAGCAACGCACTGGCCGCCGCAGGCGAACCCGGTCCCTCCGGGTAAACGGGATTTCCATAAATCCTCAGAAATCCGTTCTCCGTGAGCGGACAGGTGGCGATGGACGCATGCCTGAGCGAGGCCATCCAGCTCACTGCCCGCTGGTGGAAAACGTGGGCAGGGTCCGCCCGTGCGATGAGCACATTGATATCCAGAAGCGCGATCATCAGATTCCCTCGCTATCCCGCAGCTCGTTAATGAACTCGTCGGTGACGACCACTTTGCCGCTCGGTTGGCGCTTCAGGATTGGCCAGCCGTAGGGATCGATTTCAAAATGATCCGTCGTCGGTCGGGGTGCCTCGGGCCGCAGTTCGCGCTCCAACGCCCGAGTGAAAAGCGTCTTCAGCGTGATCCGCCGCCGTGCGGCCACCGCCTTGGCCTCCACGAAGAGATCGTCTGGAAGTTCGAGCGTGGTTTTCATATGGGTCAAAATATGGGTTTATGGTTTGCTGTCAACATTTCAGCTGAAACTCCAGCGCCGGGAATGCCCGGCCGTTCAGCCGCGGCTCGAAACCGTGGATTCCGGCGTGGTAAACCCGCGTGGTGACTGGCTTCAGCGAGTGGCGGCCGGTGATTTCCCAGTACTCTCCCGCCGCCAGCTCGCGGGTGCGGCCCTTGAAAACCTTCGGGCTGAGCGTGCCATTCGCTTTGCGGTGGAGGATCGCGTAGTCAAACATCACCTTGACGGCACGTCGCGAGGAATTGCGGATGACGAGCCGGTAGTCCAACTGCCCGCCCAGCATGACCGACTTTTCCCGAGCGCGAAAACCTCAAGCTCCAGTGCCTTGGCCGAGCCGTAGCCGTGGAATTCAAGCGCGCCGGGATGCCCGCTTTTCAAAAGCGTGCGGCAGGCGTGGCGCGCGAGTTTCGCCAGGCGCGGGTCGTCCGGATGATCGCACCACGCGTGCAGTTGCTTCAATGTCCGCTCCCGGTGCTCCCGCAAAAACGGCCGGATCGCGAACTCCCCGGTGAACCGGTTCGTCATCACCGCCAGCGCCGCCATCGATTCCGGAAAATGCCCGAGTCCACGCCGGGCGACGATTTCCGTCAACGGCCAGACCAGAAATCCTCGCAACCCGTGCGGGTCGCCTTCATCCACCGCCAGCGCCTCCGTCAAAATCGCAAACAGCTCCGGCGGATGTGCGGGCAGTCCGGCTTCGATGCGGTCCGCGATCAGCCGCATCCGTTGTTCCAATTCCAGCGGTTCCAACGCCACCTCCAGCCTCTTGCTGAACTGCGGCAGCGAAAACGCCGGATGCGCGCGCTTCACCGCCTCCGCGATGAGCCGGGCCTTGGGATAGGAAAACGCGTTCTTCAATGGCTCCATGTCGAAGTCGGAGATAGGACTTCCCGCGGATTTCCTCCAGTGGGGCGCGGAACCCCTGCGGATGGCGGCGTCAGAACTTGAAGTCGAAGCCCGCGTACAGGCCGCCCATCGCCATATCGTAGGTGAAGCCGCCGTTTTTGTAGTCGGTGTCGTTGTAGCGGTAGCCGATTTCGGTAGAGAACATGTCGGTGAACTGATAGCCGAGGGTGGCTTGGGCTGACCAGACCAAGTCCGAACTCACGCCGAAGCCGCCGATGTCGGCCTTGCCGGCGAGGAACCACTTGTTGGAGAAGTTCCACTGGCCGCGCGCGCCGATGATTGGATCCGCCCAAGTCTCACTTTGGGAATTGTTGATGGCCACTTCGGTGGGAAAATTGACGAGGTCCGCTTGGGCGTGGAGGTCCAGTGACAGCGAGTTGAAGCGAGCGCCGGCGTAGAGATCGAGGAAGCTGGTAGGTTCCTCCATGATGCGGTAGGCCACGACGAGGTCGCCGAGGAATTCCTTGCAATCGACATCGGCGGCCAAGTGGCGGGGGCTGGGCGCGGCACCACCGATGCCTAGATCGAGATAGGCAGCGTCCGCGAGAACCCCCCAGCGGCCGTTGCGGGCTTCGGCTTGCATGGCGAAATACATGTTAAGGTCATAGGTGGCAGGGCCACTGCCGCCGGAGAACATGTCGGACGCGCTCAGGTCAATGTCGGTGGTTCTGCCGCGCGCGCCGACGGTGCCGTTGAGGCCGGGCAGCCAGAGATAAGGCTCGAGCCGGAACTGCCATGGGCTGCTGGCGGAGATGGTGAGGTCATTCACCTACCAAGCACACCATCAGTAACTTATGAAAGTAATTCAGAACCCCTAGGTGGCGTTTCTGATAAAAATTCTGACAACTTGACACGGCGACCGGGGCCTATGACCCGGAAGAAAAAGCGCCGCAGCAGTGTCGTGGAATTTGGCAATGGCCCCACGAAAGTTCGTATCTACACCATGAACCGTAAAGACGGTTATCCCGAATTCACGCTGGCGTGGAAGGAGGGAGGCCGGAGGCGAGTTCGCAGCCTGTCCGATATGGAGGAGGCTCGCATGGTCGCCCAACAAATCACCGTCCGCCTGACCAACGGCTGGACGATCGGAGACGAGGCGACCAAGCGCGATCTGGAACTCCTCCGGCATTGCGAACAGCAGACCATGAAATTTGGGGTGACGCTCGCCGCCGCCATCGACGAATGGGTGAGCGCCCGCGGTGTGGTCGAGGGAATCACGCTCTCCGATGCCGTCCGCTTCTATCAGGCGAACCGGACCGACCTGCTCGCCGTAAGAACCACCGCGCAAGTAGCTGCCGAGTTTGTGAAATCCCGTGCCACAAGCGGGGTGAGTGCCGCCTACGTCAACGGGTGCCGATTGGGTCTCAAACGATTCACCGACAAACTCGCTTGCAACATCGGGGACGTGACAACGGCGGACATCAACAAATACCTGGCCGGTCTCAAGGGACTCGGTCCTGTCAGTCGGAACGGACACCGGAGAAATATCGTGACCATGTTCGGATTTGCGAAACGCCAAGGGTATCTCCACCCGGATCGGAAAACCGCCGCCGAGCAGACGGAGACGTTCAAGGAAGCGGAGACGGAAATCGCGATCTTCACACCTGATGAAATCACACGCCTTCTGGTGAACGCCCACGCGCGAATCTTGCCGGTGATCGCCATCGGAGCATTCGCTGGCATCCGAACTGCCGAGATCATGCGGCTGGACTGGGAGGACATCAAATGGGACCGCGGTCACATCGAAATCGCCGGCCGCAAAGCCAAGACGGCGGCGCGGCGACTCGTTCCGCTGCCCGATAATCTCAAGGCATGGCTTGCCCCCTGGCGCGAATCGACTGGTCAGATCGTGACTCTGACGGCAGTGGCCGGGGCGATGAACGACTTGGGCGTGAAGGCCAAGATTCCCGGCGGATGGCGTCAGAATGCCCTCAGACACTCGTTCATAAGCTATCGGGTGGCACTGACAGGTGACGTCGCCCGAACGGCCTTGGAGGCTGGCAACTCCCCGAAGATGATCTTCCGCCATTATCGGGAGGTCGTGGAAGAGGATGCCGCCAAAACGTGGTTTTCGATCATGCCGCCGGTGGGCTGGCTACCAAAGGAACTGCCTTGGTCGATCCGTGAGAGGCTTCGGAGAATTTCCTGACGTTAGGAAAACCAACGATTCGTTGACACCACCCAATTTGCGTAACCATGAAAGCCACAATCGCAACATACCCCGTCCGGACGATGAATACTTGTGACCCCATCCAAGAAGCTGGTCCCGTCCAACCCACCTTGATCAAAAAGAAGGAACTCGCCAAGCGCCTGTCGGTTAGCCCCCGCTCCATCGACGGCTGGGTTTCCAAACGGGTGATCCCCTACATCCAGATCACATCGCGGTTCTATCTCTTTGAATTCGACGCCGTGCTGGCTGCGCTGAAGAAGCTCTACCAAGTGGAAACGAAGGTCCGCGACTGATGACCGCAGCCGGGGGGCTTGGTATTGGAGGTTCTTACATCGATTCAAGAACCTCCCGGTGCCCAATTTTTTGTGCGCGCGGAAAATTCAGTGGCCGCATGAGAACTCTACTGGACCGCCAGAGGCCAGATATGGCAATTCTCTTTG
>CAMCCX010000032.1 GCA_945873305.1 Akkermansia muciniphila
AGAACCGCGACATCAAACTCCGGGGATGCGACCCGCCGCTTGAACAAAGCCCGCCGACTCAATCCTGCCGCTGCTGCCGCCTCCCGGAACAAGAAGCCTTTCGCCAGCTTGTCCAAGATCACCCTGCCTCTCCAATCAAAGTTCATGGCAGTCACTCCGTGTCCCCACCAACCACGATCCTGATTTCGCCGACACCAGTTGCGTTCAGGTCGATGCGGTCCCCGTAGCGTTTCGGGTCCCACTTCGCCAGGAGCTTCAAATCCGTCTCAATGATCAGCTTGTCGCGCTGCACGTCCTTCGTGCTTTCGCCAACACCTCGTGCGATCTCTCTTGCCCGGCAAGCGATGGCATCGAAGCCTACTTCGCGGGCCAAGGCGTATTGTGCGGCAAACTCGGGGTGATCCATGCACCAACCGCTGACGGTTGAGCGATGAGGCATCTTGTCCTCCCTGCACATCACGGCCAGCGGCTCGCCCTTGCTCAACCGTTCGATGATCTCGGTGGCGATGGCTGGGGTGAACGTGCTCGGGCGGCCTGTTTGTGTGGTCATGAACCCGTATTACAGTGAGACCGGGAGTGATGTCGAGTCAGCGTCTGGTTAATCGACTCATCGTGCATGCGGGCGAGCGCGTGGTTGGCGGGAACCCGGAATCGGATTTCCGTCCATCGCATGCGCGACCGGGCGGGGTAGAATGGGAACCATCTCGCCAAAAGCAGGGGAACCAAAAGGGAACCAATTTCGCCCCCTTATTCCTGCATTTTGGCGCGTTTTGGTGCATTTGAACACCTAGTCGCACTCGCCTGATTTCCGCTAGGCTTTGCGCTGTAACCCTTTGTTTGTAAGGGTTTTAAGATGGCGGAGGGGGTGGGATTCGAACCCACGGAACCTTTCGGCTCTCCAGTTTTCAAGACTGGCGCAATCGACCACTCTACCACCCCTCCGGTGTGTTGGCCCCAGTTTGGCTGGGGCTTGCTTGCGGGCGAAGGTCAACTCGTTGTGCCCGCCGCGGCTTTTACGCACGGATCAGGCGGAATGGCAAGTGTTCGAAATGAAAAATCCCGCGAACCGTTTGACCGGTCGGCGGGATTTTCCCTGAAAAAGTGGAGGCGAGGGGAGTCGAACCCCTGTCCGAAACGCCGTCAACACTGGCATCTACACGTTTAGCATGATGTCTGGAGCTTCGGACGGGCTGGGCCCTCATGCAGCGTTGCCCATCCTAGAAACCTGTTTCATCTCGGAAAGCAGCCCGGTTACCCGACTTCAATCCCAGCCTGCCAGGTGTTCGCCATCCCCCTCAGCAGGTGTCGGGGTTCAGACGTGGTCGTCAATTAAGCGGCCAGTGCGAGCTCGTTAGAGTCTGCATTTATTTGTTTTGAGCGGCTTTTTTAAGAGGCCAACCGATCAACCTCTACGTGCAACCAGCGCGTCAAACATCCCGTCGAAACCAGAACGCCCCCGTCACTTGTGACAGCGGGAACATGCACCAGATGCCGCCGGGATCAATGAGAATCTAGAATTTCATCCGCCGATGGCAGCCCATCGATGGCGGAAAAGAGCAGGGGTTTCCTGATATGGGGCCGCAGCGGGGTGATGATTCCATTGTCCAGGCGGTAAATCCAACTGTGGATGGAAATCTCCTGACCACGTTCCCAGGCGTCCTCTAAAATGGTCGTGCGGGCGACGTGGCGGGCTTGTGCGAGCACGTTGAGCTCGCACAAGCGGTCTACGGCGGCCTCGGGTTCCAAGGCGTCGAGTTCCTTGCGATGGAGGCGGCTGAGTGAGCGGATGCCCGCAAGCCAGTTGTCGATCATCCCGTGCCGGAAATTTTCCAAAGCGGCCTGCACCCCGCCGCAGCCGTAGTGGCCGCAGACGATGATGTGCCGGACTTTCAGGACGTCCACGGCATACTGGATGACGGCGAGCACGTTGAAATCCGTCTCTGCGACGATGTTCGCCACGTTGCGGTGGACGAAAATTTCTCCCGGGGCGAGTCCGGTGATCTGGTTGGCGGGCACCCGGCTGTCCGAGCAGCCGATCCACAAATACTCGGGATGTTGCTGGTTCGCGAGATTACGGAAAAAATCCGGATCGTTCGCATTGATCGAGTCGGCCCAGACTTTGTTGTTGTCCAGAAGATGAATGAGTGAATGCATCGCGGCGGCGAGTTAAGCGGGGATGACCGGGATCGTCCATCGTCAGTTTTCTCACGCAATCCCTATCCACTCGAATCATTGAGAAAATGCCTGGCCGCAAAATGAAATGGAATTATCCCAAGGAGCTGCCGGTGGTCGAACACCGGGAGGAAATCCTCGCCGCCATCCGCGCAAATCCGGTCGTCGTCGTGGTCAGCGAGACCGGCTCGGGGAAAACCACCCAGCTCCCGAAAATGGTCGCCGAAGCACTCGGCGACGACGGCGGGCGCATCGGCTGCACGCAGCCCCGGCGGCTTGCTGCGGCCAGCGTCTCGAAGCGCGTGGCGGAGGAATTGCAAGTCCCGCTCGGCGATTACGTCGGCTACCAGGTCCGTTTCGAGGACCGCACCTCGCGGGAGACGCGCATCAAATTCATGACCGACGGCATCCTGCTGGCGGAAACCCAGGGCGACCGGGATCTCAAGCAATACGAAGCCCTCATCCTCGACGAGGCGCACGAACGCTCGCTCAACATCGACTTCCTGCTCGGCTACGTGAAGCGCCTGTTGGAGCGCCGCAAGGACCTGAAACTCGTCATTTCTTCCGCCACCCTCGACGCCGGGTCGTTCGCGGAATTCTTTTCTCAAAACGGCGTGCCCGCGCCGGTTATCGAGGCTCCCGGCCGGATGTTTCCCGTCGCGGAATTTTTCCTGCCGCCCTTCGATGACGAGGACCTCGCCCAGCACGTCGCCCGCGCCGTGGACTATCTCGGCGACGTCGAGCCGAATGGCGACGTCCTGATTTTCCTGCCCGGCGAGCGCGAAATCCGCGAGTGCGCCGACGTGCTCGACGGCCGCCAATACCGCGGCACCGAAGTGCTGCCGTTGTTCGCCCGGCTCGGCCTCGGCGACCAGCAGCGCGTTTTCAATCCCGGCAACAAGCGCCGCCTCATTCTCGCCACCAACGTCGCGGAAACGTCTCTAACCATCCCGCGCATCGCCTGCGTCATCGACACCGGCATCGCCCGCGTCAGCCGCTGGAGTCCGGGAAAAGGCGTGCAGCGCCTGCAAATCGAGCCGGTCAGCCAGGCCAGCGCCCGCCAGCGGAAAGGCCGCTGTGGCCGTGTTCGGGACGGCGTCTGCGTCCGGCTTTACGAGGAAATGGAACTCACGGAGCGCCCGGAATTCACCGATCCCGAGATCCGCCGCAGTTCTCTCGCAGGCGTGATCCTGCGGATGAAAGCGCTCAACTTGCCGGAGATCGACGAGTTCCCGTTCCTCGATCCACCGTCGCCCAAAGCCGTTTCCGAAGGCTACCGCACGCTGCGAGAGGTCAACGCGCTCGATAAGGAAAAGCGCC
Organism: Akkermansia muciniphila; assembly: GCA_945873305.1. Classification (GTDB taxonomy): domain Bacteria; phylum Verrucomicrobiota; class Verrucomicrobiia; order Verrucomicrobiales; family Akkermansiaceae; genus Luteolibacter; species Luteolibacter muciniphilus_D. The sequence continues at coordinate 3,493 of CAMCCX010000032.1, forward strand.
TCACCGACTACGGGCGCCAGATCGCGCGGCTGCCGGTCGATCCGCGGTTCGGCCGCATGCTCATCGAGGCCCGCAAGGAACATTGCCTCGCGGAAGTCCTGCCCATCGTCGCCGCGTTGGAGTCCAGCGATCCGCGCGAACGCCCGGCAGAAAAAAACCGCGAGGCCGATGCCGCGCACGCCCGTTGGAAAGACGGCGATAGCGATTTCATCTCGCTGCTCCGCCTCTGGAACGACCTCGCGAAATTCCGCGACAACCGCGGCCGCTGGCAGCGCAACGCCCTGCGGAAATTCTGCGGACCCGCCTTCCTCAACGCCCGCCGCGTGATGGAGTGGGCGAACGTCCGCGACGAACTCGCCGATTTGCTGGAGCGCGAGTGGAAAATCAAGATCGGCGGAATCGGCGACGATCTATCCGGCGCGGCGAACTATGCGACGCTCCATAAGGCGCTGCTCGCCGGCGTGCCGCGGCAGTTCGGTGTGTGGGACCGCGAGTCGAAATCCTACCGCAGCGCGAACGGCGGCTTTTTCGCGGTATTCCCCGGCTCCGGCCTGTTTTCACTGCCCAAGCGCTTCGAGTGGGTGATGGGCATGGAGCTCGTCGAAACCTCGCGGCTGTGGGCGCGGCGGGTTGCTAGAATTGATCCCGCCTGGGTTGAACAAGTCGCGCCGCATCTGTGCAAGAGCAAGTATGGCGAGGCGCATTGGGACGAAAACCAGGGCGCGGTTTACGGCAAGGAGACCGTGATCTGCGGCGGCCTGCCCGTCGTCGCCGGACGGCGCATCCACTACGGCCGCGTCGATCCCAAGGCGGCTAGAACAATTTTCCTGCGGGAAGGCATCATCGGCAACGGCCTGCGCAAGCGCTGCCAGTTCCTCGACCATGTGATCGAAATGCGCGCGGAAATCGAGGCCATCGAACAGAAACTCCGCCGCCCCGGCGGCTTGTGGAGCGACGAGGCCGTGCTGCGGTTTTACGAAGAGCGCATCCCGGAGGACATCAACACCGCCGCCGCGTTTCACAAGTGGCTGGAGAAAAACGAGGACGTGCTGATGCTCGGCGTCGGCGACGTGGTGGACGAGGATCTCGAATACCTCGGTCTCGCCGGTTTCCCGGACAGCATCACCCACGCCGGTCAGGAATACTCGCTCTACTATCACACCGCGCAGGGCGAGCGCGACGACGGCGTCACGCTCGGCGTCCACGTCGACCAACTGCCGAAGCTCCCCGACTGGCTGCCGGCCTGGGGTGCCGATGGCAACCTGCGCGAGCGCGCGGAAATCCTGCTGCGCTCGCTGCCCAAGGATTACCGCCGCATCTGCCAGCCCATCGCCCCGGCGGCGGAAAGCTTCGCCGAGCTGTGGAGTTTCGCGCCCAAGGACCGCTCTATCTATCAAGCTCTATCCGAGCACATGAAGGATCGCAACGGAGTCTATGTCCCTGTCGGCGAATTCGACACCAGCAAGCTCCCGCCCGAGCTGATCACCAAAATCTGGGTCTGCGATGACGACGCCAACGAACTCGCGATGGGCGACGATGTGGCCGTGCTCAAGCTCCAGCTCGCCGACCGCATGCGCGTCCGCTTCGAAGCCGCAGCGAACGCCGATATCGAGCGCAAGGGCATCAGCTCGTGGGATGGTGAAAGCCTGCCGGAGCTCGTCATGACCCCTGGCGGCGCGGCCTATCCGGCGCTGGTGGATGAGGGCAAAACCGTCGGCGTCCGCGCCTTCACCTGCGCCGCCGTGGCCGCGGAATCCCACCGCGCGGGCGGCGCGCGGCTGCTGTGGCTGGCCCACGCCGACCAAGTCGCCTATTTGAGGAAAAAATTCCCGCTCGGCCTGATGGCCAAGGTTGAGCTGCCGCGCCTTGGTCCCGGTGGCACCTCGCTGGACACGCTCATCCTGCTCGCCGCGGAAGGCGCTGCTAGACGAGATTTCCCGAGATCTCCCGACGAGTTCGCCGCGCTCAAGGAGCAGGCGAGGGGACATTGGTATGAAGCCGCCGCCGTCATCGGAAAATCATTCGATGAAATCTTCGAAATCCTGCCGGACATCCAACGTTGGATCGCCGCCAACCGCAACGACCGCAACCTCGGCGAGATCGCGGACGACCTCGACGAACAACTCGCCTGGCTCTTCCGCAAGGACTTCGCCTGGCGCACCGGTTTCGTCGGGCTGCGCGAATACCCGCGCCGCCTGCGGGCCATCCGCTCGCGGTTAGGCAGGCTTTCCTCGCTGCCCATCGTCAAGGATCTGGAGAAAATGCAGCGCCTCCGCCGCCTCTGGCAGCCGTGGTTCCAGCGTTGGACCGGCAAGCCCGAAGACCCGCGCTCCTGGCCGCATGGCTGGGCGCTCGAAGAATACCGCATCTCCCTCTTCGCCCCGGACATCCCGCTGCTGGGCAAGGTTTCCGAGAAGCGGATCGAGGAGATGGTTTTCGGATAATGTGTCCCGGCTGTCTCAGCCGGGAGCGGAGCCACTGCATCCGGCTGAGAGAGCCGGAACACTTTCCTCGATCAGGCGCATCACTCGCTTTGCCAGCTTCAAGTTGACGCAAATTAAAAATAAGCATCAAAATGATGCAAAATTAGATCGGATTTGATGCAGAGTGAGGATAAGTTTCCCGCATGAGAATCACAGTGGATATCGAAGATGACGTCCTGGCCGAGTTGATGAAGATCACCGGGGACAAGAATAAGAGTCCAGCGGTGGCGCGGGCGGTCACTGAGTTCGTGCGCCGCAAGCAGGCGCGGGAATTCGGCCGGATGATCCGGGAAGGAGTTTTTGACTACCCGGCGCCGGCGGTGGATGCGACGGGTCTTGACCTCGCCAATCCGGTCCCACCCCTTTACCCGGACTAAGCCGTCATGGTACTTGTGGATTCATCCGCCTGGATTGAGAGTCTCCGCCGGAATGGCGACATGAGGGTGAAGCTTGCCGTGGAAGGACTGCTCGAAGCTTACGAGGCCCAGTGGTGCTCGCCGGTCCGGCTGGCAGTCCTCGGTGGTGCGCGGTTGGAGGAGCGCGCGCTGCTCGGGAAGCGCTTTTCGGTCATTCCCTACCGCCCGTGCCGCGAGGACGACTGGGACCGCGCCGTCGCCCTCGCCTGGCGGATCCGAGGAAAGGGCCTCGCCGTCCCATGGCTCGATGTCCTCATCGCCGCCATCGCCATCCACGACGGCGTGCGACTCTATGCCATCGACGCGCATTTTCAGGAAATCGCCAAGCACTCCGGCCTCCTGCTCTACCGCCCGGGCTATGGCGGGAGTTTCAATGATGTGGATGACGGCTGAGATCAGCCCGCAAGAGGGCGGGCGTCCGGCTGTCTGCAGTTGTGCCAGCCTTCCCTTGATGCCGGGGGGACTCAGTCAGTCTGGGATTGTGAAATTGAGCACATTCCGGCGCTCTTCTGTCTCTTTCAGCTTCAAGAGTGATTGCAATCCCTGATAAATGTGAGTCGCAGAATTGCACGTTGACCGGCGGGAATGCACAAAAAATGCACGGGCTATTTATTTCCCCGCTAGAGATTTCATGTAACCTGTTGGAAATCATGGAGCCGCTGGTCGGAATTGAACCGACGACCTATTCATTACGAATGAATTGCTCTACCCCTGAGCTACAGCGGCGTCTCACAGAACGGAACGCAAGAAAACAAAGCTGCCCGCAACCCGCAAGCCGGAAATCCCTGCGGGCGGGGTATCGGCCGAAATTTATCCGCGCTTTGCTTGGAAATGTTTCACGATGGCGGCGGTGAGGCCGGGGATGTCGTGTTTTGAGGCTTCGAAGGTGGGCTTCATCCCTTGCTTGCGGAGCGTGTCGCTGGTGACCGGACCGATGCTGGCTGCGCCGCAGTTTTCCGGCCAGTCGAGGCCGAGGGCGAAGAAGTGATCCACGGTGGAGCTGGAGGTGAAGGTGATCAAATCCGCGCCTTCTTCCTCAAGGCGGGCGCGGGCTCCGGTGGGGTCTTCGGTTTCGGCGACGGTCTGGTAGGCAACGCAATTGTCCACGATGGCTCCGAGGGCGGTCAGTCCCTCGCCGACGATGTCGCGGGTCTCGGCGGCTTTGACCCAGAGCATCGTGAGGTTTTCGATGTCCTGCTTTTTGAAAGCGTCGATGAGTCCTTCCGCGACGAAGCGCTCGGGGATGAGATCAACGGCGAACCGGTATTCGCGGATTTTCTTGGCGGTGCCTTCTCCGATCGCGGCGATCCGTGGATTTCCTAGGCTGCGGGCGTCGGCGTAGGAGGCGAAAAACGCGTCGAAAAAACGCTCGACGCCGTTCGGGCTGGTGAAGACGAGCCAGTCGTATTCGTGGGCGTGGGTCACGAGTTCGGCGAATTCGTGGCGATCCGGCGGGCCTTCGATGCGGATGGTGGGCAACTCGATGACGTCGGCGCCGAGGTCGCGGAGCGCTTTGCTGAGTTCGCCGGCTTGCTCGCGGGTGCGGGTGACGACGATGCGCTTGCCGAACAACGGACGTTTTTCGAACCAGTTGATTTTCTGGCGCTCCTTCACCACGTTGCCGATCACGGCGACGGCGGGGGAGCTGAAATTCTCCCGCTCGGCGATGTCGGCAATGCTGGCGAGCGAGCCGACGATGGTTTTTTGCGAGCCGGTCGTCGCCCAACGGGTGAGGGCGATCGGCGTTTCGGGAGCCGCGCCATGTTCGATGAAGGCGCTGGTGATTTCGCGAAGGCGGGCCACGCCCATCAGGAAAACCTTGGTGCCGGGCGCTTTGGCGAGTTGCGCGTAGTCCACCGAGCTGAAGCCTTTGGTGGGGTCTTCGTGGCCGGTGAAAATCGTGAGTTGCGTGTTGTGGTCGCGGTGGGTGACCGGGATTCCGGCGTAGGCCGGACCGGCGATGGACGAGCTGATGCCGGGGACGATCTCGAAATTCACGCCCGCGGCGGCGAGCTCGGCGGCTTCCTCGCCACCGCGGCCGAAGATCATCGGGTCGCCGCCTTTGAGACGGACGACGTTTTTGCCGGCTTTGGTCTTTTCGACGATCAGGTCGTTGATCTGGTCCTGCGGCACCGAGTGGTCTTTGGCTCTCTTTCCGACGTAAATTTTCTCACAACCCGCTTTGGTCCAGTTGAGTAGCTCCGGGCTGCTGAGCGCGTCGTAAACGAGCACGTCGGCGAATTCGATGCATTCCTTGGCGCGGAGAGTGACGAGACCGAGATCGCCGGGGCCGGCGCCGACGAGGTAACAAGTGCCTGATTTACTCATGAAAGGGAGTTGAAAAGTTCGAGTGCGAGGGTGAAGGGATCGGTGCCGCGGGCTTCACCGGAGGTCGGCGTGCCGCCTGCTTCGGGGAAAACGCGGGCTTTGAGAAGAATCTCGTCGCCGGAAATCGAGGAATAAACCCCGACCGGCGTGTGGCAGCCGCCGTCCAGCAAGCGCAGAAATTCGCGCTCGGCGCTGATTCGCAGCCACGTCTCGCGGTGGCCGATGGTTTCGGCAAAAATCCGGCTCGGCGCGTCGCCCGCGCGGACTTCCAAGCCGATCGCGCCTTGTCCGGCGGCGGGGAAAAATTTGCTCTCGTCGAGCCGTGTGACGAATAGCCCGGGAATGCCGGCGACTTCTTCCACCTCGGCAGTCGCGACCGGCGGGATGAAGCCGAGTCGGATCAAACCGGCCTCAGCAAGCAGGATGGCGTCGTAATTTTCGCCCTCCGCGAGCTTCCGCAGGCGCGTCGGCACGTTGCCGCGCAGATCCGTCGTTTTGACGTCGGGCCGCAGCCATTCGATTTGCTTGGCGCGGCGGACGCTGCTGGTGCCGACGGTCGCTTCCACCGGAAGCGCCGCCAAGCCGCCGGGCTGGCGCATGACCAAAACATCGCGCACCGGGGCGCGTTCCAAGACGGCGGCGAGCATGTATTGATCCTCTAAAACCGTCGGTAAGTCTTTGAGGCTGTGCACCGCGATGTCGATTTCTCCGGCGGTCAGCGCTTCTTCGATTTCCTTGATGAAAACGCCTTTATCGAAGGTTCCCTCGGCTTTTGCCACGTCGGCCAGGGAAACGTCGGTGCGGCGGTCGCCGGTGGTTTTGATGACTTTGCGGATGATTTCGCGGTCGGGAAAGGCCGCGGCCAAGGCGGCTTCGGTGGCGGTGGCCTGCACGAGGGCCAGCTCGCTGCCGCGCGTGCCGACGATGATGGGAGTAGGGGATTCGCTCATCTCAAGTTCCGGGTAAATTCAGTTTTTCGAGCTCCAGCTCGATGATCCGCTCGCATTGCTCGATCTGGAGCTGCCTGCGACCGCGCGCTTCTTCGGCCAATTGCTCCAGCGTGTCGATGTCGTAGAGATAAACTTCCTCGATTTCGCCCACCGCCGGGTCGATGTCGCGCGGCACGGCGATATCGATGAAAAACAGCGGCCGGTATTTGCGCGCCCGGCGGGCTTTTTCCACATCCGCGCGCAGGACGATGGCGTGGGGTGCTCCGGTGGAGGAAATGACGACGTCCACGCGTTCGAGGACTTTTTGCCAATCGTCGAAGCGCACCGCGCTGCCGCCCATTTCGGTGGCCAGTTCCTGGGCGCGGTCGAACGAGCGGTTCGCCACGAAGATCGATTTGGCGCCGCGGGAAACCAGGCTTTGGGCGGTGATCCGGCTCATTTCGCCCGCGCCGAGGATCATCACTTCGCTGTCTTTGAGGTGGCCGAAAATCTTCTCAGCCAAGTCCACCGCGACGTTTCCAACGGACGTTGAACCTTCCTGGATGGAGGTTTCTGTTCTGACCTTTTTGCCGACGCCAAACGCTCGTTGGAAAACCTTGTTTAAGATTGCTCCGGTGGCACCGGCTTCATGTGCTGATCGGTAAGCCTGTTTGACTTGCCCGAATATTTCCGTTTCTCCGAGCATCATCGAATCGAGTCCGCTGACCACCCGGCAGAGGTGGCGGGCGGCTTCGGCTTTCTCCTTGCGGTAGAAATGGGCGGCCACGCTGGAGTCCAGATGGATCTTTTGCGCGAGCCGGACTTCGATCCGTTCGAAGGCGGCGTGCGCGCCATCCGCGGCGAGGTAGAATTCGGTTCGGTTGCAGGTGGAAATGACCACGGCTTCGGTCGCTTCGGCGAGCCGGAGCAGGTCGTTGGAAGCTTCGCCGAGCTTGGTATTGCCGACGGCGAAGCGCTCCCGGACATCCACGGGGGCGGTGCGATGATTGAGGCCGAGGCAAAGGAGGTCCATCAGACGAAAGCGAAAACCGCGAGGGACAATAAGAACAACGCCACCGCCGACAGCGAGAGCCGCCGACCCGTCAGTCCGCGCACCTGCTTCACTGCGAGCAGGGCGATGTAACCGGCCCAGACCGCGACCGCCGCGATCAGGTGACCCCACGCCGAGGCGGTGTGGGGCATGAGAAATCCGGCCACGATCCCGATGGTCAGCAAGCCGGCGCCCAACCACAGCAGGCGTTCCAGCGAGACAAGCAATTCGCGGACGGGCGGCAGGTTGCGGAAAAGTCCGCTTTTCAAATGTTGTTCCTTCAGTTGGCGGTCGAGCACCAGGAACATCACGCCGGCCACGGCGGCGAGGGCGAGTGCGCCGTATGCCAGCACGGACATGGCCGAGTGGGTTTCATGCCACGGATTTCCGCCCGGGATTTTTGCGGGATGGGCCGTCAGTGTGCCCGGAATCAGCGCCAGTGCTTGGAAAATGACGACCACCGGCGCGGTGAAAACCCCGAGCAGCGAGATCCGGTAAGCCGGGCCGACCAGCAGGTAAAACATCGTCAGCGACCACGCGAGGAAGGCGAGGATTTCCCCGCGGTCGGTCAGCGGACAGGCGGCGCGCAGGTCGCCGCGCACCGAGAGAAATCCCATTTGGCAGATGAACGCGCCGATCATCCACACCACGGTCCAGTGGCTGCGGTTGCCGCGGTGGACTGAAATCACGCCCAAAGTCCCGCCCACGGCAGCGAGCAGGGTGGCGGCGATCAAAAACCAGCGGTCCATGGCCAATCCTTGCCGTCGTGAAGTCGGCCGCGCAAGTCAAAGCTGCTCTTCCTCTTCGCGTGTTCTCTGAAACGAATCGGGCGCGGACCGTTTCCGATCCGCGCCCGAGAATGCACATGAATCCCCCCAAAAGTCCCGGTTGGCTCTGCGGGCTGCATCGACTTCCCCCCGGAGTTCGAACGCGCCCTGGTGCAGAGTTTTGCGGGACAGGATGTGTTGAAAAGTGTCAGCTTACTTGCGTTCGCTGTCGCCTTTCGTTGGATGTAAGGTGATCCGTAAATTCCGGTTTTAGAAGCGAATAGGCGTCCCATTTCCGGTCAAGTGGTCCCAAAATCGGCCATAGGCGGCGGGATTTGGGCAATTCCGGCAGCGGGGATGGTGATCCAGGCGAGAAATTCCTGGTTGCCGTCCATGCCGGTGATGGAGGAGGGGACGAGGCCGCGCCACTCGCAGGCGAACTCGGTGGTGACGAAGTGGCGGATTTTTTCGACGGCGCGATCGTGGAGCGCGGGATCCCGGACGATGCCGCCCTTGGCGATGTCCTCGCGGCGGAGCTCGAACTGCGGTTTGATGAGGCAAACCACCGAGCCGCCGCCTTCGAGCACGGAAAAAACGGCGGGGAGGACTTTGGTGAGTGATATGAATGAGAGATCCATCACGGCGAGCCGGACCTTTTCGCCGATGTCGGCGGGGACCATGTGGCGGGCGTTGAACTGCTCTTTCACGATCACGCGCGGGTCGTTGCGGAGTTTCCAGACCAGCTGGTTGGTCCCGACATCGACGGCGTGGACGCGGATGGCACCGCGCTGGAGCAGGCAATCGGTGAAGCCACCGGTGGAGGCACCGACGTCGATGCAGACCCAGCCGGTCGGGTCGATTTGGAAGGTGTCGAGTGCGCCTTCGAGTTTCAGTCCGCCGCGGCCGACGAAGCGGGGCTTTTCTTTGATTTCGAGCGGGGCGTCTTCGGGGAGTTTGGTGCTGGGTTTGTCGATGATGCGGTCGCCGCTGCGGACCTCGCCGGCGAGGACGAGTCGCTTGGCTTGCTCGCGGGAATCGCAGAGGCCTCGGGCGACGAGCAGGGCGTCGATACGGTCTTTTTTCATGCGGGTTCAGTGCTGCCCGCTGAAGTGCTCGCCGAGGAGGTCGCGGCCAAAGTCGCCGGTGAAATCGCGCCAGGTGGCATGGACGTGGTTGGCGTTGTTCTGGGTGTTTGCGGCTTCCATCAGGAAGGTCGGGCCTTGGATGCGGTAGTAATAGGGCTCGCCGGGTTGGGTGCCGCCGGCCCAGCCGAAGCGGATTTTTTCGAGGCCGGCGGCTTTGATTTTCGCCATGTCGGTGGCGGCGATTTCCGGCCGGTAGCGGCCGGTGTATTCGGAAATGAGGGTGAGCAGGGCGCTGCGCTGGATGCCGGTGAGGTCGGAGGAAAGGACGCCCACGGGATCGAGCGCGGTGGCCTTGCGGTTTTCGAAGCTGAGGATTTCGGCGGGGGCTTTGTCGCTGAAGATGACGTCGGTTTTTCCCGCGGCGAGAAGCGTGGTGGCGAGGGTGCGGGCGAGGTCTTCCTCGGCGGCGAGGACGCGGAGGCCTTTTTTCGCGCCTTGGCGGACTTCGCCGGGATTGGAGCCGAGGAAGGACGGGGTGACGGAGACGTATTTTCCACCGACGAGGGTGAGATTGACCGAGATGTGGTGGCCTTCCAAACGCCAGCCCCAGCCTTTCGGATCGCCGGGTGTGCCGAAGATGGCGACGTAATATTTGCCGGGGTCGCGTTTGACGGGATCGTTTTCGATTTCGGCGAGGACGCCTTCCAAGCTCATGATCTGGGATGTCTTGAGTTTGCCCTTTTCGCTGAGGGCGGAGTCGATGAGGGCCATGGCCGCCTCGCGCTGGGCGGCGGTCATTTCCTTGAAGGTCAGCCCGGCGCGTTCGCGCGGGGTGTAGCGGAAATTCTCGCGCTCGTCGCTGGTGAAGGGGAGGGCGGCTTTGGATTTTTGGGCGGGGTCGAGCGAGGCGAGGAAGTTGTCGGCGGCCGCTTTGCTCGTGGCGGCGGGATCAGCTTCCCCGGCCAGCAGGGGCAGGGTGAAAAACAGGCTGAGCAGGAGATTTTTCATGAGAAGGACAACCAATCAGGAACGGAATGGACCCGCAAGGCGAGTCTCGCCAAAGAAAGACAGGGGCATGAAACTTGTGCCTTGCCTCGCAGGCGTTCCAACGCCAACGATTTCCGCAGTGACACGCCACCGCACCGACGACCTCCGAATCACAGGCTTGAATCCGCTCATTTCCCCGGCGGTCCTGGCTTATTATCTTCCTCTCACCGAGCAGGCTTCCGAGCTGGTCGCCAGCGCGCGCGCCCAAGCGGACGCGATCCTGCGGGGTGAGGATGACCGCTTGCTGGCCATCGTCGGGCCGTGCTCGATCCATGATCCGGCAGCCGCTCTCGAATACGCGGCGAAGCTGAAGGAGGAGGCGAAACGACTGGAAAAAGACGTTTTCGTGATCATGCGGGTGTATTTCGAAAAGCCCCGGACGACGGTCGGCTGGAAGGGCTTGATCAATGATCCGAATCTCGACGACTCGTTCGATATCAACCAGGGGCTGCGCGTCGCACGCGGGCTTCTGCTGGATTTGGCCAACATGGGAGTGCCGGCCGGGACTGAGTTTCTCGACACGATTTCCCCGCAATACATCGCCGACATGATCGCGTGGGGAGCCATCGGCGCGCGCACCACGGAGTCGCAGATTCACCGCGAACTGGCGTCCGGGCTCTCGATGCCGGTCGGTTTCAAAAACGGCACCGGCGGCTCGATCCAAATCGCGCTCGATGCGATTCAGTCGTCCTCGATGCCGCACCATTTCCTCTCGGTGACGAAACAAGGCGTCTCCGCCATCGTCTCGACGGCGGGCAACGAGTCCTGCCACCTGATCCTGCGCGGCGGGAAAACCGGCCCGAACTACGAAAAGCCCGAGGTGGACGCCGCCGCGACGATGTTGCGCAAACAAAATTTAACCGAGTCCGTGATGATCGACTGCTCCCACGGCAACTCGATGAAGGATTATCGCAACCAGCCGATGGTCGCCCGCAACGTCGCTGACCAGATCGCGGCGGGCTGCAAGGTGATCACCTCGGTGATGATCGAGTCCAATCTCGTCGAAGGGAACCAAAAGCTGGTCAAGGACTTGGGCAGCCTGACGCGCGGGCAGTCGGTGACGGACGCCTGCATCGGCTGGAATGACACGGTGGAAACGCTCGATTCTCTTGCCGCGGCCGTCCGCCAACGGCGCCAGAACGCTTGAGTGTCAGCGCACCATCGGTGCCGATGGCTGAAGGAACCGTTCAAAAGGCTGGGGATATACACCAAGCTCTCTGCCTGCGCATCCTGAAAGACACATGGCGGGGTCAACAAAGCTGGTTTCCCTGATAATCAACGATGGCTGAAATTTTTCTTCTCAGTGCTTGCGGAGGGCGGGATAACTGCCACTGTGCAGCCGTTTGCATACCCGGATATGGATTTAACAAGCGAATCGTCCCAAAGCGTCATCACTTGCCGGAACAGCCAAGGCACGGAGTTGACGGCTAACCTTCTAAGGATCAAGCGTTACTCGGTCGTTTTCGAGGTTTACAATCCCTACAGTATTCTCCAGTTGTCGGAGGTCTTGTCGGATTTCCGGATCATGGCGTCCCGGCGGTTGCTCTATCACGGCAAGGCGGTGGTCAGCAATTTGCTCAACACTGGAATCGTCCTGGTGTGCGAGGCGATGCTCGACGAGGGCTGGGTGGAGGTGGATTTTCTTTCCAGCGTCACCGGCAGCTCGACGGCGGGCGGCGGAGTCGATTTGCGCGGCCAATTCGCGAATTTCATGGGCGAGTGGAAGTCCGCCAACCAAGTGCAGGACCCGTTCAAACTGGTGGTGGCGGACCTTTCCAGCATGCTTTCCGGGGTGCAGCACTGGCTGACCGGGGTGGACGTCGGCATCCGGACCACGGTGACGCGGCGGCGCGACGAGCTGGAGCAGGAGATTTTCGCGGGGATCGAGAGCCGGGTCGTCGAGGAGGTTTTACCGTCGATGGAGCGCTTCGAGGAGGTTTCGCGGGAGGTCGGCGAGGCGGAAGTGTCGGTGCACAAGGCGTATGTCCGCAGGGAGTTGCATCCGATCGTGCTGTGCTCGCCGTTCCTTTACCGGACTTATACCAAGCCGCTCGGGTATGCCGGCGACTATGAAATGGTGAACATGATGCTGCGGAATCCTTACGAGGGTTCGTCCGCGTTTGCCAAGTTGCTCAATTTCGCGCTGCTCAACACCGAGCCGGTCGTGGCGCACCGCAATCGGATCGATTTCCTGATCGAAAAACTCCGCTCCGAGTGCGCGCGGCGGGTGGGCAAGGGCAGGACCCGCGTCTTCAACCTGGCGTGCGGACCGGCGATGGAAGTCCAGCGCTTCCTGCGGGAGTGCGAGGAAAGCGACTTGGCGGAAATCGACCTGCTGGATTTCAACCCGGAAACGCTGGAATACACGCGCGAGCGGATTCAGGAAGCCCGGATGGGCGGCGGCCGAGAAACCCAGGTCCGTTATTTCCAACGCTCGGTCCATCAGCTTTTGCGGGCGGCCACCCAGGGCGGTGACGAGGAGTTTTCCAACTACGACGTGGTCTATTGCGCGGGCTTGTTCGACTACCTCTCGCAGCGGGTTTGCAAGCGCTTGGTCGAGCTTTTCTGCACCATGGTCCGGCCCGGCGGGGTGGTCATCGTCACCAACGTGGCGGCCAGCAACCCGCGCAAGGCGTGGATGGAATACGTGATGGAGTGGAACTTGATCTACCGCGACGAAGCGGACATGGCCGACTTGGTTCCCGATGGTTTGGATCTCAAAGAAAGCCGGATCAACGCCGATGCCACGGGGGTGAATCTGTTCCTTGAAATCGAACTCGCCCATGGCTGAAACCGTCGTCAACGCGCAGGACGACGAGGCCAAGCTCCGGCAGTCGTTCCGCGAGTATGAGGATGGCGTTGCACTGGGCAACGCCCGCCGCACCGCCGTGTTTTCCGGCGTGTTCATGATGGCCGCCGCCTCGCTCGACTGGCTGCTCATCCCGGACAAGGCGGTGATCTTCCTGCTCATCCGCTGCATCTGCGCGCTGCTGGTCGGCATCATCTTCTGGTCGCTTGGCAATGTCCGTTCCCCGCGCGGGGCGAACCTGCTTTCGCAAGGCAGCGCGGTGCTGCCCATGCTCGGGATTTCCGCCATGATCGCCGTCACAGATGGCGGGAATTCGAGCTACTACGCCGGCCTGAATCTCGTGCTGGTGGGCGCCTCGCTCATCATGCGGTGGAGATTTTGGGACGCGTTCACCATGATCGGGCTCTGCTTCGCCAGCTACGCCGTGGCCGTTGTGGCCTCAAGCGTGACACCGGATTTCCGAGTGCTCTTCGGCAATTGTTTCTTCCTCTTCGTGACCGGCATCTTCGTTTTTGCCGGCAGTTATTTTTACGAACATCTTCGTTTCAGCGAATTCCGCCTGCGCATGGAGGTCGAGAAATCCCGGGAATTGCTCGAAGCCCAGAACCGCCGGCTGAGCGAGCTCGATGAGGCGAAAACCCGGTTCTTCGCCAACATCAGCCACGAACTCCGGACCCCGCTGACGATCATGCTCGGCATCACCGAGCGGTTGAAGACCGTGCTCGCCAAGCAATCGGCCGATCCGACGATCCATGAAATGACCTCGATGTTAGGCCAGAACGGCTTGCGCCTGCTCAAGCTGATCGACGACTTGCTCGACCTCGTCCGTTTCGACACCGGCCATGCCGACGTCAACCGCCAGCCCACTCCGGTCGCAGCCCATCTCGACGGGTTGCTCCGCTCGGTCCGGCATCTCGCCGAGCAGGATCGCGTGGCTTTGCTGTGGGACTGCGAGACAGACAGCGAGGTCGTGCTGCTAGACCGCGACAAGTTCGATAAAATCCTGCTCAACCTGGTCATCAACGCGATCAAGTTCACGCCGTCCAGCGGCACCATCGAGGTCACGGTGCGCGTCGCGGCAAACCGTCTGCGGCTCACCGTCGAGGACACCGGGGTGGGGATTCCGCCCGAGGTTTTGCCACGGATTTTCGAACGTTTCTGGCAGGTGGACACATCGTCCACCCGCAAGTTCCAGGGCGCTGGCATCGGACTGGCTCTCGTCCGCAGTCTCACCGAGTCGATGGACGGCAAGGTGGATGTGCAAAGCGAACTAGGCCGCGGCACCACCTTTAGCATCGACCTTCCCGCCGAGGCCACCGCGGCGGAAGCTTACACGATCGAGGAAGACGGTCCTTTGAAAGACGGCGGCAACATCGCGGATCTCCACCGCCGCGCGGCGATGTCGATACCGGGTAAAATGGCTCCGCGCACGATCACCCCGATTCCGCATTCCGGGCCGGCGGCCCCGCCGATGATCGGCACCCGCCCGAGCGGCGCGCGGCCGCTGGTGTTGATCGCCGACGACGAGCCGGACATCCGCCGTTTCCTGAGAATGCAGCTTGAGGACGTCGATGTGATCGAAGCCTCCGACGGAGCCGAGGCGCTCGAGTTGGGGCGGCAGCGCCGGCCGCAGCTGGCGCTGCTAGACCACATGATGCCCTAGATGGACGGCGTCGAAGTTTGCCAGCGCATCCGGGAAAACCACCTGACCCGCGGGATGGCGGTCATCATTCTAACCGCGCGTGCCGACGAGGCCACCAAGCTCAGCGCGCTGCAGGCCGGAGCCAACGATTTCCTGACCAAGCCGTGGGACATCCCGCAGTTGGAGGTCACGCTGCGCCGCGCCATGGAATTCTTCACGGTGAGGCGCGAGCGGGATGCACTGCTGGGTGCGAAAATGCAGGCCATGGGCAACGTTCTGCTGTCCAGTCGTCTGGCCGCGTTCGCGTTGGTGCCGGTGTGCGCGGGTCTCCAGTGCGACCGCGCCGCCGAGGCGATCGCTTCGTTCGTGAAGACCGGAGTGGCCGGCCGCCGCACCGGGTCGGATGGCGACTCGGCGTTGCGCTCGCCGGATTGGGCGCGGCTTCACGCGCGCCAGGTGGCGCTTGTTAGCCGGCTCGAAGCCCAGCTCCCGCCGGCGCTTGTCCCGGCAGGTCTGGCGGCCCGCACCGCGGCGCTCGCCAGCGCGCTTGCCGCGGCCGGTGTGACCGGGATTTCCAGCGCCGCGAACGGCTCTGCCACGCGCTTGTCAGGAGCGGTGGATTCCACGCCCGTGCTGTTGGACGCCTTGTTCGGCCGCAACGAGGACGCCACGGTCAGCGAGGCCTCGGTCAAGGTGCTCGCCGCGTTCATGGCGGTTTACGATGCGGGCGGAGTCGCCCGCCGCGTCCGTGGCGAGGGCCTGATTCTCGATGTCACGGAGTCCTCGTTACCCGCGAAAGCCTCC
Organism: Akkermansia muciniphila; assembly: GCA_945873305.1. GTDB lineage: Bacteria > Verrucomicrobiota > Verrucomicrobiia > Verrucomicrobiales > Akkermansiaceae > Luteolibacter > Luteolibacter muciniphilus_D. The sequence continues at coordinate 18,854 of CAMCCX010000032.1, forward strand.
GACCCCGGCACGCAAACCGCCAAGTGGCTGATCGACGACGATCTGCTCGTCTCGGCGGATCTGGGTTTGATCTAACTTTCGAGGGCGCTGGAGCGATTCGTTTCAGCGCTTCCGAGGCAACGGCAAGGGCTCGTCAACAATGCGGGCGCGCAGCGGTTTGGCGGACTGGCCCTCGTTAGTGGCGAGGTGGTCCTTAATCAGAAACCAAATCGCGGTCGCCAGAAGGAGGGAGAGGGCCTTTGCGATCCAGTTGTTGGGCAGGGTCAGTTTCATGAGATGGTTTGGCGGCGAAGAAGATCTCGGCGATTTTTTCCCGGAACTGTTTTTCGGATAGGTTCCGTTGGAGCACGCCGTTCTCGCAGATGGAAATGCCGCCGGTCTCCTCGCTGACGACCACGGCGATGGCGTCGGTGCGCTCGGTCAGGCCGATCGCCGCGCGGTGGCGGAGGCCTGTCGAGCGGTCCTGCATTTGTTTTTCAGTGACCGGAAAAACGCAGGCGGCGCCGGCCACGCGGTCGTCGGCGATGATCATGCCGCCGTCGTGCAGCGGGGCCTTCGGGTGGAAGACGGTCATCGCGAGCTCGGGGGAAAACTGCGCGTCGAGGACGACTCCGCTGTCGAGGTGCTCCTTGAGGCTGATGCCGCGCTGGATGGCGAAAAGCGCGCCGATGCGCTTTTTCGAGAGCGCGATCACGGCGTCGGCGAAGCGTTCCAGAAAGGCGAGCCGGCGTTTGTTGGAGAATGAAAACAGCCGGTTGCTGCCGAGCCGGGCGAGCCCGTTGCGCAGCTCGGGTTGGAAAATGACGATCAGGGCGAAGGCGAGGATGGCCGCCGCGCGGGTGATGATCCACTGGATGACTTCGAATCGGAAAACCGTCGAAACCAACGTCAGAACAATCAGAATGGTGCCAAGGCCGACGAGGATTTGAGCGCCGCGAGTCGCCCGGAAAGCCCGGTAGATTTGGTAGATGCAGGTGGCGAGCAGCAGGATTTCAATGCCGTCCCGCCAATGATCTTGAATGAATTTCCACATCGGAAGTAAGTCGTTGGGAAAGCTACAACCCGGCGGTCGGCTCTGGCAATCTTAGAAATCGCCTCGGTTCCGCGTCATTTGGAGCCAGCTGGAACTCATCCCTTGCCGTCGGCGGTTGGCTGCATTTAACTCCGCGCATGCACGAGGAAATCAAGCTCACCCGCGAAGTCGCCGCCATTCAAATCCCGAGCGGCGACACGCTTTCGCTTCCCGCCGGGACCGCGGTCTTCATCACCCAGCGTCTCGGCGGCACTTACACGGTGGCCACTTCCCAGGGGCTCGCGCGGATTTCCTCGCAGGATGCGGATGCCCTGGGCGTTAATCCCGAGGAGGAGCTCAAGAAGCAAGCCGAGGTGGTGCGGCTCAAGGACGCGCCGTTGGAAGAACAGGTTTGGAGCCAGCTCAAGGGCGTTTATGATCCGGAAATCCCGGTGGACATCGTCAACCTCGGGTTGGTTTACGATTGCTGCATCGAGGAGGCGGACGGCAAGAAAATCGTCGCCGTGAAAATGACGCTCACCGCTCCGGGCTGCGGCATGGGGCCGGTGATCGCCGCTGACGCGCAGGCGAAAATCATGACCATCGACGGCATCGACGACGCCCGCGTCGAGCTCGTTTGGGACCCGGCTTGGAATCAGGAAATGATTTCCGAAGAGGGGAAAATGAAGCTCGGAATGATCTGATCAGTCCGCGGACGGTTTCCACGTCTGGTCGATGTAGGCGATGATCGAGGGGATGGCCAGATCGAGCACGCCGGCGACTTCCTCGTAAGCGCGGCGTCCCATGCCGATCGGGTCGGGCACGTCGCTGCCGACTCCGCCGGCCGGGGCCTCGGCGAACTCGCAGACCAGATAGAACTTGTCCGCGTGCTGGGGGAAGCGGGATTCGAGCGTGTGCAAGTGGCTGCGGGTCATCGCGAAAACATGGGTCGCGGCGGCAAGGATGGCGTCCGAGACTGGCCGGCTGCCGACTTGACCCAACTCCGCCCCGCGTTTTTTCAGCAAGGTGGCGGTTTCCATGCTGCACGGCGCGCCCCTCGACGCGGCCACTCCGGCGGAGCTCACTTGATAATCGTGCCGCCCCGCGACGGCCTTGCGGAAAAGACCCTCCGCCATCGGGCTGCGACAGGTATTTCCGGTGCAAACAAACAGCACGTGCTTCTGGTCAGACATCGCGGCGGACTTTGGAGGGGGCGGGGCGGTTCGTCAAATCGCAATGGTCGGCTGATAGGAAACTCCGTGGTGGCGCTGCTAGGCGGCGCTGGCGGGGGACTGGATGAGCAGGCAGTCTTCGAGGAAGGGCTGGAGCGCGAGGAGCAGCGGGGAGCCCTTTTGTTGGAATTGCTCGCGGAAGCGGTCCTCGATGCGGCGGAGGGCGAACTCGAGGTCGCTGAGGATGAGCTCGCTGGGCTGGCCGCGGACGACGGCGATGAGAATGACGAAGCGGCCGGCGCGTGTGATGGCGTGGCGGTGGTCCGGGAGCTCGATGGATTCGCGGGGTTTTCCGGCGTCGTCGCGGAGCTGGAGGGCGATGCGTTGGACGGTGTTGGTGACGCGCTTGGCGGAGGCGTGGCGCGCGGGGTCACAGCTGGCGAAGGAGACGAGCGCGAGGCTGGCGGCATCGACGAGGAAGACTTCCTCGACTTGGAAGCGGTGGGTTTTTTCGAAAATGATGTCCTCGTAGGTGCGGCTGGTGAAGAGCGCTTGGAGGTGCCAGATGAAGCGGTCGTAAGTGGCGGGCGCGCGAAATGGCCGCGCGGCCGGGGCATACTCGGCGAGGGCGCGGCGGATGGTGGCGCGGAGCATCGGCTCGAGATAGGTGTCGATGCCGTTTTCCTTGGCATAAACGGCTTTGCGGACCGCGGCTTCGACGATGGGCGCGAAGGCGTCGCGGAGGTCGTCGTCGGTGAAATCCGCGGGTGCGGCTTCGGCGGGAGCGGCGGGTGGAGCAGGCTCCGGGTGAGCCGGGGCAGGCCATGAAGTCGGGAACGACGGGGCGGTTGGTGCCGGGCTCGTCGGCCAAGCTGGCAGCGAGGCGGTCGCTGGCATGGCGGGCGGGTTTTCTCGGGATGAAGGCGAGGGCAGCGTGCTCCAGTTTTGCGCGGTGACGATGCGCGCGGGAAGGCCGGGCGAGGGGCTGGGAAGTGGGCTGAGAGTGGCGGTCATCGGCGTGTGGCGGAGCCGGGTCCGGTGGGGGTGGGGGACGCGCACTCGGCGAGGGCGCGGGCGGCGAGGGCGATGCGGCTGAAGCGTTCTTCCACCGAGTCGCGGTCGATGGAGCGGCTTTCGAGCCGGGTGAGGTGGGATTCCGTGTTTTCCCAGAGCGAGGCGACTTCGGCGCGGAGTTGGGTGGCGAGGCGGTGGTCGCGCTCGTTGAGCTGGCCGTGGAACGAGGTTTGCCAATCGGTGAGCCAACTGCCGATTTTGCGCTCCAACTGGTGGACGGCGGTCGGCGCGGCCTCGGCGGATTTGATGGCGGCGACCTGTTGGATCTGGGCGGCCAGCCGCTGGATTTCCTCGCGCTGCTGGTGGAATCGCACCTCGGTTTGCTCGCGGTTCGAGTCGGCGAGGCGCTGGACGTTTTCCTTGAGCGCTTCCAGGCGGGCCTCGTTGGCGAAAAGCTGGTCTTCCAGGTGCGAAGCCACGGGGGCGGGAGCCGCAGTGGTTTCGAGCCGGACGACGCGTTGTTCCAGACGTTCGAGATGGCGGCCGACGATGATTTCGCGGATCCGCTCGACTGTTTGCGAGGGGTTGAGTGGGGGGATGGGTGACATTGTGCTCGCCGTGGGGGGAGTTCCGGATGGGTGAAATCCGAAACACGGTTGAGTAAAGGCGTCGGCAGACTAAAGGCACCCGCCGAGGTTTGTAAATAACATCGATGGTATTTCGTTTCCGCCGATCATTCGGATGGCTTGATGAAATTTTTTGGGAAAACGGCGATGAGAGAAAAAGCGAATCGGTGAAAGACAGCGGGCGACGAATGAGGTAGTCGTTTCTCAATGGCTGAGGGCGACGAGGAAAAAGTGGACGATCGCGACGCGATTCTGGTGCAGGGCTATGCAAAAACCCGCAAGAGCTTGATCGCCCGGCTGGACAATTGGGAGGACCAGCGGACCTGGGACGAGTTCTACCAAACTTACTGGCGGCTGATCTACGCGGTGGCGGTGAAGGCCGGGCTGCGGCAGGACGAGGCGTTCGACTGCGTTCAGGAAACGATTCTATCCATCGCCAAGCAGAGTAAGAAAAAACTCTACGATCCGGAGCAGGGATCGTTCAAGACTTGGCTGATGAACATGACGCGCTGGCGGATCAACGACCAGTTCCGCAAGCGCAAGAAGGACACCGCGATGATCGCCGGCGAGTGGGAAAACGACCGCAAGACCGCGGTGATCGACCGGGTGGAAGACCCGAACGGCGACGTGCTGTCGCGGCTGTGGAACATCGAGTGGAAGAAGAACATCGCCGACGCGGCGCTTTCCCGGGTGAAGGCGCAGGTCTCGCCGAAGCAGTATCAGATTTTCGATTGTTACGTGATCAAGCAGTGGGACGCGAAGCGGGTGCAGGATCAGCTCAACGTGAGCATGGCGCAGGTTTATTTGGCGAAACACCGCGTGGGCACCGTGCTCAAGAAGGAGCTGGCCAAACTCGAAGACGAAGCAGATGGCGATTAAGCTCCGTCCGAATCCAGCCATTCCTGATCACGAGGTTCTGCGGAAGATCGGCGGCGGCGCGTACGGCGAGGTGTGGCTGGCGCGCGGGGTGACCGGCGCGCTGCGGGCGGTGAAAGTGGTGTGGCGCGAGGATTTCGAGGACGAGCGGACCTTCGAGCGCGAGTTCGAGGGGATTTTGAAATTCGAGCCGATTTCCCGCGACCATCCGGCGCTGGTCAATGTCCTGCACGTCGGCCGCAGTCCGGACGGGGTTTCGTTTTATTACTATGTGATGGAGATCGGCGATGACATGACGTCGGGCCAGGACATCAACCCCATCGAATACGAGCCGCGCACGCTGCGCGCGGACAACCACCAGGGCTCGCAGTGGGACACCAGCGACTGCATCGACGTGGGCCTGCGGCTGGCCGAGGCGCTCGACCATTTGCACGAACGCGGGCTGGCGCATCGCGACGTGAAACCGTCCAACGTGATCTTCGTCAACGGCCGGGCGAAGCTCGCGGACATCGGGCTGGTGGCGGTGCGCGGCCAGCGGACCTTCGTCGGCACCGAGGGCTTCGTGCCGCCGGAAGGGCCGGGCTCGGCGCAGGCGGACGTGTATAGTTTGGGCAAGGTTTTGTATGAAATCGCCACCGGCAAGGACCGGCTGGCGTTTCCCGAACTGCCGGACGAAATGCCTGCTGGCGCCGACCGCAAGCGCTGGCTGGAGCTCAACCGGATCATCTGCGACATCTGCGAGCCAAGGATTTCCAAACGCAAAATCGCCACCGCCGCCAATCTCGCCGACGCGCTGCGCCGCCTCCAGCGCGGCAAACGCCGGCGCTTGAGCGGCTTCGCGGTGTGGATGACCACCCTGCTGCTGGCCGGGTTTGTCGCGTGGCTCAGTTGGGAAATGGTCAAGGACAGCGAGTGGGTGCGGCGGATGAATCCCGCGCCGCCGCCGGTCGCGCCGCAGACGGGCATGCTCCGCGTGGTCAGCGCGCCGGAAGGTGCCGAAGTGCGCGACGCCAAGGACCAATGGATCGGCACCACCAACACCGGCCTGATTCCCGCCACCGTCGGAGAGCCGTATTTTTTCACCATGAAACGCAGCGGTTACCGCCCGTTCACGCTTCAGGGCACGGTCCCGGCGACGGTGATTTCCGAACCGCTGGTGCTCTTCGCCAGCTTGGAGAATTTCTCGCCGCCCCAGCCGGGTGAAAAGTGGAATGACCATCTCGGGAATTCCTACCAGCCGATGGACGGCAAGCACGTCGGCACCGGTTTGGTGACCAAGGCGCTGTGGTTGCAGTTCGTGGAGGCCACCAGCCGGTCCGGCAAGGCCGTCCAATTCCTGCGCGCATCCAAGAACGGCCGGACCGTGGAAATCGCGCTTGCCTCGGTGGTCGAGGTCGCCGCGTTTTGCGAATGGTTCCAAGACGGCGCGTTCAAGGCCGGCTTCCTCACCGAGGACGACGAAGTCCTGCCGCTATTTGAAAGCGCGGTTGAAATCCCCGTCAGCGAGACCGCCCGCCGCAAGGGCTTGAAACCCTTCCGCATCCAGGTCCGCCCCATCGACTACGGGGAAATCACCCTCACCACCGACCCGTCCGGCGTCGAGGTTTACATCAACCCCACCTCCGACCCCACCAACCGCGGGTCCGCCGGCTCGACCGAAGGCCCGTTGCGGATTCCCAAGGTCAAGCCCGGCGCCTGGCAGCTCTATCTGGTCCGCGAAGGCTACAAGCCGCTCACCATCGACCTCGACGTCAAAGAGGGCGAAAAAATTTCCCAGAGAGTCACCTTGGAGAAAAGCAAGGGCGCGGTGTTCGGCAAGGCTTGGGAGAACGGCATCGGCATGCGCTTCGCTCCGCTCGACCAAGACCTGCTCGTTTCGGTCTGGGAAACGCGGATTCGCGACTACCAGCGGTTTGGCAACGACTCCGACCGGACCGTGCCGCACGCCGCCTATTTCCCTCAAACCCCGGATCATCCCGTCGTCAATGTCTCGCGTGACGATGCGCAGGCCTTTTGCGCTTGGCTGACGGAGCGCGAGCGCAAGGACGAGCGGATCGCCCTGACCCACGTCTATCGCCTGCCGACCGACTTGGAATGGAGCATGATGGCCGGCCTCCGCGAGGAAGAGGGGATCAGTCCCGGCTGGCGCGACGCCCGCAAACAACGGGTCTTTCTCTGGGGCACGGCCTGGCCGCCGGGCGGGAAAGTCGGCAACTTCGCGGACATGGCCGCCGACGGCGCGGGCAGCGTGCCGAGCGACCGGATCATCCCCGGCTACGATGACGGATTCGCCTTCACCGCGCCCGTCGGATCCTATCCGGCCAACGGTTACGGACTCTTCGATCTCAGCGGAAACGTCCAGGAGTGGGTGGAGGATGACTACTCCAAGCTCGGCAGAAGCGTGCTCGGCGTCCTTCGCGGCGGCTGTTGGATCACCGGCCAGTCCGAGAACCTGCTCGCCGGATCCCGCAACGCCGTGCCCGCGGATTTCCAAGACGCCATCTACGGTTTCCGCGTGGTGCTTGCCAAACTTCCGCCCAAACCCGAGGATTAATCCGCCGCCGGAAATCCCGTCCAATTTCCTTTCCCGCTCCTCTCATCATGGTCCAAATCCAACTCTCCTACGAAGGCGACCTGCACTGCAGCGCCGTCCACATGCCCTCCGGCAACGTCCTTGTCACCGACGCCCCGCTCGACAACAGCGGCCGCGGCCAAGCCTTTTCCCCCACCGATCTTCTCGCCACCGCGCTCGGATCCTGCATGGCCACCGTCATCGGCATTGTCGCCAAGCGCAAGGAAATCGCCGTCGAAGGCATGACCGTCACCGTCCGCAAATTCATGTCCGACGACCAACCGCGCCGGATCAAGCGCCTTGAGCTCGACCTCTCGATCCCGCTTCCCGCCTCGCACGCCGACCGCAAACTTCTCGAAAGCGCCGCCCGCGGCTGCCCCGTCCACCACAGCATCCACCCGGACATCGAGGTGGTGATGAACTGGGCCTGGCTGGAGGGCTGAGATGCTTGTCACCATTTCAACCCGTCCCGATCCGCCGCTTGAGGGCGGGCTCATCCTTTTGGCGGATGGCGGAAATGGAATCGCCGCTTTTCATCGCGGCGTTTGAAGCCTATTCCAAGCGGATGAAGATCGCTTGTGTCGCGTTGGTTGGGTTGGTGGCTCCATAGTTCAGTCTTGCTGCCGGAGCGGCTGAGAAGACTCCGGAAATGCACTGGGCGGACTACTCTTCGGTCAGTACTGGCACAACTTTCGCGGTGCCACGCAAGTCCAGAACAGTTCTACCCGATGGTGCCCGGCTTCAGGGATTCAAGCTGCTGGAGCGGTTCCGTGAGGTCTTCGCCGGACTCGACGCGCGTCGGACCAAATCCCCGCGAGTGCGAGCGCTCGGTGCTGCGCCACGGCCTGCTGGAGCCCGGCGTCGTCTATGTCGGCGACCGCAA
>CAMCCX010000033.1 GCA_945873305.1 Akkermansia muciniphila
GCCCTGAAGGGCTGGACTACATGCCAAGAGAAGCCTCAATAATACGGCTTGAGCATCCAGTAACAGACCGGCCCGGTGACGGCGACGTAGAGCCACAGCGGGAACACCCAGCGGGCGAGCTTGCGGTGCGCGGCGAAGCGGTTGGTCCAGCCGGCGATGAAGGTGAACAAGATGAACGGCAGGCTCACCGCCGCGGAGACGATGTGGGTGATGAGCAGGAGGAAATAAACGCTGCGCATCGCGCCCGTGCCGCCGTAGCGCGTCGGGTCGTTGGTCATGTGATAGGCGACGTAGGACAGCAGGAACAACACGGATAGAAACATGGCGAAGACCATGGTCGCGCGGTGCATGCGGACATTGCCGAGCTTGATGAAGATCACTGAAACCAGTAGCACCACGGCGGCGATGGCGTTGATCCCCGCGTGGATGGGCGGGAGAAAAGCGGTGCTCCAGCCATCCGGCAGCGGCAGCTTGACCTTCTGCATCACCACCACCAGCAGCAGCACCGCGGCGGATAGAATCCAGGCGGCGAGGCCGAGTTTTTTCGAGAGCTCATCCTGCGGCGGGCGGGTGAGCCATTGGTTGCGTTCGTCGTCCATCAGATGCCGGGTGTTTCGTTTTTCTCAAGCTCCGCGCGGATGCGGCCGAAAAGCTCGTCCTTGAGCTTCTGGTAGAGATTCGGGTCGAGCTTCTTGCCTTCCTCGGAGCGGGCGTCGGCGAGCGGCCACTTGCCGATCACCTTGAAATCGCGGTCCACCAGGATGAAGCCGAGGTCGTGGGCGTATTTGCCGTTCGCCTCGATGTCGAGCGGGTCGGTGCGCTCGCGGATGCCGAAGAACTTGAGTTCCTTTTCGAGATACTCGTGGGTGGTCTTGGCGTCGCCGGCGTTGAGGAACCACCAGTTCTTGCTGTCGGCGCTGAGGGCCTTGGCGTAGTCGGCGAGTTTCTCCTGCTTGTCGTTTTCCGGGTCCACGGAGATGCAGGTGATTTGGAAATCCGGGTGCTTGCCGAATTCATCGTATAACTTCCGCAGCTCCTCGCCATTGCGCACGGCGCAGTGCGGGCAGATCGCGAAGAACTCGGCGACGACCCAGACCTTGCCGCGCAGGTCGGAGAGTTTCACCGGCTGGTTGTCCTGGTTGACGGCGGATAGATCCTTGGAAATTTCAAACCACTGCGGCGCGGCCTCCTTGCCGATGTCGATCATGGGTGCCTGATAGGGCGTGTTCAGTCCCGGCCGCAGCCACATGGCGAGGCTGATGATGGCTACGGAAATCGCGGCGACGCCGGTGTAAAAAAGGGCGATGGTGGTGGTGCGTTTCATCAGTTTTTAAAAGGTTCTGCGAGGAGCTTGTCGATGGTCTGGTTGAGCAGGACTTCGAGTTCCTGGGCGTTGGTATTCGCGGTGCCGGTCTTGGCTCCCTTGGCGTCCCACGCGGCGGCTTGTTCGAAATCAAAGGTGGCGATGAACGGCGGGCCGCCTTGTTTCTGCGGCACCACGGCGCGGCGGATATGGCCGTTTTTGTCGATCAGGACGATGGCCGCGTCGTAGTCCCACTTGCCGGTTGTCTCGTTCGGATAGGTGGTGGCCTTGAGTTCGTTTTTGATGAACTTGTGGAGGGTTTTCGGCTCGTTGCCGCCGAGCCACCACTGCGGCAGGGTCATGCCGTGGGTGGTCGTGGTTTCGGTGAGGGTGGCGAGGAGTTTTTCCGCAGGCAGGGGATCGATCACCAGCGAGACGAGCTGGAAATCCGCGGTTGCGGCACGAGATTCGGCGAGCCGTTTCATGACCGCCATGCTGCGCGCGGCGATCTCCGGGTCGCGCAGGCTGAAGACGTTGACGGCGATGACCTTGCCTCGCAGTTCGACGAGATCCACCGTCTTGCCGTCTTGGCGCAGCATCCGTAAATCGCGCTCCGGGGTGATGCGATAGATGACGGCCGGGCGGTCGTCCTTGGCCTGGCTGACCGACCAGCCTTCGTAGGCTTTGAGCACCAGCCAGCCGCCGAGCAACATGATGCCGACGAGGACGAAGGCGGTGTTACGGAGTTTTTTCGGATCGCGGATGGCGGGTTCGAGACTGGGGTCGGGCAAGGGCATGGACGGCGGAAGTTAAACGGGAGCGGCGGGGAGGCAAGCGGAGACCCGCATTTTTACGATCCGGCTCCGAAGAGTAAGGGCTTCCTTGGCTCAGTGTCGCTCTGGAGGCGTCTGGCTCAGATTCTTCCTTCACCCGGAACACCGGCCTTGCCTTTAAAACTCCGATCCCTATCTTCCTAGTCATGAGTGCTCAAAGCGCCTTTCAACGCGGCGTGAGTCCGCTTCTCCAGCTCCTCCTTTCCGGTCGGGAAGATGCGGTCTTGTCCGTTCAAACGGATCAATCACTCCGCGAGCGGATTGAAGAGCTGGCAGCGAAAAGCACCGAGGGCAGTCTTTCGCCGGAAGAACTTGAGGAATATCTCGGTTACGTCAGGGCCAACAAATTCGTCGCCGTCCTGCGCCGCGAGGCTAAAAAGTTCAAGTCCGGCAGCGCCGCATGAATGCCATCACGCGGTCCCTTGTCAAAGAACGCGCCGAACACCGATGCGAGTATTGCCAAACCCATCAGGAGGATTCCCCTCTCGCTGCCCTCCATATCGAGCACATCCGCCCGCTCAAGCACGGCGGCACTGACGATGAATCGAATCTCTGTCTCGCCTGCATTGACTGCAACCTGCACAAGGGCCCCAATCTCACCGGCATCGATCCCTTCACGGACGTGGTGACCCAGCTCTTCCACCCCCGCCAGCAGCAATGGGATCATCATTTCCGCTGGGATGGCATCCAAATTGTCGGGATATCGGCTGTCGGCCGCACCACCATCCGCATGCTCTGCATGAACAGTGACGAGCAATTGGAACTGCGCATGGCCGGCGAATAAACCGAGCCTGTGGCGCGATCTGCATGCCATCCGCGCTTCTATTTTTCCGCGAGCTTGATCTCGAACATCTGGGGCCAGTATTTCCCGGTGACAAGCAGGTGGTCGGTGGCGGGGTCGTGGGCGATGCCGTTGAGGACCTCGGCGCGGCTGGGTTTGGAAAGCTGTTTTTTCAGGCCGGCGAGGTCGAGCCAGCCGGTGACCTGGCCGTCTTCGGGCGAGATGCGGGCGATTTTGTCGGTCTGGTAGATGTTGGCGAAAATCTGGCCGTCGATCCATTCGAGCTCGTTGATTTTTGTGAGCGGGCGGTTGCCGTCCTTCACTTCGAGGGTTTTTACGACGGTGAAATCCTTGGGGTTGATGAATTTCAGATTGCTGCTGCCGTCGCTCATGATGAGCTGTTTGCCGTCCGTCGTTAGGCCCCAGCCCTCGCCCTGATAGGTGTGGCTGCGGACGGGCTTGAAGGTGTCCGGTTCGAAGACGTAGGCGGTGTTTTCCTTCCAGGTGAGCACGAACATTTCGCCGTTGAGGATGGTGAGGCCCTCGCCGAAGACGGTCTTGGCGAGCGGGCGTTTGCGGAGGACTTCGCCGCTGGCGGGCTCGATTTCGCGCAGCGTGGACTCGCCATACATGCCGGTGCTTTCAAACAGGCGGCCGCCGGTGAGTTGCAGGCCCTGGGTGTAGGCGGTGGGATCGTGCGGGCGGGTGGAAACGATCTGATAGCCGAGCTGATCGGGCGCGGATTTCTGGCAGGAGGTGAGTGCGAGCAGCGCGGCGGCGAGCGGGGCGAACCATTTCATGAGCTCAGAGGGCGGTGAATTTTTTCCAGCATTCCAGGAAGCCGGGCGCGAAATCCGCCGGGTGGGCGGCGATCCAGGCGGTGATTTCCGCGAGCGGGAACCACATCACGGCGTCCACCTCGGCGGAAGGGAAACGGAGGGTTCCGTCGTGGCGGATTCGATAAAGGCGGACGTGTTCCCAGCCGGTTTCGACGCCGGGCGCGATGCGGGCGATTTCCTCCGGCGCGGTCTCGGCGGTGATGCCCATTTCTTCCTCAAGCTCGCGGACGGCGGCGGCTTCGTAGGACTCGCCGGAGTCGAGGTGGCCGGAAACGCTGGAGTCCCAGAGGCCGGGGCACATGTCCTTGAGGAGCGAGCGTTTTTGGAGAAGCAGGTCGCCGCGTTTGTTGAAAACGAAGACGTGCACGGCGCGGTGGGTGAGCTTTTGCGCATGGACTTCCGCGCGGGTGGCGGTGCCGGTGACTTGATCGTCGGCATCCACGATGTCGAAAATTTCCCCGGATTTCTGCGGCACATCCTTGAGCGGGTGCGGATCGTAAGCGCGGGTGAGATCGACCCACTGGGCGAGCGTGAGCTCCTCGCCGCGGACGGTGGCGGTGACGCCGAGTCCGGCGGTGATTTCCTCCCATGGCGGGCCGTCCGGGAGTTGTTTTTTGAGCTGCTTGCGGCGCTGGGCGAAGCCGCGGCGGATGAGTTCGTCGAAAAGCCGGTAGTCGAAGGTCGGCAGTCCGCTGGTCCGGGGGGTGAGCACGGCGACGCTGGAATCGATTTTCGGCTGCGGGTAAAACGCCTCAGGCGGCACGGTGCGCAGGGATTTCACCTCCCAGTTTGCCTGCGTCCGCAGCGAGAGGATGCCGTAGTCCTTGGTGCCGGGCGAGGCTCCGAGGCGGTCGATGACTTCCTTTTGCAGCATGATCACGGCGCGCTCGAACGGGTGCGGGCGGCTGAGCAGGTTTTTGAGAATCGCGCCGCCACAGGAGTAGGGGAGGTTGCCGAGGAATTTCAGCGGGCGGTGTTTGAAGAGCTGGCGGCCGTCGAATTTTACGCCGTCGGCATGATGGACTTCCACACTCGGATCGTCGCGGAACCGGTGTTTCAGGGCATCCGCGAGGCGGGCGTCGAACTCGATGAGGATGAGTTTCCTGACTTTTCCGACCAGATGTTCGCTGAGCGATCCGGTGCCGGGGCCGACTTCCACCACCGCGTCATCCGCCGTGATTTCGAGCTGCGAGACGATCCAGCGCGCCATGTTCGGGTCGATGAGGAAATTTTGCCCCAGCTGCTTGCTCGGCATCACTCCCGCGTGAATCAGCGTTTCTCGAATTTCCCGTCCGGTCATGGCCGCCGTTCATGCAGCATCGCGGCGCGGCGCGCAACTCAAACGCGTGCCGCCCGGCGGCGTCTCGAGAAAATTGCCAGGCCAGCAAGAAACACCAGGGCGGGGGAAGTCGGCTCGGGGACCAAGGTGGCGCCGGCCAGTGCCGTGTTGATGGCGCCGCTGTAACTCGCGACATCCGTGAGCAGGCTCAGATTGCCAAATGCGGCGGTGTTTCCAGCTTGTCCGCTGAATCCCACCACCGCCGTGAAGATGCCGGAAAGATACCACTGGCCGCCGGAATAATAGAACGCGCTGCCGCCGGAATCGCCGAGCGAGCCCTGTGCCTCGTTGCTGTTCAACCATTGTCCGGTGCCGGGTTGGTCGAAATCGGTCATGTAGCCGATGGTGTTGTAAGGGCCGAGCGAGAAGGTTCCGGTGGTACCGGCAACCGGCACGGTCGATTCCAAACCGTTGAGAAATTCCGCTTCGATCTGGTTGGTGCCCCAGCGTTTGATCGTCGTGCCGGACCAGTTGTAACCGGTTCCCACGGTGACGGAAACCGCGTCCGACGTGGAGCTACCAAGCGTCGCGTTCTGGGTCCGGTTTTGGCCGTATCCGGCCATGAAAAGTCCGGTGCCAGCCGTAGGAACGGACGTGGAAATATTCACCGCCGGGAGCGTCGGCACCGCGAGGTCTGCCCGATTGTAGCGGACCAGGCGCAGGTCGCCGCCCGGGAGCAGTCCGAAGCCATCCCCCCCGTTCGGTTGGCGGTTGTATACCAATCCGTCGATGGTGACGGTGGCTCCCTGGGTGAGGCTGCTGCTCACGTGGCGGGCCGTTAGCACCCAGACATCCTTGGTGGCCGCGTCATAGCCCAGATAAATCCCGGATGCGTCCGAGTAGCGGATCACATTGTCATAGGCGGGGAAGGAAATCCCATACTCGCTTTGAAACTGCGCCGCCGTCGTGTTGTTCGCCGTGTTTCCGCCGCCGCTGGCTCCCGCCACGATCACGGCGGACGCGGGAACAGTCAGGCTGGCGAGGATGGATAAAAGGGCTTTCATGGACATCGAGGTGACCTTCGCTTCATAGGATTCCAACGGAGACGAATCAAGCGGATTCCCCGTCATTGACGCCAGACGCTCCATCGGTTCCCATCCGCGCATGTCCGAGCCGAAATCGAAGTCGCCCATTTCCTCCCACCGATGGGTTCTCGGCTATCTGATGAAGGAAAAGGCGGTTTTCCTGCCCTCGCTCGCCGCGCTTTTTTTCACCGCCATCCTTTCGCTGGCGTTTCCGTATTACCTGAAGGAGCTCATCGGAAATCCCACCGACGCCCTCCGCCAGGGCGTCGATCCCGCGCAGGTCCTGGAGAAATCCAACCACGTCGTGCTCATGCTCATCAGCGTGCTCGCCGTGCAGTCCGTCATCGCCTTTTTCCGCGTCCAGGGCTTCATCCGCTCCGGCGAGGCCGCGCTCAATCGGTTGCGCCGCGATGTCTTCGCCCACCTCGTGAAACTGCCGGTTCCGTTCTATCAAGAGCAACGCTCAGGAGCTCTCAGCAACCGCGTCTCCGCCGACCTCGGCATCGTTCGCGACACCCTGCTCAACGCGGTGCCCCAAGCCGTGCGCCACACCGTCATCCTCGTCGGCGGGCTCATTTTCATCTTCGTCGCCTCGTGGAAACTCTCGCTGATCATGCTCGGCAGCGTGCCGGTGGTCGTGCTCGCCATCGCGTTTTTCGGCAGGAAAGTCCGCGGCTTTTCCCGTGACGCGCAGGACTCGCTGGCTGAGGCCGGCACCGTGATGGAGGAGACCACCCAGTCCATCGCCGACGTGAAGGCCTTCGGCAACGAGGAGTTCGAAGCGCGCCGTTACGACCGGGCGCTGGATTCGTTTTTCGCCGTCACCCTGCGCGGCGCTCGCCACCGCGCGGCGTTTCTATCATTCATCATTTTCGCCCTCTTCGGCACCATCGCCTTCGTCACCTGGTATGGCTCGCGGATGTATGCGCATGGTGAAATCGGCTGGACCAACTTCGCCGCCTTCATCCTCTTCTCCATCTTCGTCGGCGCATCGTTAGGTTCCTTCCCGGAAATCATCTCCCAGTTCCAGCAGACCGCCGGCGCCACCGACCGCCTCCGCGAAATCCTCGATACGCCTACCGAGCGCGTCAGCGGCGACATGGGCCTCGAACTTCAAGGCTCGCTCGCCTTCAAGCGCGTCAACTTCCGCTACGCCTCTCGCCCCGACGTGCAGGTGCTCCACGACATCGATTTCCAAGTGCAGCCCGGCCAGCGCATTGCGTTAGTCGGTCCATCCGGCGCGGGGAAATCCACCATCTTCTCGCTCATCCTCGGCTTCAACCACCCGGAATCCGGGCGTATCCTGTTTGACGACGTGGATGCCGCGGAAATCAGTCTGCCCTGCCTGCGCGCGCAAATGGCCGTCGTCCCGCAGGAAGTCATGCTCTTCGGCGGCACGATTTTGGAAAACATCGAGTATGGAAATCCCGGTGCCAGCCGCGAGGACATCGCCCGCATCGCGGAAATGGCCAACGCCCACGAGTTCATCAGCGCGCTGCCGGAAGGCTACGACACCATGGTCGGCCCGCGCGGCACCAAGCTTTCCGGTGGCCAGCGCCAGCGCATCGCCATCGCCCGCGCCATCCTCGCCAACCCGCGCATCCTGTTGCTAGATGAAGCCACCTCCGCGCTCGACTCCGAGAGCGAGCGGCTCGTCAACGAAGCGCTCGAACGCGCGATGGCCGGCCGCACCAGCCTCGTCATCGCCCACCGCCTTTCCACCGTCAGGCATGCGGACAGCATCCTCGTCTTCAACCACGGCAGGATCGTGGAAAGCGGAACGCACGATGAACTCATCGCGCGCGGCGGGACTTACCAGCTGCTGGTGGAGACGCAGCTGGTGTGAGCCAAAGTGTCCCGGCTGTCTCAGCCGGAACATATTCCATCCCCGCCAGCGCGGCTTCTGATTTGGGTATAACAGCAAAGAACGTCCTCCTTCCGGCCCAGACGTGCCTCTGGTTTGCGAATGCCAGTCCGGCACAGCTCCGGACGATGCCGGAACTGATGAAACGCGTCGAAGCGGTTAAGACAACTCGGCTGCAAAGCTCTCGTGAAGCCACTCGCAAACTTGCTGCCTATCCGACACTGTTTGGAGAAGATCGACAGCCGAAGACCCGATATTTGGCAATTCCGTCCATTTCTTCCGAGCGGCGGCAGTTTATTCCAATCGGTTTTCTTGAACCAGAAATCATTGCCAGCAACAAGCTGGTGTTTATTCCAAATGCGGAGATTTTCCATTTTGGGATTCTCACATCAACCATGCACATGGCTTGGACAAAATTGGTTACAGGCCGCTTGGAGTCGAGGTTCCAGTACTCCAACAAACTCGTCTATAACAATTTCCCCTGGCCATCCGACGCGACGGAAGCCCAACGCGTCAAAGTCGAAGAAGCGGCGCAGGCGGTGTTGGACGCGCGGGAGCAATTCCCCGGCAGCACGCTGGCAGATCTCTATGATCCCGTTTCGATGCCGCCGAAGCTGGCAAAGGCCCACGAGCAGCTCGACCGCGCGGTGGACCGCTGCTACCGCAAGGAGCCCTTCCTCACCGACCGCCAGCGCGTGGAATACCTCTTCGCCCTCTACGAGCAACTCGCCGCCCCATTGGTAGCAGTGAAAAGCCCAAAAAAATCCGGCGCCCGGAAATCTCAAACTTCTGTGAGCGGTGATCAAGAAAGTGTCCCGGCTGTCTCAGGGGGATGCGAAGGCTCTGAAACCGGCTGAGACAGCCGGCACACATTCTTGGCTCAAAGGATTTCCTTCACGAAGGATTCCTTGTCGAAAATCGAGAACGCCGCGGGCTCTTCGCCGGTGCCGAGGAAGCGCGGCGGGATGCCGAGCTGGTCGTGGATGGTCACGGCGATGCCGCCTTTTCCCGAGCCGTCGAGCTTGGTGACGATGAGGCCGTCGAGCGGGCTGGCCTTGTGGAACTCCTTGGCCTGTTGGAGTGCGTTAGAACCGGTGGTGGCGTCCACGACCAGCAGCGTGAGGTGCGGCGCGGTCTCGTCCTGCTTGGCGAGCGTGCGGCGGATTTTGCCGAGCTCTTCCATCAGGTTGTGGCGGGTGTGGATGCGTCCGGCGGTGTCGCAGATGAGGAACTGCGTCCTGTCGGCGATGGCTTTCTGATGGGCGTGGAAGCAGACGGACGACGGGTCGGCGTTGGGATTTCCCTTCACGACCGGCAGACGCAGCCGCTCGCCCCAGCGCTGGAGTTGCTCGACGGCGGCGGCGCGGAAGGTGTCGGCGGCGGCGAGGATCACGGTGTGGCCGCGCTGGTGGAGCCACAGGCCGAGCTTGGCGGAGGAGGTGGTTTTGCCGGTGCCGTTCACGCCGACGACGAGGATCACGAACGGTTTGCCGTCGGCCCGCGGCGCGGGTGGCGGGAAATTTTCCGGCAGACGCTTGGCGATCTGGCGGCGGGTGGTTTCCACCACGTCATCCGCGGAAACCTCGCGGCCGAGGTCGCGGAGCTCGTCGATGATCGAGGTGCTCATGCGGATCCCGAGGTCGGAGCTGATGAGGTCGGCCTCGAGGTCGTCCCAATCGATTTCCGCGCGATTGGTGATTTTGTTGAGTAGGGATTTGAAAAAGCCGGCCATGGGTGCGCGGCGAGACTAGTCGCGGGCGGTGGCGGGTCAATGGGATTGCACGGGGCGTTATTTCCGCTCGAAGCGCAAACGAAGGAAGCGGCGGGACGGATCTCCGGTGTCGAGCGGGTCGCGGACGAGCACGGTTTCAATCTCGCCGTTCGGTTGTGAATTGAGGTCAAGCGGCGACCACGTGCCGAAATCGACGGAGGATTCCGCGTGGTAGGTGACATCCGGCAAGCCGACGGGGCGGGTGAAAACGAGCGAGAGCCCGTTCCCGTCGCGGGTGCTGGCAAGCGGCGGGGTGAACAGGTGGGGATCGCTGCCGAGCGCGTATTCCGCGAGATTGAGCCAGCTGTCGGAATCGGGATCGGCATCGTCGTCCGCGGTGCCGTCGCTTTGCTGGGCCTGGGTGAAATGCAGGTGGCGCCACGAGGCCAGCTTGTTTCCAAGCGAGATGACGAGCGAGCCACTCGCGCCGCCTTGGCGGTTAGGATCGTTGACGGTGGCGACGACGGCGTAAGTGCCGACCGCGCTCGGAGCGTCCGGTGAGCCGTTATAAGTGACGGCGATGGCGGAGACTGCCGGGGTGGCGGTGGCGGAGACAGCCTTCTGCGTGCCGTCATAGGTGGCGGTGAGCCCCGCCAGCACGACGGTGGCGGTGGCTTTGTGGATGACGAGCGTGGCGGAGGCCGAGCCTTGGTAGTTAGGGTTGGTGATGTTGGCCTCCACCGCATAACTGCCCGCGTCGATGGGTTCGGCGGAGGAGGTGTTATACGTGACGGCCGTGGCCAAATCCAGCGGACTGGTCGTGACGGTGACGGCTTTAGTGCCTCCGCTGTAGGTTTGACTCAGGTTGCTGAGGACCACCGACGCGGGCGCGGGTGTGACGGAGACGCTGGCGCTGTTGGAAAATCCTCCGCTCGCCGCGGTGATTAGATAGGGGCCGCCGACGGCGGTCGCGGTGAAGACGCCCGTGCTGCTGATCGTGCCGCCACCGCTTTTCGACCAGGTGAACGACGAGGGTTGCGTGGCCATGGCAACGCTGAATTGATCGAGCAGGGAGGCGCTGAAGGCTTGGCTCGACCCAACGGAAAGCGTGACCGCCGCCGGGCTGACGAAGACGCCGGAGGCCGTTTGAAGGACACGCACGTTCAACTCGCTGGAGGTCGTTAGGCCCTGTGCGTCGCGGGCCGACACACTGATTTGATAGTCGCCGGATCCTTCGAACTCTGCGGTGGCGGCCTTGGCGGCGTTGCTCGCGTTGGTCGTGAAAAAGACCGGGTGCGGCCCGTTGGTGACGGCCCACGTGTAAGTCAGGGAAGGCTCGCCGCCGTCGTCGGTGGCGGCCACGGACAGGTTCGTCGAGGTGGTGCGGACGACTTGATAGACAGTGGAGTCCGGGTCGGTGACGGTTTCCGTGGAGGAGGACGTCGCCTCGGTCGTGATGGCGGGTGCTTGGTTCGTGGATTCCCCGCTACCGAGCAGCGAGATGCTGTCGATGTACCAGCCCGCGCTGGCGGTGGCGGCGTCAGTGGCGAGGCGCCAGCGGAGGCGCAGGCTCTTGCCGGCGTATTTGGCGGTGTCGGTGAGGTTGACGATGGATTGGACGAAGCCGGTGGTGTTGCCCGACCAGGCGCGCTGGCCGTTGAAATCACTTTGATCGGCCGTTTTGCCGGGAGTTTTGATGGTGGCGTTATAACCGTTACTGGCGAAGGCCGCGCCGGAGCCCGCCGCTTCCACGTCGAACCACGCGCCGGTGTTGATGGAGAACTCCAGTTTCCCTCCGTCCCTGGTGCTTTGCAGGCTGCGGTTCTGCCAGAATTTGAGCTGGAGGTTGGTCGCGCTGGCGGGGATGGCGATGCTGGGCGAGGTGAGGATGGTGATGGATTTGACCGACGGGCCGGGCGCGAAATAGGATTTGTTGGGGGATTGGCTTTGCGTCGTCACGAGCGACCAGCTGTTGGAGATGGGGTTGGCCAGCGAGCCCCAGCCGGTGACGGTGCCGTCGAAATTCTCACTCCAGATGGCGCCGATCACGGTGAAGGCGGCGGGAAGGGTGGAGGTTTGCAAATCCGGATTGGTGGCGACTACATCCCACGCGCCGGCGGCGGCTCCCGTCAGATCGACCTGGCAGCGGAGCGCTTCCCCGATCAACTGGACCGAGGTGGCGATGATGTCGGGTTGGCCCGGGCGGGTGAGTTTGACGGCGGTTTCGGCCTGCAAACTTGTGCCGGTGAGGTCGAGTGTGACGCTGCCGGACAGGCTGCTGTTGGGCGAGACGGAGGTGAGGGCGAGGGGGGGCGGCGGCGGTGCGTCGGCGGTGGAGCCGGAGATGAGCAGCGAGTAGTTCTGGTTGTTGTTCACCAGGGTTCCGGAAAACGAGACGACCGCCTGATAGGTGCCGGCGGCGGGCGGGGCGAGGCGGACTTGTTCGACGTTGTCGGTGTTGTTGATGCCGGTGGTGGCGGGCAGGCTCATCGACGCTTGGGTCCAGCTGCCGACGAAGGGCATCACGAACGGGAGGAACTCCGAGCCGTTAGGAGCGATGATTTTCAGGTTCAGGTTGTTGACCAGCCGGGCGCTGCGGGAATCGGAAGTGGCGAGCGCGCCGGCCGCCGGATCGGTCCAGCAGAGCGTGGCGGAGATGGGCGAAACGCCGTCGGAGACAAACGACAGGGTCCGGGTGATGGTGGAGGTGGTGAGCTGGTCTTCGGTGAGGCGTTGTTTGGCGGGGGAGGCGGAGTGATCGCGGATCAAGTCGGCGGCGGCCTGCACGTTGACCATGCCCCAGCCGTATTTGTAATCCGGGCCGGTGTTTCCGCGGTCGTCGGCGGTGTGGATGAGCAGGCCCTTGAGCGTGCTGGAGCGCATGGCTTGGCCGGGGAAAAAACCCGAGTATTGCTGGATGAGCAGCGCGGAGGAGCCGGTCGCGTTCGGAGTGGCCATGCTGGTGCCGCTATAGGTGCCGTAGGCGGTGTTGCTGCCGCCGAGCGACGAGTAGAGGGCGTCGCCGTTAGCGACCACGTCGGGTTTGATCCGGCCGTCGTCGGTCGGGCCGCAGGCGGAAAAATTATTGAGGACGGCTTGCGACGGATCGCGGACGCCGTCGGTGGGGGCGGTGACCGCGTCCAACGCCGAGCCGACGGTGATGACGTTTTTGGCGACGGCATCGAAGCCGATGGTTTCAAAGCCGCCGCGGTAAGTTCCGTCTCCGCCGGGATGGGAGGCTGTGTTATAGGCGACGACCGTGCTGCTGCCGGGAGTGAAGGTGACGATGTCGCCGTTGACTGGGTTGTCGGTGTTGTCATTTCCGGCGCTGCGGAAAATCAGGTAGTAGGGGGCTCCGAAGGCCAGCGAGTCGCTGCCGCGGGCATAGCTGTTATAAAGGCCGAAATCGCTTTCCGTGGAGCTGACGGTCGATTCGAGGCCCCACCATTCCCACTTGCGGTAGGGCGAGCCGCCGTTGACGTAGTTCCAGCCGCTGACGTAGCCGTAACTGTGGTTGGAAAGATAGATTTTCCCCGGTTCGCCCGCGTAGGTGGCGCCGCGGGAGGTCATTTCGGAAACATCGGAGGTCCAGTTGTAGGAGTTGACCGTGGCGCTGGCGGCCATGCCGCGGGCGCGTGGATCGAACCCGGAGGCGATGAGCGTGCCGCCGACATGGCTGGCGTGGTCGATGGTGGCGGCACCGTCCATGACGCTCACGCGGCCGCCGAATTCCTGGTGGCTGGCGCGCGCCGCGCCGCCGTCCCAGAGGCCGATGGTGACGCCGGAACCCGTGAGCGAATACGGGGAAGTCCGCAGCAGGTCGGCACCGGTGGAGATGGCGGCGTTGACGTTGTCGGTGGTGAAATAGACCGGGTTGCCGCCGTCGAAATCCACGATTTCCTGCACGCGGCCGGCGGGCGATTCGGTGCGCAACGGCAGGCCTAGCAGGGTGGCGCGGGCGCGGGCATTCTGGCGGCGGGTGGTTTCGCTCGCCGCTAACCGGGCGACCACGCGGGCGCGGTCGGCGGGGCGGGAAAGCTGGGTCGCCGGATCGGCCAGGATGTCGGCAAGTCGTTCCTGGGCGGTCGCCAGGCCGGCGAGGGCGAAAATCAGGAAAGGCGCAAGGGATTGATGGCGGAAACGCATCTGCGGCAGAACGTAATTTCAACTGCCTTGGATGCAAGGGCTTAAAGCGGCGGGAGGAGTCAATGGGGTTGCCGATGCCGGGTTGGTGATTTACGGATCTGCGGATGAGACGCTGGATTTTGGGAGTCGGGATTCTGGCGGTGGCGGGCTTTGGAATTTGGTGCGGGCTGGAACTCCGGGCGCGGAGTTGGGAGGGAAAGTGGCGCGCGTTTGTAATTCATTGGGCGGCGCGGGGGGAGTCGTTCGGGGTTGCGGAAAATCTGCCGGCGGCAATGGCGGATGAAGATGAATTCGCATCTCACCCGTGGATCCGACGGATTGCGGCGGATGATCCCGAAGTGCTGGAGCGGCTTCGGGAAATGGAACCCGAGAATGTCGAGGGCTACGATGAATGGCAGGCGACGGAGTCGGCCGAAGATGTGGCTGCGCCGATGCCGGTGGAATTGGCGGAACGGCTTCGCAAGCACGCTGCAGGGTTCCGGCAAGAACTGGAGGCGTTTTCGGATGCGCTGCGCAGGCCGGGTTGCCGGATCAGTCCGGTCGATGCGAAAGGTGCGCCGACATTTGTGAATTGGATCAGGAGTCTGACGCCGATGTCCCACCTTCTGGAGGGTTTGTCCCATGCCGCGATCGCGACGGATGATTCCGCGGCCTTCACCGAGGCGATTGAAATTTCCATGCGGGCGGGCGAGAAGCTGCGGGCTTTGAATTTCATGCTACCCGTGGTCGTGGGCTGCGGTTTCGAGGGGGCGGCCTATCGGTCGCTTCGGAGCGTGCCGCCGCCAAACGTCTGGCCGCGGTCCGAACCATTGAAATGGGTGGCCGCGCTCGACCTTCGCCGGCGGAGTCTCGAAGACGAATACATCGCCACCGCGAGATTGGATCGCGGCTTGTTTCTGGATTTAATTGGCGAGTTGGAAAAAGCCCGATCAGGTGGGATTTCGGGGTTGAGCCCGTTGCGACGGGTCTTTCTCGCCCGAGCCAAGTTGGCACCGTGCGAGGCGATGCAAGGCCTGCTTACCGGGCCTTTCGATTGGGAGCGCGTGGCTCGTTTTGAATCCTACGGCGCAGCCAAGCACTCCAAAGGCGATCCTGCGTTGAGCCTTGGATTCCTGATGCTGGTGGCTCCGCGCCGGAATATTTATGACTCGCTGCTGCGGCTGGAGGGCGAACGGACGGCCATCCGGAAAAAATTGAGTGAAACTCCCTGAGCGCGGGCTGCTCTTGCGTCTTGTTTCTTGAAGTCTTCTGTCTTTGTCTTTCCCCCCGATGCCCAAGATCCGCGTGCTCTCCGACATTCTCGCCAGCCAGGTGGCTGCGGGCGAGGTGGTCGAGCGCCCGGCTTCGGTGGTCAAGGAGTTGGTGGAAAACAGCATCGACGCCGGGGCGCGGGAAATCCGCGTGGACATCGATCGCGGCGGTTCGGCGTTGATCCGGGTGAGCGACGACGGCTGCGGGATGTCGCGCGAGGACGCGCTGCTCTCGCTGGAACGCCACGCGACGAGCAAGCTGCGGACGGCAGGGGATTTGGCGGCGATCCTGACGCTGGGATTCCGCGGCGAAGCGGTGCCGAGCATCGCAAGTGTGTCGCGGTTCCGGCTGGTGACGCGGGAGAGGGATGCGGTTTCCGGGACGGAAATCGTGGTGGACGGCGGGAAAGTCCGCGACGTGCGGGATGCGGGTTGCGCGCCGGGGACGGTGATCGAGGCGAAGGCGCTGTTTTACAACATGCCGGCGCGGCGGAAATTTTTGCGGGCGGAAACGACGGAAGCGGCGCACGTCGAGCACCAGTTGCGGCTGCACGCGCTGGCCGCGCCGAACGTGCGGTTCCGGCTGCGGCGGGATGACCGCGAGGTGTTCGATTTGCCGCCGGCGGCGAAGGCGGTGGACCGGGTGCGGCAGTTGCTGGGCACGGATTTGTCGCGGGAGCTGCTCGCGCTGCCGCTGACACATGGCAACGGGATTTCCGTGCAAGGCTACGTGCTGCCCGCCAGCCACGCGCGGAAGGGGAGGCGGCATCAGTTCGTTTTTCTCAATGGTCGGCCGGTCGAAGACGCGGTGATTTCGCGGGCGCTGGCGGAAGGATTTCGCGGCGCGATTTCCGACGGGATGTATCCGGCGGCGTGGCTGTGGATCGATCTGGAGCCGACTTTGGTGGATGTGAACGTCCATCCAGCGAAGCGCGAGGTGCGGTTTCACCGGCCGGTGGACGTGCGGGACGCGATTTTGGAGGCGGTGGCGGTCGGCTTGCGGCCAGCCGCGCCTGTAATGCCGCCGCGGACGGTGGCGCTGCCGGTTTTTTCCAACGACGACGCGGTGGAGATCGCGCCGAGGGCGGCCGTCTTTCACGCGCCGCAGCCGGTTTTGCCGGAGCTGGTGGTGGAAACGGTCTCGGCGCCTGTGGCCGGGGGGGCGCCGGATTTCCGGCTGATCGGCTTGCTGCATCAGCGGTTCGTGTTGCTCGAAAGCGGGGACGGGCTGGTGCTTTTCGATCCCAAAGCGGCGAAAGAGCGGATTTATTTTGAGAAACTCCTGAACCACGGCGACGGAGTTTTGCAAACCCAGGGTTTGCTGGTGCCGGTCCTGCTGGAACTCGATCCGCGGGATTTGGATCTCGTCCTGCGGGAGCGAATGGCATTGCAGGAGGCCGGCATCGAGGTCGAGGCGTTCGGCGGGAACACGCTGCAAATCCGCAGTTTGCCCGCCTGCTTGCCGGTGGATGACCCGCGGCCGTTTCTCGGGGCCTTGATGGACGAGCTGCTTCACGATCCGGCTCCGGGCGCGAGATTCGCCATGGATCGTCTGGCGCGGGTGTTGGCGAAAAAAGCCGCGGCCCCGGTGATTCCGAAGCTGGCTGAGACCGTGCCGCTGCTGGCGGAGCTTTTCGCCTGCGAGCTGCCTTATTGCGCGGCCGATGGTCGGCCGACGCTCACGGAATTCAGCATCAAAGAGCTGGACCGCCGCTTCGGGACCGGCAGGCCGTGAAAGCGGCCGGATTCCGCCTTACGCGATCGCGTTAAAAATAAAGTTTGGATTTGTTCAATATTTGTAAAAATAATTTGAAATTTTCAGCCGTTTTGACTACTCAAGGGGCGTGCGAGGCGCAGATTTCGGCGAAAACAGCCGCTCGAATCGATCCGAAAGGCAGGAATGGGGCGGAGGGTTTGGCTGAAATTCCCTTTGTTTATAAGGGAAATTGGTTGAGACAGCGAGATTTGAAAGTTGTTCAAACTTTGATGAAGTTTCCTCTTGTTAAGTTTCATTAAAATTTTATGGTTCCAGCAAGTTTAAGCCATCGCGAGTTTAAACCCATCCTTCGGAAGAGATGAAAAACTTGTGGATCACAACCGGAATTGCCAGCGCGACCCTGATCGGGTCCGCCGCTGCCGCCCGCTTGTCGGACCGCTTGTTGAACGTCCATGAAAGCTTCCTCGAAGGCCGCCGGGCGATTCTGCCTTCGCTCAGCGATCCGTTCGGCGTGCCGGCTGCGGCGCGGGTGGTGATGGAGCAGTCGCGGGATTCGTTCCGGGCCGCTTCCCCATGGACGCGCAACGTGACCGCCACCGTGTTCTAGGTGGGCGAGCTGCCGACCGAAAACAACCCGACTCCCAACACCATGAGTGCGTGGGATCAGAACTGGCAGGCGAATTTCGGCGGTTACGACCAGCCGGACCGCCGCGAAGGCTACCTTCCCGCGGGATTTGTGCCGGCTCTCAACCCGTTTTACGTCGCGCTGCCTTACAACGATGTCGCCAAAGGCGGCGTGCACCGGCCGGAGGCGTCGGAGGTGATTCCCTGGTTCTGGGAAAGCTACCGCGGCGACGGGATTTCCGTTTGCAAAGGCCGCTGGGTCGCCATTCACCACGAGGGAAAAGTCTGTTTCGCCCAGTGGGAGGATGTCGGCCCGTTCGAGGTCGATCACTGGCAATACGTTTTCGGCAAGGAATCGGCCCGCCCCAACCGCAATCAAGCGGCGGGCATCGATCTGAGCCCCGCCGTCCGCGATTTCCTGAAACTCCGCAGCGGAGCCACCGTCGAGTGGCGCTTCGCGGACGACCAGGAAGTGCCGCGTGGTCCATGGAAAAACTGGTCCCGCGAGCCTGCCTTGCCGCAGCGCTGAAAAAATCACCCGCCTGACAACTGCTGTTCAACACCTAACCCCGATTCACGCGACCTCACCCGTCGTTGGACCCGGAACCAAACCACTCTTTCTGAGTTGCTACCGTCCCAGTAGCGCCTCAGGCGACCCGGATCGGGATTCTGTCCCGAATCGGCTGGGTTCATCGAGAATCTCTCGCTGACCCCAGCCCTTGCCCGATCCGGGCCGCTCGTCTCTCAAAAGAAGTCCCGCTTTTGAGGTCCCAGACGGAAGGGTTTTTCCAGACATCCCACCCTTACAACCAGCCATGAAAACCAGCCAACTGGCTGCCGTCTCGGCAGCCGCCATTATTGTGAGCACCCTTGTGTCATCCCGTTGCGTCGCGGCACCTTCGTCAACCATCCCGTCCGTTCCGGTCGGGGTGATGTCGGCCTATCCGACCGTCGTGCAGACCGGCACCAAGCCCACTCTCACTTGGAATATTCTCTATCCCAGCAAGGTGAGCGACGTGGCGTTCATCAGTCCTCCGGGGACCATCACCGTCACCCAGAAAAACATCTTTGTCTCCGTGCAGCCCATCGGGACCGGAGTCACCGCGTGTGATCCCGCCCAAGGCAAGGATCCGCTCTACACCGAGGCCCGGATGAGCGTGAATGGCGGCGCTTATAAACAGCTCTTTTACGGCATCCAGTCGGATGTGGAGCCCGCCTACTCGCTTTACATCAAGAAGGCCGCCGCCAACGACACCTTCGACTTCGGCGGCCGCTATGTGAAGAACGGTGTCTGGAGTCCTTTTTATACCACGAAGAGCTCGAACCTCCAAGTGGTGGCCTTGGTCAACGGTGCCACTCCTCCGACCTCGTTTCCGCTCACCGCGTCATCATCGCTCCAGAATTTTTTGAAGCCCTATCTGGATTCCACCGGCAAGGTGAACATCGGACCGATGAGCGTCATCATCCTGATGGAGCTCGGGCAAACCAACCGGAGCATGAACTGCTTCGACCTGCAGGACCAGGCGCTGCTGGTCACCTTCAGCACGGTGCATCCCAACAATGGCCACGGCAACAACCTCGACGGTGTGGACGTGTCCAACCCGGGCCAAGGCTCCGGCGGACCGAACGGCCAAGTTGATCCCTCCGGCGGCGTGGATGACGAAATCCGCTAACACTCAAATCCATCCAACATCATGAAATCCCTGGCCGTCCTCTCCCTGTTCAGCGTCTTCACCGCAGTCACCGCCCGCGCGGAGATGCGCGACGCGGCGACCCACGAGGAGCTCTCCCTGCAATATCGCAAGACCTCGCAGGAAGACCCGATGAGCAAGCTGGCCGCCGCCAAGGGCCCCGATCCCTCGACCGCCAATCCCATGAAAAGTTTGATCGGCGACTCGGAGGTCCTGTGTTTCAACGGGATGGTGACCTTGGTGCCCAAGCGGGCGGTATTGCAAATTCCGCAAAATTTGGCGGACCGGCTCAAGTATCAGCCCGGCGCGAAACTCCTGAGTTGGGCGCAATTCTACGCGCTCAACCGCGGCTGGATCACCACCGTGGAAGTTTCCCGGGTCCAGGCCGCGGGCACCAGCGCCATGTCCGAGGTCACCCAGAAACAAATTTCAAAATCCGCCAACCTGATCGTCGCGACCTATCAAGCCGGGCCGATCTCCGTTCTTCCGCTCAAGGTTCCCGTTGAAACCACCGCAAAAATCCCACAATCATGAAAACTCTTCGTCTCTGCATCGCTTCCGCATGGTGCCTGTGCGGGGCGGCCTCCGCGGCCGAAACCGTCACTTACGTCAACTACATCCGCCAGTTCCAGATGCCCGAGGGCATTACCTGGGATGCCTCGGACATCGTCGCGGACAACGGCTCGAAGCTTTCCTCCCTGGAAATCAATCCGGGCGGCGCGCGCTTCGAGCTGTGGACCATGAAATCCTCGTCGGACACCGGTCTCACGGAATACCCGCTCGAAAGCTGCTACGTGGGGACTTACATTCCCGTCGCGATGGTGAAAATCCGCTCGCAAGACAACTCCTCCGCGATCGTGAGAACGCGGGCGGACCGTCCGTTTTACGTCGATGTCACCCTCAGCGGATTGCTCAACGGCGCCACCGATCCCGAGCCTTCCAAGAGCGTCAAGTTTCTCCGCCACGTGCAGTCCTATGGCGTCGGCGGAACGGGCGTGGGGATCGACCGGAGCCAGGCCACCTTGCTGAGCCAGTCGTCGATCACGACCAACGGCACTCAGACCTTGACCTACGCGCTGACCTCGATTCCCGGAGCCAACCGCTCGAAGATCCGCGGTGAGGAGCGCTTTTCGGTCTTCTCACTTGAGGATTACCAAGCGCCGGAATCTCAAATCGCCGCCCAGTTCATCCAAGTCTGGCCGGTCGCCGACGGGACTATTTCCGGCATCGCCAACAACCAGTCGATCAAGTTCACCCTGCCTGCGGTGACCTTGGCCTTGAATGACTTGTATCCGTTTTCCACCACCTATGCCCAGGTTTACAAAGGCAATCCGGTGCTCGGAACGAGTGGGGAAATCGTGCCGGGATCGGCCCTGGTCATCAACGATTCGATTCCCGTGAGCCGGGTGCTCTCGCTGACCAACTATGATAGCGTTTTCACCAGCGACGGCCGTTGGACGATGGAAATCCTCACCGTCACCCCGTTCGGAACCGACCGTCTGGCTTATATCAGCTTCGACCTGGACCGTACCATCAACCTGAACACCACCGTCACCACCATCGAGTGAGTCACGGCGCTTTCAACGCCTTCAGCAACTCGTTCCTGAAGTTGTCATTTCGATAGATCAGCGAGAACCTCGCCTCCTTGGATTTCCGCAACAAATCCTCCACCTCGGTGAAAGCCAGCAGGAGGAACAGGCCCTTCACCGGCTCCCGATGAAACGATTGAGTCCGAGTCACGAACTGGTCCGCCACCGCCCTTTGCTGCTGGTTGGTCAGCAGCGTGCCGTGATCTTGGGCGATTTGCTTGCGCAGCGCCTCGAACCGGGTCTCCATCAGATCGGCGGAGGCTTGCGGATCGAAGTAGTGGACGGTCAGCTCGTAAAGCTTGCCGGTGAGGAAGCGCCCCTCCACCGCGCCGGCCTGGGTTTCGGGCAGAAAGCCCTTCTTCGGCTCGATTTTCACCACCCGCATTGCGGGTTGATCTCCCGGCAGGGAAATGGTGACATCCAGCGAATGTCGGGATGCCCAAGCAATCAACTTTTCCGGAGAATCGCCCCAGCGCAATCCGTAGGGCGGCTCCAGCAAGGCTTGCGCCAGCGCTTGCCCGGCGGCCAGCAAGAGAATGCCGGTACCGAATGTCCAACTGCGGAAACGCCTGCCCATGGCGCGAGTTTCAGGACATTCCGCCCGCTCCGCAAGGCGCGATCACTCCGTGGCGGCTTTGTTTTGATCGAGGCGATGATCTCGCTTTCCATCCTCACCGTGCTCGGACTCGTCCTGCTCAAGCTCTCGCTCAACATCCTCTCGCCGCGCCAATGGATGCTCCGTCAAACGGTGTCGGACGCCTACATGACCTACGAGCGGTCCTTCGCCGAGCGGATCCCTTTCGAAAACCTGCTGGCCGCCGACTCGCCCTAGCCCGCTTATCCGGCGACCTCCACCACGGCGGTCGCGATCGGCCGCATGCCCGGCGGCACCGTCCTCGCCGGAAACGTCGTGCGCACCCGCATCCCGGACACCGGCAACTATCCGATCGATGGCGGCAGCGGCACCGTGACGACCAACCCGGCCGCCATGAAGGTCTGGAAAGCCCAAAGCGTGCTGACCTACACGGTCGGCACCAAGACCTACGCGAAATCCCGAACCGTCCTGCGCTCCCAATGAACTCCCGTTTTCCACGCCTGCGCCGGGGCTTCACCCTGATCGAGTTGTCGATCGCCATGATGCTGGGCTTGGCGACGGGCACCATGCTGCTCGCCTTGTTCAACCAGCAGCTCGCGTTCCTGAAACTCTACAAGTCCCAGAACTTCCTGACCGCCTCGCCGGTGGTGGTTTTGAACTTCCGCCAGCCGGACGGCACGATGCGGGCCACCATCATGTCGTTCGAAAACCGGGGCACCGGCAACGCGCTTTATTATTACGTGGTTCCCGTCAGCGGAGTGCTGGGCACTCCGCAGTGGGCGGTGAGCAAGTCGCCGAGGAACGTCTCGTTCGCGATGGAGAACGGAATTCTCCGAATGACCCTCACCGGTCCTAACAGTGAAGAGATCACCTACTCCGGAACCATGCAGCAATGAAAACCTCTCCTTCCAGCAGGCGGAAAGCCGGTTACGTCTCCTTCCTCATGGTCCTCTCCACCGGGGCCATCCTCTCGCTGCTGACGATCTACGCCTACCGCAGCGCCATGGCCGCCCATGCGGTCACTTCCCAGGTCCAGCTGCGGGTCGATTACAGTGAGAAGAACGAGGCGATTCTCCGCGCGATCGTCGCAATCGCTCCGAACCGCGCGATCCGCGCGATGCAGTCGGGTTCGAACGTGACGGGGGTCAAGGAGCCTTTGAGCTGGCAGAACATCTTCACGGAATCCCTGGTTCTAGCGAATGCGGGCACGTCCATTTCCAGCAACCTCCAGAACTCCTTGGGCGTCGCCAATCTCAAGCTCGCCAACACGGGAGACTCGATCCTGGGCTCTCCCAGCAAGATATTCGCCGCGATTCCCTCGGAAACGGGGTATGTCTCGGCGGGAATCAACCGCAGCCTCGGCACCGGCTATCCCGCGCCGCTGAGTTCGAACGATTCCACCACCAACAGCCGCGATTTCACCTACCCGATCATCTCGAGCCAAAAGATCTACAGCAGCCTTGCCCAGAACGACGTCAAACTCTCGGTCTCGTCCTATCCGAATTTCAACCTCGTCAAATACCCGCAGATCAACTTCGGCTACGCGAAGCCGGGGGATTATTTCGTGGCCAAGCGGAACTGGTGGGCGTTCTCGGTGGACGTGGCCGGCAACGACAGCGAGAAAACCTATCTCGCGCGCAACAAACGGAATTTCGTGCTCTCGATTTATGAAATCCCCTCGCAGCTGGCCATCTCCGCGTCCTCCTTCATGTCCCTCGGCCAATACGCCTCGGGCGGTGCTTGGCAGAATGTCACCATCGACGGCGGCGTCTTCGCCGGAAAAGCCGAGGTGCTCGGCGCCACCGCGATCAACGCGCTGGCAAGCCGCCGGGGAATGACCTTGTCGAGCGATACCACCGTCGGCGGCCAGAGCTTCACCAAGAGCCCGTTCACGCCCGGAGTCCGGGAATCCTATCAAGTCACGTCGGGAGCCTTCTTCCCGGTGTCCCTCGCCTCCGAGAGCGGCCGCTCCGCCTTCATCCCGATCAACCGCGGGGCGGAATTCTTCGATCGCTTCTCTCAAGCCGCCGAATCCAACACCTTGTCCACCACCAGTTGGAACAACTATTCCATCGGCGCGCTCCAATGCGCGATGCGGATGGACATCACCGGGGTCGTGAGTTCCACCGACCCGACGCCGACGATGTTGCGTTTCACCTACTATCAGACCAACGGCACTCGTGCCTCCGTGAACATGCCGCTCACTGCGGCCACCCAGACGACGCTGCCGCCGGGCTACGTCAAGGTGTGTGATGAGAACCAGAGCTACACCTTCGCCACCCCGGTGGACGTGGCCTACGGAGTGAGTGGCGGCTTCACCTTCCGGCAGAGCCTTTCCGGGACGATCGCCTTCAACAACAACACCTTTGGCGACCCCAAGGTCGGATCTTTCAAGGCCGGCTATTGGCGGACGCGGGGGCCCTCGGAAATCAAAGCGCTCGCCAGCGGGCAGAAGTGCGTCACCGTCTATCCGGAGCGCATCCCCGCCCTGCTCACGTCGATGGGAGCCGCCGGCCCGGCGATTAACAACTCGCTGGTCGTCAATGTGGACTATTCTTCCACCGGGCTCAACAACGCCACCAAATACAAGCCGTATATCCCCTGCACCGACAACGACTACGGCGTGATCCTCAGGGAATGCGGCAATCTCACGCCGTTCACCAAAGGCTTCTCGCTCGTCACCAACCTGCGGCTCTACATCGGCGACGATTTCAACACCGCCGCGATGACCCCGCCTTCCGGCTACACGCCGCCCGTCACTTCGGCCAACCCCACCGGCAGCTACTTCCCGCCGTGCTCGCTGTTCTCTCCGGAGAAGCGCTACGGAGTCGATGTGAATCCCTTCGCCGTCGACCTCCGCGGACAGGTCGGATCGCTCGCCAGCGACACGGTCAGCACCGCCGTTCGTCCGCTAGATTCGAAAAACCTCAGCGGCGCCGCGATTGATCCCAGCCAAATCACCGTCAACCTGAGCCCCATCACCCACCCGGCGCAATTGCCGCCGATCACCATGATGAACTGGCTGGTCGTTCTCGAAGAGCTCCGCAAGGAGTTCGTCAACTACTGACAGCGGGCTCACTCCTCGACGTAGAGAATCCGGCCGCAATCCTCGCACTGGGCGATCTCCTTGCCGGTCTGCACCTTCATCACCGTGGAGGCGATGAGCTTCATGTGGCAGCCCTCGCACTTGCCGTCGCGCAGCGGCGCGATGGCGAGTCCGTCCTTGGTTTTCATGAGCCTGTTATAAAGCGGGATGACGCTCTCCGGCACGTTGGCCAGCAGCTTCTCGCGCTCGGCGAGGATTTCCAGGCGGTCCGCCTCCATCCGCGCGTGGCGCGTGGCGATCGAGGCGAGGTCCTCGTCCACCAGCTTGCGGGTGTGGGCGAGCGCAGCCTCGGCGGCTTTTTGCGCGGCGCGGAACCGGTCCACTTCATCCATCGCTTCGAGCTCCTGGGTTTCGAAATCGTCGAGGTCTTTTTCGTAGCGCGTGATTTCATGGCCGAGCGCCACGAACTCCTCGTTCTTGCGGGTTTCAAACTGCTGCAATTTCAAGCGCTTGATCGTGGTGCGGCGGGTCTCGGCATCGAGCTCGATTTTTTTCACCCGCAGCTCGCAGTCGAGCAGCGCCTGGTGGGCTTTCGCCAGGGCGCCCTCGTCGCCGGCCAGCTTCGCCTTCGCCCGGGCCTCGTCCTGGGGGAGTTTTGCCAGATCCTTGGCCAAGGCCAAAAGGCGGCGGTCACGGTCTTGGAGAATCAACAGCGCGCGAACTTCGTCTTGCATGCGCTTTGGGTAAACGTCCCGGCCCGGCCCGGCAAGGATTGCTTGCGGCGAAGTCATGCTCCCGAGTTGCCCGCGGGCGAATGATTTGGTGATTCCCTCCCGGTTTTTCGGGGAAGGTTGGGAATTTTTAAAAATCGCGAGGTTGGGATTGCGTTTATTTGGAATTCTTAATATTCAACCAGCGCTATGACTGCTGCCCATTGCTCGTCTGTCCGGCTTTTTCAGATTTTCCGGAGTTCCGGTTTCAAACCGCCCGTCCGCCGAACAAGACTCTGGCCGAAGGTTCCGGCTGTGTTGCTCTGCCTGGCGGGCATCGCGGCGGCCGATGTGTCTGGGGATTTTACTTACGTCGACAATGGAACAACCATCACGATCACGGATTATCCGACAAACGCGACCGGAGCTGTCGAGATTCCGACTACGATTTACGATTCGGTGACGGGCCTTTACGATCCGGTTAAAACCATCGGGCCGAGCGCCTTCTCGGGTTGTAACAAGTTGACGAGCGTGACGATTCCTATCGGAGTCACCAGCATCGGAAATTCCGCGTTCTACTTTTGTAGCGCGTTGGCCACTGTGAATCTACCCGACGGGGTAACGAGCCCCGGAACTAACGCGTTTGCTTCATGCACCGCCTTAGCGAACGTCACAATTCCTTCAAGCGTCACGAGCCTTGGGAATTCTGCATTTGCTAACTGCGCGGCGCTGACCAGCGTGACAATCCCCTCCGGCATCACGAGCATCGGGACATTTGTTTTTAGTGGCTGCAGCGGACTGACCAGCGTGACAATTCCCTCAAGCGTGACTACCCCTGTTGCCTCATAAATCGAGCACACCGAAAGGTTCCTGACCGACCGGGAGCGTTGCCTCACAATTAGGACACCATAGCGGCTTGGTTTCTTGTTGATGGTTTGCTT
>CAMCCX010000034.1 GCA_945873305.1 Akkermansia muciniphila
CGGCGGCTCGGCGAACAAAACCTTCCTCTACCAGGAAACCAAAGCCCTCCTCAACCCGAAGCGTTTGAAGG
Organism: Akkermansia muciniphila; assembly: GCA_945873305.1. Lineage (GTDB taxonomy): Bacteria > Verrucomicrobiota > Verrucomicrobiia > Verrucomicrobiales > Akkermansiaceae > Luteolibacter > Luteolibacter muciniphilus_D. Next base: position 72 of record CAMCCX010000034.1, read on the forward strand.
AGTTCTGCCTGGAAAAAATGGCGTCGCTCGGCACCGCGGCCTGCCCGCCCTATCACCTCGCCTTCGTCATCGGCGGCACCTCCGCGGAAAATTGCCTCAAGACGGTGAAGCTCGCCTCCACCCATTATTACGACGAACTGCCGACTTCGGGCAACGAGCACGGCCGGGCCTTCCGCGACATCGAGCTGGAAAACGAACTGCTCGCCATGGCCCGCGAAGTCGGGATCGGCGCCCAGTTTGGCGGCAAGTACCTCGCGCTCGACGTCCGCGTCATCCGCCTGCCGCGTCACGGAGCTTCGTGCCCCGTCGGCATCGGCGTTTCCTGCTCGGCGGATCGGCAGGCCAAGGCGAAAATCACCAAGGACGGCATTTTCCTCGAAAAGCTGGAGAAGAATCCCGACCGGTTCATCCCCGAGAAATTCCGCGACTGGAAATTCAAAGGCGTCCCGATCGACCTCGACCTCGGGATGGAGGACACCCTCAAAACGCTCTCGAAATACCCCGTCACCACCGCCCTCGCACTGACCGGAACCATCATCGTCGCCCGCGACATCGCCCACGCGAAGCTCAAGGAAATCCTCGAGGAAACCGGCGAACTCCCGGAATATTTCAAGAAATACCCGGTCTATTACGCCGGCCCGGCCAAAACCCCCGTCGGCCTGCCATCCGGCTCCTTCGGCCCGACCACCGCCGGACGGATGGACGGCTACGTCGATTTTTTCCAAGCCAACGGCGGTTCGATGGTCATGCTGGCCAAGGGCAACCGCTCGAAACAAGTCACCGACGCCTGCCAGGCCCACGGCGGCTTTTACCTCGGCTCGGCCGGCGGACCCGCCGCGTTGCTCGCGCAGGAACACATCCGCTCGCAGGAAGTCGTCGCCTTCCCCGAACTCGGCATGGAAGCGGTCTGGAAAATCACCGTGGAAAACTTCCCCGCCTTCATCCTCGTCGATAACAAGGGCAACGACTTTTTCACCTCGCTGAACACCTGCCCGGTCTGCCATTGAGGGCAAATCGATCATTCAACTGGAAGATCATCGTCCGTTTCACGGTAAATGCGTTGCAAGCGCATCGAACCGGACTACCGTTCGTCCGCCAACACTACTAAAATTATGGGATCATTTGGAATGCAGGAAATGGTTGTGATTTTCATCATAATCTTATTGCTCTTCGGAGCCAAGAAGCTGCCCGAACTCGCTCGCGGGATCGGCAAAAGCATGGGCGAATTCAAAAAAGCGCGCGAAGATTTCGAGCACGAAATCACCCGCTCCGAGACTGAAACCCGCGTGAAGGAAGTTCCGGGCAAAGAACCCCGGGAATCCTGATCGCATGGGATTTCGCCAGCTCGCGGCTTCATTTGAGCATCGAGCCCCAAGAATTCTTGGGGCTTTTTTCGGTGTGGCCGCGGTGCTTGGAACTCTTTCCTGCGACCGGAAAACCGGCACTCCGCCCTGGAACACGCCGGAAACTCAAACCACCGCCCCGCCCCCCGCAGAAACGGCTGAAGCCGAGGATGAAATCGAGATTCCCGAGGCCTCCGAATCCGTCACGGTTTCATCCGAAACAGTTTCCCCATCCGGGCTGCGCTTCATCACCTACAACGTCGAAAACTGGCTGACGATGGATCGCTACGTCGATCGGAAAGCCCTCAAAGGCGCGCCCAAGCCGGAATCCGAAAAACAGGCCGTCGTCGCCATCCTCGCCCGCCACACGCCCGATGTCGTCGGCCTCTGCGAAATTGGCGAAGCCTCGGACCTCGCCGAAATCCAGGAAGACCTCAAAGCCGCCGGCCTGAACCTTCCGCATTCACATTACACCGGAGGCTCCGATCCCACCCGCCACCTCGGACTGCTATCACGTTTCCCTATCACCTCCACCGCCAAACCGGCCGAAACCGAATACCGGCTCGCCGGCCAAACCTTCGCGATCAACCGCGGAATTCTGGATGCCACCATCCAGGCACGCGGGAAATCCTACCGCTTCCTTGGAACCCATCTCAAATCCAAGCGCGACAGCGAACAAGGCGATCAGGAAGCCATCCGTCTCAACGAAGCCCGCTTGTTGCGCCGTCACGTGACCTCCATTCTCAAAACCAACGCGGACGCCCGGCTCGTCGTTTACGGGGATCTCAACGACACCCGGGCCACTCCCACGATCAAAACGATCACCGGAAATTACAACGACCCGACCTACCTAACCGCCATCCCCGCCAAGGACTCGCACCGCGACGCGTGGACCCACCACTGGGCGCTGCATGATCTTTACTCGCGCATCGACTACATCATGGTCACCCGCGAACTCCGCAAAGACGTCGATTTCCCCGCCGCGAAAATCATCGACGACGCGGACTGGGACAAAGCCTCGGACCACCGCGCGGTGCTGGCCGTTTTCAAGTAACAGCCGCAGTCCGAACTTCCTTGATCCCGAGCCCGATGCGGAGAGACTTCGGCAGCACAATCATCCCATGGACCCGATCATCCTCAAAACACTGCATCTCGCCGGCGTCATCGCCCTTTTCAGCTCGCTCGGCGCAACACTGCTAGGCGGCTCGGGTAAAAAGGGAGCCTCCATGCTCCACGGCATCTCGCTCGTCCTCATCCTGCTCGTCGGCTTCGCCATGCTGAAAAAGCCGCCGATGGGTCAATCCTGGTGGATGATCAAACTCGGCCTGTGGCTATTCCTTGGCGTCGCTCCCGTTCTTGCAAAGCGCAAGGTCCTGCCGGGTCCCATCGTCCTGGCCCTGTCCATCGCCGCCGCGGTGACCGCCGCGTGGCTCGGCCTCGCCAAGCCGTTCTGATTAAATTTTCTCCACCTCCACCTGCACTTCCATCCGGCAGTGTGCGGTGCCGTTGTAGCTCCCGCGCACCGGGGCCACGTCCTCGTAGTCGCGGCCCACGGAAATTTTCACGTAGCGCTCGTCGGCCAGCGTATTGTTAGTCGGGTCGAACCCGATCCAGCCGGCGGCAGGCAGATAGACCTCGGCCCACGCATGCGAAGCCTGCGCGCCGACGAGCGTGTCGCGCGGGCCGTTGTAAAGATAGCCGGAAGCGTAGCGGGCCGGGATTCCCACCGCCCGGCACAAGCCAAGCATCACGTGCGTGAAATCCTGGCAAACGCCGCGCCTCATCTGGAAGGCCTCTTCCAAATGGGTGTTCACGCTCGTCACCCCGGATTCATAACGAAATTCCCGGTAAACCCACTCCATCAGCGCGTTCGCCTGATCGAAAACCGCCTTGAACGGAGCCGTCACATCCACCGCCTGCCGCCACACTTCCGGATGCCGGGAAACCCAGCGGCTTTCCTGCAAATACGGCCAGACCTGCTCGCGGATCGACGAGTCGCCATAACCTTCCAAAGTCGCCGCGCGACTCGCCACGGAGATATCCAACGGCAGGTTATGCACCTTGATCCGGCTCTCGATCTCCAGCTTCGAATGCGCCCCCGGCAGCTCGAAGTGGTGCGTGATGTTTTGAAAAAGATCCGTAAAACGCCGCACGCGAGTTGCCGGAATCACCCGGATCAAAGCCCCGATCGTTTTCTGATAGGGGAAAGTCCGCGGCTCAAGGTGCAGCGTGTTCACACTGTGGGTCACCGGCATCCCGTAGTGGAACACCGTCCGGTGAAACACCGCGAGCTTCATGCCGGACGCGGGCGGGACCGGTTCATTGGGATCACTCACTGCTGCTGTTGCTGTTGTTCCATCTGCCAGGCAGCGACGTCGGATAGACTCGACGACCTCGGCCCCGGACTGCTCTGGATGCGTTCCGGCATCAGCACGTAAGTTTCGAATATCTCCGCTCCTATCCGGTTGAACCGCCCTTGCAGCGCGTCCAGATAATCGTGGAGTCCCGTCGCGAAGACATCCTCCGTCGACCCGAAATTCAAATCCGCCAGCACCCGCCCGGCCTCGCGCTCCGCTTCGTTGGAAAACGACCCGCGCGGCGTTCCGGAAATCAGGTGGAGACCGGCATCCACCTTCTCGATGCAATACCGCACCGAGCGTGGGAAATCCTTTGAGAAAATCAGGAAATCCGCGATCCCCCGCGCGCTGATTTCGAGCTGCGCCGCACGGAACGCGCCCATCGCCCCGCACGAACGCAGGATGGCCGTCCAATGGAGAACCCCCGGCGAGATCGCCTCCAACCCATCCGCTCCCGGCGGCAGATAACTTGAAACATCGAGGAAACGCGTGGTCTTGTCCGCCCGCTCCAAATGCCGTCCGAGATCCATGAACTCCCATGCCTCATTGCGCGAAATCGTGGACGCCGCGATTCCAAGAAAGGTCATCACCGATCTTCGGATGTTCTCATAATACTTCGGCGGGTCGGATTCGATCAAGCGGTGCGCCTCGTCCGAGCGGGTGAAAAGATACAAGGCATTCAGCTCTTCCCACAGCTCGTCGGACAACTGGTCGCGGACCGTCCGCGCGTTTTCCCGGGCGAGGGCGATGCAGGACGTAATGCTGTTATGATTGCGCGGATCATCGGTCAGGAATCGGATCACCTCGTCACTGCCGCTGTCGTCGTAGAGCTTGCTGAAAGCCTCCTCGTCGCCGGTGCTCAGGATGATCGGCTGCCAGAAACCCCGCAGCCGCTCGCTGTCGAGCCGTTCGAAATCCAACAGAAGCTGCTGGTTGACGTCGATCAAGCGGGCGAGGTTGTCGGCCCGTTCCACATAGCGGACCATCCAGTATAAAGTATTTGCGACTCGGGAGAGCATAAGAATTTAGTGGCGCAGCACCCAAGTATCCTTGCTGCCGCCGCCTTGGGAAGAGTTTACGATCAGAGAATCTTTCGTCAGTGCGACGCGGGTAAGACCGCCCGGCACGATTTTCACGTCCTTGCCATAGATGATGTATGGCCGCAGGTCGATGTGCCGGCCCTCCATCGCGCCGTCGCACCATGTCGGCGAGGTGGAAAGCGAGATCACCGGCTGGGCGATGTAGTTGCGGGGATCGGCGATGATGCGGTCGCGGAACTCCGCGATCTCGTCCTTCGTCGCAGTCGGTCCCATCAGCATGCCGTAGCCGCCGGACTCGTTGGCCGCCTTCACCACCAGCTCGGGCAGGTTTGCTAGAATGTATTTCATATCGGCCTCCTCCGAGGCCAGATAGGTCGGCACGTTCGGCAGGATCGGCTCCTGGCCGAGGTAATATTCGATCATTTTCGGCACGAAATAATAGATCACCTTGTCGTCCGCCACGCCGGTTCCCACCGCGTTCGCCAGCGAGACATTGCCCGCGCGGTAGGCGTTCATCAGGCCGGGGACGCCGAGCACCGAGTCCTTCCGGAACACCACCGGATCGATGAAATCGTCGTCGATCCGCCGGTAAATCACATCCACCCGCAGCAATCCGCGGGTCGTCCGCATGTAAACAAACTTGTCCACCACCACCAGGTCCTTGCCCTCGACGATGTCGATGCCCATTTCCCGCGCCAGGTAGCAGTGCTCGAAATACGCGCTGTTATGGCAGCCCGGCGTGAGCAACACGCACACCGGATCTCCCTCGCGGCGCGGCGAAATGTGATGGAGCATGTTCAACAGATCCCGCGGATAGGAATCCACCGGACGCACGCCCAGCGTCTCGAAAATCCCGGGGAACGCCCGCTTCAGCGCATTGCGGTTTTCCAACAGGTACGACGCGCCCGACGGGCAGCGACCGTTGTCCTCCAACACGTAGTAAACCCCGTCCGCGCCGCGGATCAGGTCGCTGCCGCAAATGTGGATGTAAGTGTCCGCCGCCACGTCCACCCCGCGGAACTCGGGCCGGTAGTGCTTCGCCTGCTCGATGTAAAACCGCGGGATCACCTCGTCCTTGAGGATCTGCTGGTCGTGATAGATATCGTGCAGGAACAGGTTCAGCGCCACGATCCGTTGCGTCAGCCCGGCCTCCAGGTGCTCCCACTCGCTCGCCGGCATCACGCGGGGAATCGGATCGAACGGGAAAATCCGCTCAGTCCCGCGATCGTCGTGATAGACGTTGAAGGTGATGCCTTGGCGGAGGAAGTAGAGTTCGGAGTTCGCCTTGCGGGCGAGGAAATCCCGCTGGTCGATCTTGCCGAACTTCTGGAGAAGCGGCGCGCAGTGACTTCTGACGGCACCGTCGCCGCCAAACATCTCGTCGTAAAACTTGCCGGGATTGTAGCCCTTAAACATTTCCATGGGTTCTATGGCTATCGTTTAGCAGGCGGCGGGCCAACTTTTTAAACTCATTTCCGCGAAATGGCGGATCTCACAGCTCCTCCACGGGAATCACGTCCACGGCGACGTCGAGCTTCTGCCCGCCCGCGCCGAGCGTCACGCCGCGCAGAGGGCTCACGTCGGAGAAGTCACGGCCCCAGGCGACGGTGATGTGGCGCTCGCCGGGCAGCAGGTTGTTCGTGGGATCGGTGTCGATCCAGCCAGCCGACTCGCCGCAGAAAACGGAGACCCAGGCGTGCGACGCGTCCGCACCGGTTAGCCGGGCCTTCCCCGGCGGCGGCGCGGTCTCCAGATAGCCGCTCACATAGCGGGCGGGCAGGCCGAGCGAGCGCAGGCAGGCTAACATCAAATGCGCGAAATCCTGGCACACCCCGGCGCGCTTTTTCAAAACATCGGAAACCGGCGTGCTCACCTCCGTCGCGCGCGGGTCGAATTTGAAATCCCGGAAAATCCGGTTCGTCAGACCCAGCACCGCTTCCAGAATCGGCCGACTCGGCGAAAACTCAGCCTCGGCGTAGTCCGCGAATTCCTTGCCGAGCGGGACCATCGGCGAGCCGAAACGAAACGCGCCCGCTTCCGAGCCCGGGGTGAGTTTTTCTAGCTGACAGGCATCGCGAACCCGCTCCCATGCCGGCGTCGAACGGGCATCGGGATGCTGCGTGGGGAACACTTCCACCAAGCTGCGAGCGGTGACTTCGAGCGCCTCGTGTTTGCCCTCGATCTCGAAATAAGCGGTCGCGTTCCCGAACGAATCCAAATGCACGCCCCGGCCGACGGGCACCGGATGGATCTCCAGCTCGTGCCACGGACAACGCTGCCCCGGCAAGGTCCGCGGGGCCAGTCTCGCCAGATGATGCGAGACGGTCACCGCTCCCTGATAGGAGTATTTCGTCCGATGGATGAGCCGGTATTTCATGTTCAGTAAACGTGTCGCGCCGAGTGGCTGAAATAATGTTGGGTGAGCATGTCGGCGAAGACTTCGAGCGAGGTGAAGATCCCGTCGAAACCGCCTTCATCGGGGGCGACCGGATTGAGAAACCGCTGGTCAAGCTCCTGCAAATGCTCGCGGATTTTCGGCAGCAGGCCGAAATCAGAATCACCGGGGAAGAAGGCGATTTCCCGGTCGAGAACACCGATTTGATAGGCGACCGAGCGCGGATTCGTCGGATCGAAGAAAATCAGCTCGATCACCGCGTCCAGCCGCGGCCGTGAAAAATGCCGGCGGCGGTAGGTCATCACGCTGTCGCAGGTTTCCAACAGCGGGTCCAGCAGCGGCGGCTCGCCATCCCCCTGCCCCGCCGCCGTGCGGAGCAGCTTGAGTCCGCTCAGGGCGCGCTCGATGCGGCGGCCGACTTCGAGAAAACGCCAGCCCTGGCCGCGGGTCATGTTCTCCGCCTGCATCCCGCCGAACGCCGCGAGATGGAGAACCAACGTATCGAGAGTGCCTAGCAAATCCGCCGTGCTCGCCAGTCCCTGGGGAAAATGAACGATGCCTTCGAGACGGTTGAAAAAGCGCCAGGTATCGTCTGATAGGCGGTCGCGGGCGGCGGCGGCGTTCAGCAGCAGGGAGCGCGTCAGGCTGGCGATGCCGCCGCGCGCCGCCGGGTCGTGGATCAGGCCCGACAAAATCCTGAGGGTTTGCCCCGGCTGGATCACCGTCTCCTTGGACACGAGATTGCTGCCGCGGACCAAGGTGAGGCAGGCAGCGAGTTGCTCCTGTTGGAGCCGACCCGCTTCTCCACCGAGATTGCGCAAAGTCACCCGCAGCAAGCGGGTGGCCAGCTCGATGCGTTCCGCGTAACGGCCGACCCAGAACAACTGCTCGGCGATCCGGCTCGGAACTTCGAGCGCGGCCGGATGCCGGTCTTTCAGCGGCAGCGGGCTTTTCACCTCGGCCTTCGAGCTGGAATCCGTGGCACTATCAGAAACCCACACGTCCTTGGTGAATCCTGCGTGCAGCGGCCACAACTGCGGCGCTTGGGCGGCTTTCCCCACCCGCGCGAGACCGCCCGGCAGGGCGACCGGACCGCCCGCCGCATTCACGGTGAAGGCCCGCCAGATCACTGGGCGCTGGCGGATTCCCCGTGCTTCGAGCGATGGCGCCTCGCTCGGAGTGATGTCCAGTTGGGCAACGAAATCATACGGGCGCTCCTCGATCGCGGCCATCCACTGCTTGCGCGCGGCGGGTGATAGACCCGCGCAGCGGAGCGGCAAATGGGAGTCGCGATGAAACGCGGATAACAGGACGTAGCGCTGTAAATTTTCAAGCACGCGGCGGCGCACGTCGGGCTGGCCGAGCCACCAGGTTTCCACGAATGGAAGCTTGATTTCCTCGCCGAACCACTTGCGGCAAATCCCGGGAAGGAACGGCATCAGCGCGGGGCTCGACGCGAAACCCGAGCCCGGCGCGTTGGCCAGCGCGACATTTCCAGTGCGCCAGGCCTCCACCATTCCCGGCACCCCGCCGCGGCCGCGGACCCAGTGTTCGAGCGGATCGAGGCCGTCGTCATCGATCCTGCTGGCGACGCCGTCGATGCGACGCAGGCCCGACAGGGTTTTCAAAAACAGGCGGCGCTCGCGGACGGTGAGATCCGCCGGTTCGACCAGCGGAAAACCTAGCAGACGCGCTTTATAAGCATGTTCGAAATACGACGGGTGGCGGAAACCGGGCGTGAGGAAAACCACGTTCGGCATCTCGCCGCGCGTCGGCAGCAATGATTGCAGCGTGCGGCGCTCCAGATCGAAAAACGCGCCGAGCCGTGCGATGCGCAGGGCTTCGAACTGGTCAGGCAAGAGGTTCGAGGTGACGTTGCGGTTTTCCAACACCTGGCCCAGCCCGCCCGGCGCGCTGGTGTGGTCGCGGAAGACCGTCCATTGGCCGTTAGCCAGGCGGACGAGATCACAACCGGTGGTGACGACGAAGCGCCCGCCCACCGGCTGAACGCCGCGCGCGTAGTGGAGAAAGGCCGGGCTGGAGTTCACCAGATCCGGTGGGATCAGCCCTTCACGCAGCAATTGTTGGGGGCCGTATAAGTCCGCTAGAACCGTGTCGATCAAGCGCGTCCGCTGCGTCAGCCCGGCGGAAACCTGCGCCCAGTCCGCGGCAGGAACTAACAAAGGGACGGGATCGAGCTCGTAAGGTTGCCCCACGCCGCCAACGTCGCTGTAAACATTGAAGGTCGTTCCCAAATCCGCGATCATGCGGGCGGCGGCGGCGGCGATGGAACCGCGCTCCTCGGTGCTCCAGCGCTGGATTTTCTGCCCCATGCTGAACCAATGCGGCCTGACCTGACCGCGCGGATCGCTCATTTCATCCCACACCGGACCGCCCGCCCCGAGGACAGGCGGCGATGTGGATTGGGTGCGGAAGCTTTCGGCCATGGATCTGAGAATCGTCCGCAGACGACCTGCACAGGCTCTACGGGATCATCCGCAAGTCCAGCGTGAAGGGGAAATCCGGGCTCGCCGGAGGCTCGATGGCCCGCATTTTCCCGCCGGTGTGGCCGTGCGTGAAAAAGCGGGCGAGGCGGCGGGACTCGGCTTCATAGGAATTCACCGGGAAACTGTCGTGGTTCCGGCCGCCGGGATGGGCGACGTGATAGGTGCAGCCGCCCAGCGAGCGGTCGTTCCAGGAATCCAGCAGATCAAACACCAGCGGCGCGTGCGCCGGGATCGTCGGGTGCAGGCAGTTCGGCGGTTGCCACGCGCGGTAGCGGACGCCGGCGACGAACTCGCCGTGTGTGCCGGTAGGATGCAGCGGCACGCGCACGCCATTGCAAGTGACCGCGTGCCGCTCGCCCGTTAGTCCGCGGACGAAGACCTGCATCCGCTCCACCGAACTATCGACGTAACGCACCGCGCCGCCCGCCGCACCTTCCTCGCCGAGGACGTGCCATGGCTCGATGGCGTGGCGCATCTCGACTTCGATCCCGCTTTTCGAAAACTCGCCGATGCGCGGGAAACGGAATTCCAAATGCGGCGCGAACCAGTCGTCCTCGATCCAGTAGCCTTGCTCGCGCAGGTCCGAGAGGACGTCGCGGAAATCCTGCCAGATGAAATGAGGCAGCATCCAGCGGTCGTGGATTTCGCTGTCCCAGCGGACGAGCGGCTTGGTGTAGGGCTCGCGCCAGAAACGCGAGACCAGCGCGCGCAGGACAAGGTGCTGGGCGAGGCTCATCTGGTAGTGCGGCGGCATTTCGAAATTCCGCATTTCCAACAATCCGAGCCGGCCGGTGGCGCTGTCCGGGCTGTAAAGCTTGTCGATGCAGAACTCGGCGCGGTGGGTGTTGCCGGTGGGGTCGATGAGCAAATTCCGGAACGCGCGGTCCACCTGCCAGGGCGACGGCGCGATTTCGCCTTCGAGCGTTTTGAAGGCGATTTCCAGCTCGTGGATCGAGTCGTTCCGTGCCTCGTCGATCCGCGGGGCCTGCGAGGTGGGCCCCACGAACAAGCCGGAAAACAAGTAGCTCAGCGACGGATGATGATTCCAGAAAGTGATCATGCTCCGCAACAAATCCGGACGCCGCAGCAGCGGGCTGTCCGACGGAGTTTCCCCGCCGATGATGATGTGGTTGCCGCCGCCGGTGCCGCAATGGCGGCCGTCGATCATGAATTTCTCGGTGGCCAGACGGCACAGGTGGGCTTCCTCGTAAAGCACCGAGGTATTCCTAACGAGATCCTCCCACGACGCTGCGGGCTGGAGATTCACCTCGATCACGCCGGGGTCGGGCGTGACTTTCACCACGCTGATCCGCGGATCATAGCCCGGCGCGGTGCCTTCGAGAATGACCGGTATTTTCAGGGATTTTGCGGTTTGTTCGATGGTCGCTATCAGATCGAGGAAGTCCTCGGTATCGTCCACCGGCGGCAGGAAAATGTGCAGGCGGCCGTCGCGCGGCTCGATGCACAACGCGCTGCGGGTGATCCATGCGGCGGATTCCTGATCGTCGGGCTTGCGCTCCCACGGCCGGTTGGCGGCGGATTTCTCGCCCTCGCGATCCAGGCTGGCAGTGGCTTTGTCCAGCTCGCGCCGGTGATGCGCCAGCACCCGGCCGGGAGCTGGCGGGAAACTCAATACCGCCCGCGTCGGGTCTTGCGGCACGTGCCACGGGTATTCGGATTCCTTGACCCACGGCAGCGAATCGAGCGGCAGGCGGTAGCCCATCGGCGAGTCACCGGGCAGCAGATAGAGCGTCTCGTCGCGGAGAAACCACGGGCCGCTGGTCCAGCACATCCCTTGCGCGGTCATCCGCCGCTCCAGCGGAAGCGCGTAGCCGATGACTTCATCGATCCCTTGCTCAAACAGGCGGGTGAAGCGCTCGCGCTCGGTTTTTTCCTTCAGATTGGATTTCAGCGGATCGACGTTAGACGGCAGCCGCTTTTCCCGCCACATGTAATAAAGCGCGTCCTCGTGGGCCGGCAGCAGCCACTTGGGGTCCGCCCCAAGCGCCGAAGCGAGCGCGTGGCCGAAGCGTTCCGCGTGGGTGGCGTCGTGCTGGTAGTCGCGGGACTCGTCCGCGATGAGAGAGTCGTCCTCCCAGATCGGCTGGCCGTCCTTGCGCCAGTAACAGGCGAGCGACCAGCGCGGCAGGATTTCCCCGGGATACCATTTCCCCTGACCGTAAAACAACAGCCCGCCGGGCGCGAACTTCGCGCGCAGCCGCTTGATCAGCTGGCCGGATAGAATCCGCTTGGTCGGGCCGACCGCGGAGTTGTTCCACTCGTCGCCGTCGAAGTCGTCCATCGAGATAAACGTCGGCTCGCCGCCCATCGTCAGACGCACGTCCATCGATTCCAGATCCTTGTCGATCTTGCGGCCGGTTCTTAAAATTTCCTGCCACTGGTCCTCCCGATACGGCAGCGTGGTGCGCGGCGATTCGTAAATCCGGGTGACGGTCATTTCGTGCTCCATCTCGGATTCGCACGGCTCCACGCCGCCGGTGACCGGGGCCGCGCTGGACGGATCCGGCGAGCAGGCCAGCGGGATGTGACCCTCGCCAGCGAGCAGTCCGGACGTGGGATCAAAGCCGATCCAGCCGGCACCGGGTAGATAGACTTCCGTCCACGCGTGAAGGTCGGTGAAGTCGATTTCCGAGCCGACCGGGCCGTCGAGCGACTTCACGTCCGGCTTGAGCTGGATCAAATAGCCCGAGACAAAGCGGCTCGCCAGCCCGAGATGGCGCAGCAGCGTGACAAGCAGCCAGGCGGAATCGCGGCACGACCCCGAGGCTTTTTGCAGCGTCTCTTCCGGCGTCTGCACGCCGGGTTCCATCCGGATCTGATAGTCGATGGTGCCCTGCAAGGCGGCGTTGATCTCCACCATCACGTCGATGGTCCGGCCGGTTTTCCCCTTGAAGCGGGAAATCAAACCCGCGAGCAAAGGACCCGGTTTCTCCACCGCAATGAATGGCGCCAACTCGCGCGCTTGCTCCGCATCGTAGGCGAAGGGAAAATTCTCAGCCGTCTCCGCGAGGAAGAAATCGAACGGGTTTTGCACCGACATTTCCACGACCAGATCCACCTCGATGTCGAGTCGCGCCGTCGGTTCCGGGAACATCAGCCGCGCCAGATAGTTCGCCTGCGGGTCCTGCTGCCAGTTGATGAAATGCTTCATCGGCCCGACGTTCAGGCTGTAGGAGAGGATTTTCGACCGGCAATGAGGCGCGGGCCGGAGCCTCACGACGTGGGCGCCGTGGCCGACCGGGCGTTCGTATTGGTAGCTCGTGCGATGATGTAATGCGACGTGGATCGACATAGGTTTGCCTCCTCTTTAGCAACTTCGGTGCCGAGTTGCGGACAAACCGGAAAATCCCCGGCAGAAGGCCCCGGGCCTTCTTAAAACGCCACGCCGATGGCGAAATGGAGCGTGCCAGCAGGCTCGCCGGGATCCCGGGTGAGGTTGTAGCCGTATTCTAACCGCACCGGACCGATGGGCAGATCCAGCCGCAAACCCAACCCGACCGCGAGCTCAACGTCTCCGAAACCGAGTTGGTCGAACTCCCGCGAAAGGCTGCCGGCATCGACAAAACCGACGGCTTTGAGACTGCCCGCAAGTTTCCGGATGAGTTCGGCGTTCGCGTGCCACATTCCCTCGCCACCGGTCGGATAGTCATCGACGGCGGGCCCCAGTTCGTGCTCGGGGAAACTGCGGACACTGTGCGCGCCACCGTTGAACAAGCGGAGATTGATCGGGAGGTCCACCCCCTCGCCGGAGGGCATCAGAATTCCATAGGCCCCGCCAAGCACGATCTGACATTCGTTTTCGAAGGTATGATACCACGCGCCGGAAAGCTCCGCGCGGACATAGGAAGTGGATAGATCGCCCATGGCGGAGCCGATCTCCAACGGAGCCGCCAGATGCCAGCCATTCTTGGGCAGCACCGCGCTGTCCCGGTAGTCGAGCGTCTGGGTGACGCGGAGGCGGGGCTGGCCGTAAACGGTCTCCCCGAGCTCCGACGCGGGGAGACCGTCCTCGTTGAGATTGACGAAGGAAAAGCCGGCGAGAGCCTCTAATTTATAGTGATCTCCAAACTCCCACGTGCCGGTCCCCTCCAGACCGGTTTCAAACGAAGTGTATCCCTCCCGGTCGTAAATGAGGGCATAGACGCGGGCGCTGGCGGCCACATCGGTTCCCATGAACCACGGATCGGTGAGCCGCGTCTCGCCTAACACCCCGCGCGAGCTGAACTCGAATCCGGCGCTGAATCCGAGCAACCCGCCCATCAGATTCCGGTCGGTGTAAGTCGTCCGCAGGAGCGCCCCCAGATAGGAATCGGCACCCGCGGCGAGGCTGATCTCCTTGGCGCGCGCTTCCTCCAAATGAAGGGTCGCATCGATGCGATCGCCCTCGATCTCATGAGTCTCCAAGCGGGCGGAGGAAAACGCACCGGTGGCGAGAAAGCCCCGGAGGCGCTTGTTCATCGCCGCCTCGTCATACCAGTCCCCTTCAAGGGGTTTCAACCTGCCTTCGATTCGCTTCGGATGGGTCTGTACCAGCCCCTCGATCTCAATCCGGTTGAGGCGCACTCGCTTTCCCAGATTGATGGAAAACTCAGGGACGAATCGGGAGGCGTCGAGGGTGCGGCCCATCGAGATCTTCGCATCAGGGTAACCGCTACTGACAAACAACTCTTCCACCGCCAGGCGCATCGCGTTCAAATTCCCGGTGGTGGCGGCCTTGCCGACGTAAGGTTTCACAGCCGCTTGCGCTTCGGACACGCCGCGACCGTCCATACTCACGATCCTCGCCTCGCTGATGGGATGCAAAGGCCCCGGGCGGACATCGATGATGATATCGACCGCGCCGGAAGCCGGCTCAATGGTCCGGTTAGTGATGGCGACCTCCCCCGCCCAATAGCCTTGGGCATTGAGCTCCTGGCGGAGATATGACAGCCCGGGTTCCACGTCTTCCTCTCGGAACGGGGCGTCTCTGGAAGCGAAGTAGCGACCTTTCGTCGCTGGACGGGTGTAAAGTCTCGCGAGCTTTTCGGCTTGCGCGGGCGGCACGCCGTTCACGCTGATGCGCCCCAGCGAAAGCCGCCCTCCCTCATGGACGGTGAGCACGATTTCCGCGGGGCCGGTGATTTTCCAATCCACCCTGACATCGATGTAACCGTCCTTCCGCAACACCTGCCGGACGAGGAACGCGGCGTCGTCCGCGCGCGACGGCGCGGCTGCATTCGCCCAGACATGGGCCAGCCTGCCGCCCATGAGATCCAGGACTTCATTCTCGGTCTTTTGCTTCATTCCGGTGATCCGGACGCGCGTCTCGGCGACGGCGGTGAGGGCCGTTAGCATGACGATCAAACTGGTGCGTAACAGATTCATCACCGGAAGGAGAGGCGCCAGATCGCGAGCACGCGGGAGTCGCCGGTCGCGCTCATTCCGGCGGAAAGAAACCAGCGGTCCGTGATCGACAAGGTGGCGGTGGAGAAGGAGTCGCTCGAATACGGATCGGCCTCGGCGAGGCTGAAATCGACCCGGTCCAGCAACCCTAACAAAGGCCGGAGCCGCCGGCCGATGCGGGAGCGACCGCGCCGCATCTCCTCCACGAGCAGCTGCAAAGCACGCGAGGAGGCCGCCTGCGGATCTTCCAGTCCGGAGGTGGTGGTGCCGGTGGCGAGCAGGGTCATGATTTCGTTCTCCGGCAGCGGTGGATTTGAAGTTAGAACGAGCTGCGGATCAGAGGCGCGACCGTAGGCATAGACGGTCACCCGATAGGGACGGGGCTCCGCGGTGCCGCGGATTTCCAGCAGCGGATCGAAGCCGGACGCGGGAGTGAAGGTCGCCGTTCCCGAGCTGACAGACAACGTGCTGAACGGCAGTGCCGCGCGGAAATTTTTGATTTCAAGGGTTCCATCCGGCGCGGGAGCACCGAACGTGCCGCCGATCCGGACATTTCCGGTGACCTCGCCGGTGGCGAAATTTCCCCGGATCAAGAGCGGTTCCCGGGTGCCCACCTGCACGTCGAGCCCCCAGTTCCGGAACGGTTCGGGAATGGAGCTTGGCTGGCTTTTCGGCGCGTCGATCTTCGGCAAGGCCGCCGCCCGGGGGGCGACGAAGGGCGAGCCGATGGGCAGCAACTCGATATCTCGATAGAAGATACTGTCCACCACTCCGACACTGCCGGACAGCACCGGTTGCTGCCACGGACCTTGCAGCCGGAGATCGGCATTGGCGCGCAGAATCAGGACATCGTTGCGAACGATCGGCAGATGATCGCCGCGAAGGCGCAGGTTGATTTCGCCCGGCTTGCCGTCGGTGATCGCGAGCGAGCCGTCGCCCTGCAAGCTGCCACCCGCGACGCTGCTTTTCAGGCTTCTCAGGATGATGCGGTCCAAGGCCAGGTCCAAGGACGCGGACGCGCCTTCCACGGCGGGGAAGCGGTCGCTTTTGAAACGAACGCCGACCCCGGTTAGGTCGATGGTCCCCTTGAGCTCGGGTTTGCCGACCTTTCCCGAGACGAGAATGTTGCCAGTGGCGATGCCCGCGATGCGGTCGGCGACCGGGACAAGAGAGCTGAAGCGCGAGAAATCCACGCGCGGGAGATCGACGCGCGCTTCCACGGGTTCTTCTTTGATCAGGCCGGGCGTCTCGGCCCATTCGGCAGGCCGGAACGCCATGGACGCCTTCATGACCGCGGCGGGGAAGTCCGGAGCAGTCGCGCTTCCATCCAATGTTAGGCGTCCGTCCCGCCCGGCTAGCACGAGCTTCAAATCGGCGGGCGGGAGCTTCGGCTGGGTGGGCGAGCGCAGGTCTTTGGCTTCCAAAACAGCCTCGACCACCGGCTCCGGATAGGTTCCCGAGATTTGTAAATCGAGCTGGCCGGTGGAGCGCGGGTCGAGTTTTTCCATGGCCGGCAGCCACTCCTTGAGCAAGCCTAACGAAAGCACCCGCGACTTGATGGAGACCGCCAGTGGCCGGGCGTCCTTGGCGAGCGTGTCGCGCCATTTCGAGAAATCCCGCGGCACAGGAAGGCTGGCCGTGCCCTCGGCGAGTTCCTCCTTGCCGTCGCTCCAGAGGAAATGACGGAGCTCCAACAGATTGTCGGCAAGCGCGGCTTCGAGCGCCACCGTCTGTTCGTTCATCCGCAGCCGCAGCCCTTGCGTCTCGAAGCCCGCCGGCCAGTCGTAGCGGAGCGTGCCGATGGCGGTGACGGGAGCCATTTCTTCCCGCGCCCAGCTGGCTTGGCTCAGGTCAAGCTCGCCGAGGTGTCTGCCGGTTTTCAATTCCCCCTTGCCGGTCCACAGTCCGGATAGATTTGCGGCACCACCGGGCTTCACCCTCACGATGGAGAGCCAGCGGTCAATCCGGCGACTGTCGAACTCGTCAAACTCCAGCATGCCATGATAGGTGGCCGGCTCAATGTGATAGTCGATCGCCGCTTTCAGGCCATCAAGCGTGAGATCCGCGCCGATCGGCTGGTCTCGCGCCCAGCGGGCTTTGAGCGCGACGGTGGAAGCGAGCGTGTCGTCGTCCGGTTTCAAGACGAGGTCGGCGGTGGCGGATTGAGGCTTGTTCGCGAGAAAGGCGACGTTGAAATTTCCATCCACTCTCGACGCGGGGACCGGCGCCTGCGGATCGATGGCCGGCACGCGGACCGCGAGTTCGCGCAGGAGCTTGGGCACGTCCGCGATGTTGAAACGGCCTTGCGCAGCGCCAATCACGAAACGGCCGTCCCCTCGCAGGACCGGCGCCGCGGCGTCCAGCGAGAAGGCGGTTCCCAGCATGACTCCGCGGGCGGTGACCGACGCCTGGTCCGCGGCAACCGTCGCGTCCATTCCCAGCTCGGACGCGCTCCAATCCTGCCAGACGATGTTTTCCAACAACATCCTAACCGTGCCCGTCGCCGACCTCGGCCGCGGCAGGATTTGGTCCAGCTCGACGGCCAGGGAGGTGAGCGTCGCGCTGGCCGGGACCTCGAATCCAAAACGTTTCGCAGCCTGCGCGACATCGAGCCCGCCCTCGCGGAGGTCGATCCTGGCAGACGCTAAACCCGCCGCGCCGGTGACGACGAACACCGCGTCGTCCAGATGCAGCTCCGCCTCCGCCGACGGCTCGCCACCAGCCGGAAGCCGCACGAACAGGTCGCGCAAACTAACGCCCGGATAGGGGTCGACGCGCGCGATCAGGAGCGCGTCGGGCGCCCAGATGACGGTGGATTCCCGCGCCGGCCACTCGCGGCCAGCGGCTTCGGTGAGGACGCCGAGTTCGAGCAGGATTTCCCCGCTGCCGGACTTGTGGGAAACGCGGCTCGGCGCGAGTGCCAACAGCGGCTTCCCATCGCGGGTGGCGGCGAGGCTGATGTTCTTCAGATCGAACTCCACGGGCACGATCCGTCCCCGCACCGAGCGCAGGGTTTCCACGAGTTTCTTTAAATCCAGCGGTGGCTTTTTCTCATCTTCCTTCTTCAGTCCGAGCCGGAGATCCACATGCACGCCGTCCACCTCCAAGCCATCCAAACGGCCTCTGTACAGACCGCGCCATTGGTAATCCGGAGTCAGCCGGTCGATACTCAAGCTGGCAAGTTCCCTGTCGCCTTCGATCTTCAGGTCGGAAATCGACAGGCCGCCGGTGAGGCTTCCGCCGACTTTGAAATTTCCGCGCAGCCCGGCTTTTTCCAGGAAATATATGGCCGCGCGGGGTGCGATCAGCCGCAATCCCGGACCATTCAGCCAAAGCAACCCGAGCAGCAGCGCCGCCACAAAAAACCAGCGCCGATACTTCCAGCGTCTTTTGGGGCGCGCGCCGGTCTTCTGAACTGTTGTTTCCACGTCTGACAAAACGCCGCCAGTTTCACCGCAATCCGCAGTCGGGTCAACCACTCGCTTTCCCTCGCTCCCGGTTTCCCTTGCCCGCAGTTCGCGCCTTGCCTATGAATTCTGCGGACTTTGAGCCGCCTCCTGATGAAATCACTCGTTCTGCTTTTCACCGTTATTTTCCTGCTAGTCCCCGCCCGTGCGTTTGCCGCGGACGCCCATGCCAAGGAGCCTGCGTTCGTCACCGAGATGGCGACATTCGCCGATCGGGAAAAAGCCATGGGGCTCGATGGCATCGGTGCCAAACTCGGTTTTCGCGCCAAGCAGCAGCCGTTCCTGCTGGTGGCGACGATCATCTTCGTCCTCGCCATCATCCACACCTTTTTCGCCATCCCCATCACCAAGCTCTCCCACAAGGTGCAGCACGATCACGACGCCAAGGTCCGCCGCCTGAAGGCCGCGCGTCACGAAACGGCGGAGGCCGACGACTTCGTCAACTTCAAGGCGACCCTCCTCCATTTCCTCGGCGAGGTGGAGGCGATCTTCGGCATCTGGGTCATCGCCCTGATGGGCGCGATCGTCGCCTTCTACGACCTGACGACCGTGAAAGCCTACATCATGGGGGTCAATTTCACCGAGCCCTTGTTCGTGGTGATCATCATGGCGCTCGCTTCCACCCGCCCGATTTTGCAGTTCGCCGAGTCCTGCCTCAGCTACTTCGCCCGCATCGGCAAGCAGACTCCGGCGGCCTGGTGGCTCTCGATCATGATCGTGGCTCCGCTGCTAGGTTCGTTCATTACCGAGCCCGGCGCCATGACCATCGCCGCGATGCTGCTGGCCAAGAAGTTCTATCAACTCAAGCCGTCGCCGCGGTTCGCCTACGCCACGCTGGGACTGCTTTTCGTCAACATTTCCATCGGCGGCGTCATGACGAATTTCGCCGCGCCGCCGGTCCTGATGGTCGCCAAGAAATGGGGAATCACCAGCTCCGAAATGTTCCTCCACTACGGCGACAAGGCGATTGTTTCGATCCTGGTCTCCAGCGCGATCTACTACTTCTTCTTCCGCAAGGAACTCGCAGCGATGGAGAAACGGGCGGGCGACCATGATGGCGACGGCGTGGGCGACATGATTCAGGAGAAGCGCCGGATGCCGCTGTTCATCACCCTCACGCACTTGGCGTTCATGGCCTGGACCGTGGCCTTCTCCCACTATCCGCCGTTATTCATCGGCGGCTTCCTGTTCTTCCTCGCGTTCTCCCAAGCCACCGCGAACCACCAGAACGAAGCCAGTCTCCGCGGGCCGATCCTCGTCGGATTCTTCCTTGCCGGGCTGGTCATCCACGGCGGGCTGCAAGGCTGGTGGCTCGCGCCGATCATTTCGAGCCTGTCGGAAATCCCGTTGTTCGTCGGTGCCACCATCCTCACCTCGTTCAACGACAACGCCGCCATCACCTTCCTCGCCAGCCAGGTCGAAGGGCTCTCACCTCAGTTGAAATACGCCGTCCTCGCCGGAGCCGTCACCGGCGGCGGGCTCACCGTCATCGCCAACGCGCCGAACCCCGCCGGCCAGGCGCTGCTCGGCAAGTTTTTCGGCGAGGGAGTGTCTCCCGTAAAACTCGCGCTCGCCGCGCTTCTACCGACGATCATCGTCGCGCTTTGCATGTTGTTTTTCCCGGACCGGGGCATCGACGAAATGTTCGCGCCGGTGGAGAAAGTCCAAATCACCGCACCCTGAAATTCCATGTTCACCGGACTCGTCGAAGCCATCGGCCGCGTGCTCAGCCTTGAGTCAAAAGGCGAACAAGCGCGGCTCACCCTCGAAATCCCCTTCGCCGCCGAACTCGCGCTCGGCGACTCGGTGGCCATCAACGGCTGCTGCCTCACCGTCGCGGACCTCGCGTCGGGGCGGGTTGCCTTCGACCTGCTAGCACAGACTCTGCGCGTGACCTCGCTCGGCGGGCTAGCCGCCGGATCGATCGTGAACCTCGAACGCGCGATGATGGTTGGCGAGCGCTTCGGCGGTCATTTCGTCCAAGGCCACGTGGATGGCACCGGGCAAATCACCCGCCTCGAAGCCAGCGGCCAGGACCACATCGTCGGCGTTTCCCTGCCGCCGGAAATCCACCGCCTCTGCATCGACAAAGGCTCCCTGACTCTCGACGGGATTTCCCTCACCATCGCCGAGCTCACGCCCGACGGCGCGGTGTTCTGGATCACCCCGCACACCTGGGAGCACACCCACCTCCATGCGGCGGCGACCGGTCAGCGGATGAATCTGGAAACCGACATGCTCGCGAAGTATGTGGACAAGCTGCTCGCGGCCCGCGGCCTTGCGTGATGCAATGCGCCGGACCGCGAGGCGACCCGCCGATCAGGCCATCATGCCTTCCACGAGCTTCTCTAACTTCACGATGTCCGCCGAGAAGGCGCGGATGCCGTGGGCGGTTTTCTCGGTGGCCATGGCGTCTTCGTTGAGCATGAAACGGAAGTCGCTCTCGTTGAGGCTGAGCTTCCCGAAATCGCTGGCGGCCGCTTCCGCAGCGGTGAGGCGCGCGGCGATCGGCTCGTCGGAGGCTTGCAGCTCGGCGAGCAGGCCGGGGCTGATGGTGAGCAGGTCGCAGCCGGCGAGCGCGAGGATTTCCCCCTTGTTGCGGAACGATGCGCCCATGACTTCGGTCTTATAACCGAATTTTTTGTAGTAGTTGAAAATGGCGCGGACGGAAATGACGCCGGGATCTTCGTCGCCTTGGAAATCCTTGCCCGTGGCGGCCTTGTGCCAGTCGAGAATGCGGCCGACGAAGGGCGAGATGAGCTGCACGCCGGCCTCGGCGCAGGCGACGGCTTGGGCGAAGGAAAACAGCAGGGTGAGATTGCAATGAATGCCTTCCTTTTCGAGCGCCTCCGCCGCCTTGATGCCTTCCCAGGTCGAGGCGATCTTGATGAGGATGCGGTCGCGCGAATGGCCTTCCTTTTCATAAGCGGCGATGAGCTGATGCGCCTTGGCGATGGTCGCCGCGGTGTCGAAGGAAAGGCGGGCATCGACCTCGGTGGAAACACGGCCGGGAACAATCTTGAGAATTTCCAGCCCGAACAGGACCAGAATGCGGTCGAGAATCGCCTCGGTCAGAGCCGGACCGGTGAGACCGCTGGCCTTCACCTCGCTCACGGCCTGCTCGACGAGGTGGCGGTATTCCGGCTTGGCCGCGGCCTGAAGGATCAGCGACGGATTGGTCGTCGCGTCCTGCGGCTGGTAGGTTTTCATCGATTCGAAGTCTCCGGTATCGGCGACAACGGTCGTAAACTGCTTCAGTTGATCGAGTTGGTTCGTGCTCATGCGAGGCCCGGCTTAGCCCCGTGGCCCCGGATTGGGAAGGTGAAATGCGCGCACCCGGCGCCTCCCGGCATGAATCTCACTTCAGTCGGCGATGAACCCGCTTGAGGGTAAATGCACCTGCCGCGCGGCACCAAGCGCGTCAGCCACTTCAAGATCCGTCCGCCCGAACCGATCCTATCCCGGAAATCGCCGTCAATGCCTGTTATTTGGGACCCCGAAGCACACAGCACAGAGCGCCGCTACAGTCGCTCCGCCATTCCAAGGCTTGCCGCGCTTGACAGTACATCCTTGAAAGTAGATACAATGAATCCATGAAAACGAAGATTTTCAAAAGCGGCAACTCCCTCGCCGTCAGGCTGCCAAAAGCATTTGAACTCAGCTGCGGCCCCGTCTCCATCCACCGCGAGGGGAGTCGGATCATCATCGAGGAAGTGTCGGAAACCGGCTGGCCAGCGGGTTTTTTTGAAAGCATCCGGATCACCCGCAAGGACTTCGCCCGCGAAAAAACCGCCTATCAGGAAAAAACCCTGTGAAGAGGATCCTCGATACCAATGTCTGCATCGATGTCCTGCGCGGCCGCAAAAAAGTCGTGGATCAACTGGCCGCGTGTCGCCCGAAAGACTGCTTCATTTCCGCAATCACCGAGTTTGAGCTATTCCAAGGCGCGGATCGAGCCCCGGAAGAACATCGTGCGCAAGAACACGCCAAGGTCACTCGCTTCGTCGCATCCTTGCAGGTTTTGCCCTTTGATTCCGCCAGCGCCCGCATCGCAGCCCGCCTGAACGCCACATTACTCAATCAAGGAACCCCCGTCAGCATCACCGATGTCTTCATCGCCGCCAGCGGCCTGCGCCATCAACGGATCGTCGTCACCAACAACACCAAAGACTTCCGCCGCTTCGAGGGCCTCACGCTTGAAGACTGGCGCTGATCCACCCATCCCCGAAAGACTTTCCAAGTAGGTTTCCATCACCACTCAGCTCCCTCTCCGGCCTCTCAAATGATCGATGTTCTCATTCTCTTTCCATGATCCCCCCCTCGCATCACACGCCGTTCATAAAGTCCAAACGCAGCGGCAATGTCTGTTATTCGGGACTGACCCCGAAGCACGAACGAAGTAAATAACTTTAACTTTATGGCCATTTGAATCTTGGGTGTTTGTGGTATCCCACGCAGTAATCCCATGAAGAAATAGACATTCCTCTTGTTGGCTCTAGTAGGTTCTTCTCGACATATTCCTCAGAGCGAAGATTCAAGAATATATCTAATGAGAGAATTTCAGATGCTTTCAATTCAATCAGTATGTCTCGTAATTGTGTAAAATCCTGCTCGTTACAAAAGGCATGAATTTCAATTGAGGTGTAATTCTCATATTTTTTCGGAATTTCTATATAACCGCTTTTTGTAATCTCGTTGGATGAAGCGACTTTAATGTGCATAGTGTAAGAGAGCTTCACTGGTTCCCCCATAATAAATTTAACGAAAGTTGTGGTGCCACTTAAAACTATTTCTGACGTTGGTTGTTCGCTGTTATTACCCAAGCTTGAGCGTGAATAATGCCAATTTCCAACGGTTATTGTAATGTCGTCTAGCATATATTTGATTTTGCACAACGTCAAAGAGCACGCACCGCCACTAGCGACACCGAGCGTCGAAACGGGAGGTGAAGGGTGAAACCACGCTGGATGTATGCGCCATGGCAGCTAGTGGCGGTTGCTGTGTCTCGTCTTGTTCGCTTGGGTTTTTTCTGGTGGCGTGGCGGTCCGGAGCACCCGTGGCAGGTGGTGGAAGTATTCGAGCAGAGGGGTGTGATAATGGTCGGAAGAATCGCTCGCGGGCGATGCTGGCCACTCGCTGAGCGTGGAGGTGAATGGGGCATCATGATCCCTCATCCTTCGGTGAAAGGGTATTGTCAAGCAGCCGTGACAAATATGCTGGGTGGTGCTCTTGCATGTATTGAAGCACCTCACGCTTGGGTCTGTTCGCGTATGCAAAGAGATCGTCCATCGTGCCGGGGCCACAAGCCATATCTCGCAAATCAACCGCATCCCTCGCGCTCAATTCTCGCTGATTGGCTTGGGCTAGGTGCAGTTCTTCCATTCGGTCGATACCGTTGTAAATGCGATCAAGAAGAAATTGTTGGTCGGGAGTCATCTTGTTTTCTAGCGAACGTCCAAGAGCACGCACCGCCGCTGTTGAAAAGCGATTGTGCCGAAACTGAGGAGCTTCACGGCGGTTGCTGTGTCTCGTCTTGTTCGTTTTCTTCATCTTTGGAGGGAGCGTCATGATTGCCGCTGTAATTACGGTTGTGCTGTGGGCGGCGGTAATGTTGGTGTGGGCGGTTTGTGCTTATTGGAAGGGGATGTGGGATTGATGTCGGGACAGAAGGCCATCGCAATAAACACGGCACCAAACGCCATGTGAGCCACCATCGCAGACCTGAAGGCCACGCTGTAAGAAATGAAACCGTTGAAAAAGCCACCCTGCCGAAGATTGTCCACACTGAACAGCCTCAGATTAGGTGGCCAGTGGTCTCCGATCTCTAGTGCGACCATCACGTCTTTCGGAATCTGCAAAAGCCTCCTAGTTCTCACTTCCACCATCAAAAAGACTCCGCCAGCACCAATGCAAAATAAGCCACAAATAATCAGCGCGTATGATCCCGCATTGCGCTCAAGAGCTGTAAGCGCCGCTCCAATAGATGCCGCGAGAAGCAGAACGTAGAAATTAAAGGCCCGCATCCGCTGGTCGGCAATAACATCAAAGTGCTTCCATGCTACGTCAAAAATGTCTTTATGCGAAAAATTGTCCATATTTATGAAATCTGAAAATTCTCAAACGAACGTCAAAAGTGCGCCCACGCCCGCGAAGGAGGTGCAGCCGTGAAAGCTGAGGACAAAGCCGTTGAGGGCGTTGGTGCGTCACGACTTGTTCGTTGCTCTTCATCTTCTGCGGAGGTGATAGCTAGCATGTTGAAACAGGCGGGGGGAGCCTTGGCGGCTCTCGGCTACGCATCATGCTATGAGGAGCCTGCCGTAACCGCTAAAGGGCGTAGGTCATTCATCATGCACTTTGGGCACTTCTTCTTCAGGATCTCGGTCGAAAGGGATTACCCAGAACCGCTTGTCACCCTCTACGCCGTGGATGACTGCCCCCCGGAGAAGTTCTTCGGGAAACTCCGCGAAGGTCTCGGAAGGGAACACCGGCCCCACGAAGCTGCCCCAACCGCGGCTTCTGAGTACCTCGACCACGTTCGGACTATCCGTGAGGCGTTCGTCGGCCTCGATAACGAAACCCCTGCGACGGGCAGCTACATGGCCGGAAGACTCGGTGACTTCACCAAGGGTGAATGATAGGTAGCGCATAATAGGGAAAGTCTCAAACGTAAAACCATGACATCACAGCGCCTACGGAAAAACACAATGCAATGATCGCCCAACTCACCCTCTTCACACGCGCCGCTCCTTCGGGGTTCCCGCACTTGCGCGATTCCTTCTGCCCGAGGAAGAATAGCCCGACCCCAGGTATCGAAAAGCCTAAACCACAAAGAAAAGACTGGAGGATCTGATCTCCCAGTGAAGCACGGGAAACCAAAGCAGCTAGTAAATCAACGAACAATTCCATAATGTGTATGTGTAAAAATCTTAAATTATCCAACGAACGTCTAGCTCATCCACGGCGGGGATGGAAGCCCGAATTCAAACTGGAGCGTTGCCCGCCGTTGGATGGAGCGTCTTGTTCGCTTTTACTTCGGTGATAAAGGCGGCCTTTGCTGCATTGTCAGAAAAGGCACGGACTGGAATTGTGCAAAGCCCAAGGTCTCCGAAGGAAAACTCGATACGCTCGGCGTCTTCTGAGACTTCTTTGAGATCTCTAAGCGAAAACTCAAGCTTCACTCCTAGGCTCTCGCATCTCAAGATACCTGGCTCCACAATGTAAATTGTCTCGTTCGGGATTCTGTGACCATTCTCAGTCCGGATATGCTTTCGGATTCTCTTCTTCACAGTGGGAATATAAGTCCAGAAATTCAGGGCT